>DASZIL010000014.1:0-30887 GCA_035949255.1 Beijerinckiaceae bacterium | reverse complement strand
ACCGGTGAGATCGCGTAAATCCTCGACCTCCTCGAGACGCGCGATCACGCCCATCAATTGCCGGGCGCGCGCGGCGCCGAGCACCGGCGTGATCAACGACATAGCCTTGCGCTCGAGCTCGAGGTCGCTCAGCGGATTTTCCGGGGCACCCTTGGCGAAGGGGATCTGCCGCAGCAAGCTTCGGCCGTCGGTGAGGCGAAGCTCGAGCGGCGGATATTCGCCGATATTGAGAACGCGGTCGTCGACCACTTGCACGAGCCGCATGAGCCGGCGCACCTCCGGTTCCTCGCTGCGCAAGGGTGAGAACTGATCGAGCGTCGCGCGCCCGCTCAGCGCTCCGACCGCGAGCGCATATTGCATGCTGAACTGGGCATCGAGCATGTTGCCGATGACGAGGCGATCGAACTGGCGACGCGTTTGCGCATTGCCGTGCACGACCATGCCGGCAATCGCCGAAGCCTCGGCGCCGGCCTCTCGCATCATCGCGAAAAGGGCATCGAGACAGGCATGCAGCCCCCGGCAGCAGGCGTAGGGCTTCATGCCGGAGGTGGCGACGCGAAATTCCTTGCCGAGACCGGCCAAGGTCGCTTCCGGCGTCGCTATCCCCGGCGAATAGGTCGAGAAGAAACCACCCCACTCCGCTTCGAGGATGCGTCGCGGCCCGCTCATGCCGGCCTGCGCAAGGAGCGCCGCGGTGAGGCCGTTCTCGGCCGCCTTTCCCGGATGGAAGCGCTTGGTCATCGCGCCGTCGTCGAGAAAGGCCCAGATGCCTCCCGTGAAGGTGCCGGCGATGCCGAGCGCATTCGCGAAGCGCCCGGCATCAAGCTCAAGAAGCTTCGCCGCCGCGGCGGCGGCACCGAAGCTGCCGCAGGTGCCGGTCGAGTGCCAGCCCTTCTCATTGTGCGGGCGATAGCCACCAGCGCCTTCGAGCACGCGTGCCGCGTGATCATAGCCGGCGAGAAGCGCGGCGAGCGCCGCCTTGCCGCTGATCCGGCCGCGCGCCGCGAGCGCCAGCACGACCGGAATGACGACCGCGCCCGAATGGCCGCAGCCGCCGAAATCATCGAGCTCCAAGGCGTGCGCGGAAGTGCCGTTCACCATGGCGGCGAGCGGCGCCGGCAACGTGGCGCGATGACCGAAGACGACGCTTGATCCCGTGCCGCCCTCGGCCGCAGCGCGCGCCGCCTCGAGCGCGATCAGCGTCACTTCGCTTTTGGCGCCCGCGAGGGCCGCGCCGAGATTGTCGAGCAGGAAGCGCTTCGCCATGGCTGTCGCCGAGGACGGCAGATCCTCGTATCTGACGGGTGCCCAATAGTTCGCGAGGCTCTCCGTGAGGCTCGCGCCGGCGGGTTTGCCCGCCATGGCGTTCATGGCTCCAGCCATACGTCGTCCCACCACATATAGTTTGCGCCGTGCCAGAGGCCCTTGAGCTTGGCGCTCGCCGCGTCGATCTCGGCCTGTTGATGAATGGTGAGCGTCGGCAAGTCGCGCGCCAGGATCTCCTGCGCCTTGAAGTAGTCCTGGGCACGCTCTTGTTGGCTCGCCGCGTCGCGCCCCTTGGCGAAGAGAGCGTCGACTTCCGGATTCGAATAGCCGCTTGCATTGTTGAAGGTCGCGGCCTTGTTGATCGATTCCGTGGTGTAGATGCGCGAGATGCCGAGCGCCGGGTCCCCCGAGGTCGTGTAGTTCTGCAAGGTCGCGTCGAAATCATAGTCCGCATAGACGCGCTTGAGCACCACGGGGCGCTCGGCGCCCTCGAGCACGGCTTTCACGCCGATCGCTTGCCAATATCTCTGGATGGCCTGGGCGAAGGAGGTGTATTCCGGCCGCCCCGTATCGAAGGAAAGCCGCACGCTGAAGCGTACGCCGTCAGCGCCGGGTTTCACACCGGCCTCGTCCAGAAGCTTTGAGGCCTTGACCGGGTCATAGGCGTACATCTTCTCGTAATCGACCGCCGGGTCGTAAGCCCAAGGGATGCGCGTATCGATCGAGCTTCTGGCAATGCTGCCCGTGTCGTAAAAGACATTCTTGTGGATGTAGTCGCGATCGAGCGCGGTGAGGAGCGCCTGGCGTACCTGCGGCTTGTCTAGCGGTGCGTTCCTCGTGTTGAAGATGATGAGGTCGTCGCTCGGATAGCTCACGTCATGCACGTCGAAACGCGGATCACCGCTGAAAAGCTTGTAGGCACTCAGCGGGAAATAATATTCATCGACAAAGTCGATCTCGCCCGCCTGGAGAGCCAGGATCCGGGCCGATGAATCCGGCATGATCTTGACCACGAGGCTGTCGAGATAAGGCTTGCCGGCGCGCCAATAATTGGGGTTGCGCACGAAGGTCAAATGGTCACCCCGCACCCATTCGGAAAGCAGGAACGGGCCGTTGCCGACCGGCATCGTCGTGGTCGCCGCATTCTTCAATACATCGGTATCGCGAAACACGTGGGCCGGCAGAACGGCGGCATTCTGCTCGCAAGCGAGCGAGAAGAGGAAGGGCCCGAACGGCTTCGACAAATGGATGATGACGGTTTGCGGATCGGGCGTCTCGATGTCCTTGATCGCCTTGCCGGGGGTGCTGAACTTCGCACCGAATTTCGAGCTCACCTCGAGGAGGGTGAATTTTACGTCCTCGGAGGTAACGGGCTTGCCGTCGCTGAAGCTCGCTTTCTCGAGATGGAACGTATAGGTCAGCCCGTCCGGCGCGATCTCCCAGGATTTGGCGAGGCCGGGCTCGATCTTGAAACCCTCCCCGAAGCGCACGAGGGCGTCGTAAAGGATGCACCCGGTGAAGATGTCGGGCACGCCGACGCTCACATCCGGATTGAGCACAGCGGGATCGGCGCCGAGCACCGCGATCGCGGTTCCTCCCGGACGCGGCGTCTCCTCGGCACGAGCGGACAGCGCAAGGGTCAAAAAGGCCGCGAGCCCCGTGAGCGCCAGCATCGGCGTCTTCGCGGATCGGCCGGGAAGAGAGCCCTTTCGGGTGAAGCATGCCATCAGATTGCTCCTGTCCATCATACCGCGACGGACCTGCGCGCCTTCAGGATCGCGAGGGTTCGCGCCATCTCGTTCGTCTGGATCATGATCGCCTCGTCGGCGCCGAGCCCCGGCTTCGAGAGCTGGAAGTCCGGCCCGCAAGCAAGCCCGATATGCGTGCTGATGCGCGCTGATTGGTCGGTCTCATTGGCCGTGCCGCCGAGGCCCGCGCCCATGCCATGCGCCTTGCAATAAAGCACCGCTTCGATCGTGTTGTTGATGCCGCCGAGATCCGGCGTCTTGATCTGCACGTAATCGGAAGCCTTCTCGTCGGCGAAGAGCTTGATGTCGGCAAGCGTGTTGCACCATTCATCCGCGATCAGCCCGAGCGCGATCCCCTTGCGCTTCAAGAGGGCGCGCACCTCGCGGAAGCTCTCGATCTGCTCAACTTGCGTCCTGGCGATGATGGGCGATTCCACGAGAAGCTCATAGGGCGCCGCCGCCTCGCGCACGCGGCCGAGATAATCGGCGAGCGGCTCGAGCTTCATCTCGAATAATTCGCCGAGCGTGCCGTAGACGTCGAGATGGATGCGCGGCCGATAATCGCTGTCGCCGATCTCGCCGATGCGCTTCGCGACCTCACGCGCGAAGGCGATGAGCTTCTCGCCCTCGAGCCCGACATGCTCCTCGACCAAAGTGAAGGAAGCGTGCGGCAAGAGCTCGACGCGCTTCAAGATCACTCGGTCGAGCTGCAGCGGATCGTCCTTGTGGCAGGAGGCGAGGATGGGAATGGGCTTCGTCGCGATCTTGCTTGCGTATTCCGAGGCGATCACCTCCGCCATCGTGAGTTTCCGGGCGAGAGCCGCGGCATGAAGGAGAGCCTGGGTGAGGCCGTAGCGAAGCGCGGTGTGCAAGGGTTTGTCGGCATGCGTGAGGCGATCCATCTCCTCGGCATGCGGGCGAAACTTGCCGATGTCGCGTCCCACGAGCTTCCGCGCGATTTCGCCTTCGAGGTAACCGATATGGTCCTCGCCGTGGAAGGCGGGATCGCGGCCGGCGGCGCCGGCCAAAATGACGTCGGCGCAATCGCCGAAGGCGATTTGCCCATCTTCCAAAACCAGCATCACCGAGATGATTGTCGCGGGCTCGGCGATCTTGCGAAATCCGGGCGTCAGCGGCTTGCCGTGAAAAAGGAAGCCGTCGCGTTTCGCGCCACCCTTCATCGCCGCGAGGTCGCGATGCATATACCCAGAGCGCCCGAGCGCGCAGAGAACCCGTTCGATTTTCACGATTGATCCTTCCAGCCTTGAAGACGGCGCCATCCTTATAAAGCTCTCGGGAGACGCGGCAAGGCCGGATCGAGACTGACGGCCGATGCTCGCAAAGGATGAATTGGGAATGGCGATTGCAAGGCCCACAGGCGAAAGCGCGCTTCGCGTCGATGACGGATTGAAATTCATCGAAGGGACCGGCAAGCTGACCCCGCTATTCGCCCCTGTCGAATACGGGATCGAATGCAGACGCAGAGGCAAGTCGAGGCAAACCGAGGATATGGACGATCAATTGGCCGACGGCGCCGAGCGGCTCTTTGCGGCCCATGCCGGCAAGGACGTGCTTCACGCCGCGGAACGTGGCGGCTTTCCGGAGGGCTTATGGCGCGCCGTCACGGAGGCCGGCTTCGCCGCCGCGCTACTGCCGGAAGAGGCCGGCGGCTTCGGCACGACCACGGCCGAGGCGGCGCGCATCCTGCAGATCGCGGCGGCTCATGCCGCACCGATCCCGTTGGGCGAGACCATGCTGGCCGGGTGGCTCATCGCGAGAGCCGGTCTGCCGGTGCCGCCGGGTGCGCTCACCTTGGCGCCGGTGCGGAAAGGCGACAAGCTCACCTTGCGCCGGCTGGGCGGCCGCTGGCGTCTCTCGGGCAGCGCGTCTCGCATCCCTTGGGCGCGCCACGCGGCCGCAATCGCCGTGCTGGCCGAGGCGGACGACGAGCCTCGTCTCGTGCTGCTGCGCGGCGGCGGCTTCACCGCGACGCCCGATCTCAATCTGGCGGGCGAACCGCGCGACATGATCACGGTGGATGCGCAGATCGAGCCGGACGACGTGGCTCACGCGCCGCAAGGTTTCGGAAAGGCCGAACTACGGGCCGCAGGGGCTGCCATCCGCACGGCGCAGATCGCGGGAGCTCTGTCGCGAGTGTTGGCGATGAGCGCGGCATACGCCCAGACGCGGGTGCAATTCGGGCGCCCGATCGCGAAGTTCCAGGCGATACAACAGAATCTCGCGGTGCTGGCTGGACATTGCGCCGCGGCGATGGCGGCCTCCGACATGGCGGCGGAGGCGCTGCGCGGTCGATCGTCACCTTTCTTCGTCGGCGCCGCGAAGGCGCGCGCGGGCGAATCAGCCGGCATCGCCGCGGGTCTTGCGCATCAGCTCCATGGCGCGATCGGCTTCACGCAGGAATACGGCCTGCACCATCTCACGAAGCGCCTCTGGTCGTGGCGGGAAGAGTTCGGCAACGAAGCCGAATGGAACGCCTCGGTCGGTCGCGCGGCGCTCGCAGCCGGTCCGGAGGGGCTTTGGCCAGCCTTGACAGCGCAATGACGAGAGAGTCCGCCGGCATCGCCGACCCGTCGAGCCTCCGACCGGCCCGCAAGGAGTGGACGCTCACCGCCGTGCTGTCGGTGCAGAGCTCCATCGACGCGAAGGCGGTCCGAGGAGGGTGAACGCCATGAAAGCCAATGGCGCGCAAGCGGACGCTTCGCAAGCACTTGCCTTCACCGCCCCGCCCGCGACGTCGCCAGGTACCGAGGCGCTGCGCAAAGAAGTGCGCGAGTTCCTGGCGTGCGAGCTGCGCGGCCGTGACCCTAGTCTCGGCGCTCGATCCTGGAGCGGCGACGATCCCTCCTTCAGCCGCAAGATGGGCGCGCGGGGCTGGATCGGCATGACCTGGCCCAAGCGATATGGCGGCCACGAGCGCACCGCGCTCGAACGCTACGTGGTGCTCGAGGAGATGCTGGCGGCCGGCGCTCCCGTCGGTCATCATTGGATCGCCGACCGGCAGAGCGGGCCGAACATCCTGCGCAACGGCACCGAGGAGCAACGACTCACGATCCTTCCGAGGATCGCTGCCGGCGAATGCTCGTTCTGCATCGGCATGAGCGAGCCCGATTCGGGATCCGACCTCGCTGCCGCGCGCACGAAAGCGCGGCAGGTGAACGGCGGCTGGCTCGTCAACGGCACCAAGGTGTGGACATCCGGAGCCCACCGCGCCGATTACATGATCCTGTTTTGCCGCACCGGCGCCATATCGGAGCTCGATCGGCATGCTGGCGCGAGTCAGTTCCTGGTCGATATGAGGGAGGCGCGCAGGAACGGGCTGACGGTCCGCCCGATCATCGATCTGCGTGGCGCTCATCATTTCAACGAAGTCATTCTCCAGGATTTGTTGCTTCCTCCGGATGCCTTGCTCGGCAAGGAGGGTGACGGCTGGAAGCAGGTGACGGCCGAACTCGCGCTCGAGCGCTCGGGACCCGATCGCTTCCTGTCCTCCTTCACCTTGCTCGTCGAGGCCGTGCGCGCCCTCGGCCCCGACGCGCCGGAGCGCGCGGCGGTCGCGATCGGGCGCTTGACGTCGCACATCCTGGCGCTTCGCCGCCTCTCGCGCTCCGTCGCCGGCATGTTGCAAGCCGGCGAGGATCCCGCGCTGCAGGCCGCCCTGGTCAAGGACCTCGGCAATGTGCTCGAGCAGGAGACGGTCGAAGCGCTGCGCCTCCTTTTCGATCTCGAACCGTCCGAGCAGCCCGGAAACCCACCCCTGGTCGCGATGCTCGGCCATCTGATCCTGACGGCGCCGTCCTTTTCGCTGCGCGGGGGCACGCGCGAAATCCTGCGCGGGATGATCGCACGCGGGCTTGGACTGAGATGAGCGACATTCGCATCACGACCGACGGCCATGTCGGCATCGCGGAGATCTGCCGCGGGCCGAACAACTATTTCGACACGGAGCTGATCCGCCACCTTGCGGATGCCTTCGAGGGTTTCGACGCCGACCCGCAGGTCCGCAGCGTTCTCCTGGCGTCGGAAGGCAAGAACTTCTGCGCCGGCGCGAATTTCGCCCTGCCCACGCGCAGCACGATCGGCGACCCCTCGGGCGGGCATCTCTACCAGCATGCGGTGCGGCTGTTTCGCTGCGAGAAGCCGGTCGTCGGCGCGATCCAGGGCGCCGCGGTCGGCGGTGGCTTGGGACTGTCGCTCGTCGCCGATTTCCGGGTCGCCTCGGCGGAGACCCGCTTCGCCGCCAATTTCAACCGACTGGGCTTTCATCCGGGCTTCGGTTTGAGCGTCACCCTGCCGCGCGTGGTGGGGACGCAAAAGGCCGCCCTTTTGTTCTATACGGGCCGCCGGATCGACGGAGGGGAGGCACACGCGATCGGCCTCGTGGATCTGCTCGTGCCACAGGAGGAATTGCGCGCCGCCGCCCTCGGGCTGGCGATCGAGATCGCGCAGTCGGCCCCGATTGCCGTGGTCTCCACGCGGCGCACGCTGCGGCGTGGCCTTGCCGACGCGGTGGCCGCGATCGTGAAACACGAATTATCCGAGCAGCAGCGGCATTTCGAGACCGAGGATTTCAAGGAGGGTGTGAAGGCGATGGCTGAGCGGAGGTTGCCGGTCTTCGGTCGGCGTTAGGGCAGGAACCTAGACGCAAGGGTTCAGCTCGGGCGGGGCGAGCGTTCCGATGGCATCACCCAGATGCGCAGCTTTTCCGTGCCGCGCAAAATCTCGAGCGGCACGGTGCGCCCGATCCGATCCGCGTTGAGGAGGCGCAAGAGATCGTCCGCTCCGGTGACCTTCACGCCGTCGAGCGACAGAATGCGGTCGCCCCGGAGCAAACCGGCCGCTTCGGCCGCGCCGTTCGGCGAAAGGCTCGCGATGGCGACGCATCTTTCCTGCTCGAGACCATGCGCGAGTTGCATGCGGCGCCCGATCCCGACCTGATCGACCGAGAGGCCGAGGAACCCTCGCCGTACGCGCCCGTGCCGCACGAGCTCGCCGAGCACATAGCTTGCCGTATTCGAGGCGACCGCAAAGCAGATGCCTTGCGCCCCGAGGATCACGGCTGTGTTGATGCCGACCACCTCGCCCGCGCTCGAAACGAGCGGGCCGCCGGAATTGCCTGGGTTCAAGGCGGCATCCGTCTGGATGATGTCGTCGATGAGCCGTCCGGTCGCCGAGCGCATCGAGCGCCCGAAGGCCGAGACCACGCCTGCCGTCACGGTCGATTCGAAGCCGAGCGGATTGCCGATCGCCACGACGAGCTGGCCACGCCGCAAGGCTTTGGAATCGCCGAGCCGCGCGCTCGCGAGCCAGGCCGGCTCCTCGGTGCGCACCAAGGCAAGGTCGGTGTCCGGATCATCGCCGATGACGCGGCCCGAAAGCCTGCGGCCGTCGGTGAGCGCGAGCTCGACCCGGTGTTGGCCCGAGACCACATGGCTGTTGGTGAGGATGAGCCCGTCCGAAGCCACGGCGACGCCCGAGCCGCTGCCGCCTCTTTGGCGTTTCGCATCGCGCACATCGACGCGCACGACCGCGTCTCCCACCTCGTCGACCACATGGGTCACAGCGCGGGAATAGGCGTCGAGAAGCGCTTCGTCCGAAGGGCGCGGCGGCGCATGGACGGTCGGGTTCTCGGCCCCCGCGTCGGCGCCGAGCGCGGTATCATGAAGTTCGTCGAACATGACGCATATGTGGGGGGTGGCGCGGCCGAGCGGAAGAGAGGGGGAGCTCTCTCCTGGCCGCAAGCCCGGCATGCTAATTCGGTGACAGTTTACTAATTTCGGCGTTAAATCAAATGCATAAACTAGGACGGGAATGGGAAATTAGTAAGCTGTCGCCGAATTAGGCGCGCGAGACATGCGCGGCCTCAGCGCTGCGAGGGCGTGAATCTCGCGACGAGGTGGTAGGACGGCCCCGGAAAGGTGAGCCGAACCACGGTGACGGTCTCGCCGGACCGCCAGGTACGGCGCCGCACGACGAGGCAGGCCGATCCCTTGGCGATCTTGAGGCGAAGCGCCGTCTCGGCATCGGCTTCCATCGCCGAGATGTGGTGCTCGGCCTCCGTCCAAGGTACGTGGCCGAGCAGCCAGGTGCCCGGAGGCTCGGACTTGAAGTCGATCGTCTCCCCGGCCGGGATCGCGGTGAGATTGATGAGCCGCTCCTCGAGCGCGAAAGGACGGCCATCGGCGAGGTGGCGGCAGCGCAAGGCGATGATTCCGACGTCCGGGCCGACCGAGAGAAGCTCGCGATCGCTGGCGTTCGCCTTGCGGCGCCGCTGCGACAAGAGTTCATACGCATAGGCCTGGCCGCGCCCCGACACTTCAGCCTTGATGTCGTGGATCTGAAGCACGGCCGATTGGAATTGCGGACGGCGCACGAAGCTGCCGGCGCGGCGGCGCCGCTCGATCAGCCCCGCGGCCGCAAGCCCCGCGAGCACCTTGTTCACGGTCATGCGCGAGCAGGCGTAGCCCGCCATGAGCTCATGCTCGAAAGGCACGCGATGGCCGGGCGGCCATTCTCCCGAAAGGATCTTGCCTTCGAGGTCGGCGCGAATGCGGTGATGGAGAGTGCCGTTTGCGAGATCGGGCGCCGTCGGGAGGGAACGCTCCATCATGCGAGGAGCCTCGCCATCACGGCGCGGAAACGCGCGAGCACGGCGTCGCCTTGCCGGTGCCGGCCACCCTCCACGAGCTTCTTGCCGGCCCTCCAGACGCAATCGACCATCGAGCCGCGCGCCGAAAAGACGAAAGCGTCGAGAAGAGCGTCGCCGGAGCGCCCCACCAAGGCGGGGTGAGCGGCATCGAGCGAGAGCATGTCCGCGGGCGCGCCTTCGGCGAGCCCTGCTTTCGCCTCGCCAAGCGCGCGCATTCCGCCGAGGAGCGCGGCTTCATAGAGGGCGCGGCCGGTCGAGCGGCCTTCATGGACCGCCATGACATTGCGGGCGCGGTGATGCAGGCGCTGCGAATATTCCAGTTGCCGAAGCTCGTCGGCGACACCGATGAGAACATGGGAATCCGAGCCGATGCCGAATTCGCCCCCGAACCCGATGAACTCGGGCGCGTTGAAGGTGCCGTCGCCCAGATTGGCTTCGGTGATCGGGCAAAGCCCGGCGACCGCGCCCGCCGATGCAACGGCGCGCGTCTCGGCATCGGTCATATGCGTCGCGTGAATGAGGCACCAGCGCTTGTCGACAGGCGCGTGCGCGAGAAGCCATTGGACCGGGCGCGCGCCCGACCAGGAAAGGCAATCCTCGACCTCCTTCACCTGCTCGGCGACATGGATATGAATGGGCCCGCCCTCCGCGAGCGGCACGATGTTCGCAAGCTCTTGCGCCGTCACGGCGCGCAGCGAATGAGGCGCGATGCCGAGCCTCGCGCCTTCGAGACCGGACAGCGCAACACGGCTTTGCTCCATAAGGCGGGCGAAGCGCTCGGGATCGTTGACAAAGCGCCGCTGGCCGCTGTTCGGCGGCTCACCGCCAAAGCCGCCATGCGCGTAGAAGACGGGAAGCAAGGTCAAGCCGATGCCGGTTTCCCGTGACGCCGCCGCGATGCGCGCCGCCATCTCGGCAAGATCCGCATAGGGCTTCCCGTCGCGATCATGGTGCAGGTAATGGAACTCGCCGACGCGCGTGAAACCAGCCTCGAGCATTTCGACATAAAGCCGCGCGGCCACCGCCTCGACATCCTCCGGTTCCATGCCGAGCGCGAAGCGGTACATCACCTCGCGCCAGGTCCAGAAGCTGTCGGATGACGGCCCGCGAACCTCGGCGAGCCCGGCCATGCCGCGCTGGAACGCATGGCTGTGGAGATTGGGCATGCCGGGAAGGCCGATGGCGTGGTGCTCCTCACCCGAGATGGGATCGGCGCCAGGCTCGATCCGCTCGATCAGCCCGTCGGCGATCGACACCCGAATGCTGCGCGCAAATCCTTGCGGGAGCAGTGCCTCGTCGAAAAAGAGCGAAGCCATCCATCTCTTCCCAAAGATGCCACGGGCGAGCCGCTGGACAATGTCGCGCCGCGGCGCTTATGTATAGACAAAACTGCTCCCTTCGGCCAAGTCAAGCCGTCGAGTTGACGGCACGCAAGCAAAGGGCCTCGTCCGTGACGATGCGGGTAAATCGGCTTTGGCACAATGCCCGTCTCGCGACGCTTCGTCCCGACAAACCGGGCCTCGGGGCGGTCGAGGACGGCCTCATCGCCGAAAACGAGGGCCGCATCGTCTACGCTGGGCCCGCCGCCGAGGCCTCCGCTTTCGAGGCCATCGAACGCACGGATTGCGAAGGGCGCTGGATCACGCCCGCGCTCATCGATTGCCACACCCACCTCGTTCATGCCGGCGACCGCGCCCATGAATTCGAGCTGCGCCTTGCGGGCGCGAGCTATGAGGAGGTGGCGCGAGCCGGCGGCGGCATCGTCTCGACCGTGAAGGCGACGCGTGCCGCGAGCGAGGATGCGCTCGTCGCGAGCGCGCTCCCGCGGCTCGATGCGCTCATCGCCGAAGGCGTGACGACGATCGAGATCAAATCCGGCTACGGGCTCGAGCTCGCGACCGAACGGCGTCAATTGCGCGCCGCGAAGCGGCTCGAGAAGGAGCGCCGCATCGATGTGCGCGCCACCTTTCTCGGCGCTCACGCGATGCCGCCCGAGATCGCCGATAAGGACGCCTATATCGATCTCGTCTGCAGCGAGATGCTCCCCGCCGTGGCGCGCGAGCGGCTCGCCGAAGCGGTCGATGCCTTTTGCGAGGGCATTGCCTTCTCTCCCGAACAGGTTTCGCGCGTCTTCGAGGCGGCGCGCCGGCATGGACTCAAGGTGAAGCTGCACGCCGACCAGCTCTCGAACCTCAGCGGCGCTGCGCTCGCCGCACGCTTCGGAGCGCTCTCGGCCGACCATCTGGAATACACAGACGAGGCCGGCGCCGAAGCGATGTCGAAAGCCGGCACGGTCGCGGTGCTTTTGCCCGGCGCCTATTACTTCATACGCGAAACAAAGGCGCCGCCCGTCGAGGCCTTCCGTCGTCATAAGGTGCCGATGGCCGTCGCCACCGATTGCAATCCCGGCACCTCGCCGTTGACCTCGCTTCTTGCGGCAATGAACATGGCCGCGACGCTTTTTCGCATGACGGTCGAGGAAAACATCGCGGGCGTCACACGCGAAGCGGCGCGCGCGCTCGGCCGCCTCGGCGAGATCGGCACGCTCGAGGCCGGGAAATTCTGCAACCTTGCCATTTGGGACATCGAGCGACCGGCCGAGCTCGTCTACCGGCTCGGCTTCAACCCGCTGCACGCGCGCATTTGGAGGGGTGTATGACGGCTGAAACGAGGCTGAGCCCGGGCGCGGCGCCGCTCGCAGCATGGGGCGAAATCCACGCAGGGGCGAAGATCGCGCTCGATATCGCCTGCCGCGCGAAGGTCGAAGCGGCGGCTGCCACGATTGAGGCGATCGTCGCCAAGGGCGAGCCGATCTATGGCGTGAACACCGGCTTCGGAAAGCTCGCGAGCGCGCGGATCAGCAAGGATGATCTTGCCGCCCTGCAGCGCAACATCGTGCTCTCGCACGCGTCGGGCGTCGGCGAGCCCATCCCTGAGCAGGTGGTGCGGCTTATCATGGCGCTCAAGGTCGCGAGCCTCGCGCAAGGCGCGTCGGGCGTCCGCTGGACCACGCTCGAGCATCTTCTCGAATGCCTTCGCCGCGGCCTCATCCCGCTTATTCCGTCGCAAGGCTCCGTCGGCGCCTCCGGCGACCTCGCGCCGCTCGCCCATCTCGCCGCCGCCCTCATGGGGGTGGGCGCCTTCCTCATCGATGGCGATCGCGTTCCGGCCGAGGACGCCTTGCGCCGTGCCGGATTGGCCCCGTTGGTGCTCGCGCCCAAGGAGGGCCTCGCCCTTCTCAACGGCACGCAGGTCTCGACCGCGCTCGCGCTCGCAGGTCTTTTCGAGGCAGAGAAACTCTTGGGCGCAGCGCTCGTCACCGGGGCGCTGTCGACCGATGCGGCCAAGGGCTCTGACGGGCCCTTCGATGCGCGCATCCACGCGCTGCGCGGCCATCGCGGGCAAGCGGAGGCCGCCGCGGCGCTTCGCGCCCTCATGGCGGGAAGCGCCATCCGCAGCTCGCATCTCACCGGCGATGACCGCGTGCAGGACCCTTATTGCCTGCGTTGCCAGCCGCAGGTGATGGGGGCCTGCCTCGATCTCTTGCGGCAAGCCGCCACCACGCTTTCGATCGAGGCGAATGGCGTCTCGGACAACCCGCTCGTCTTCGCCGAGAGCGGGGAGGTCATCTCCGGCGGCAATTTCCACGCCGAAGGCGTCGCCTTCGCGGCCGATATGATCGCGATGGCGCTTTGCGAGATCGGCTCGCTTTCCGAGCGCCGCATCGCCATGCTCGTCGACCCCGCCTTGTCGAGGCTTCCCGCCTTTCTCACACCGAGGCCGGGGCTGAATTCCGGCTTCATGATCCCGCAGGTGGTGGCGGCGGCGCTCGTCTCGGAGAACAAGCAGCGGGCCTTTCCGGCGAGCGTCGATTCGATCCCGACTTCCGCCAATCAGGAGGATCATGTCTCGATGGCGACGCACGGCGCGCGCCGCCTCCTCGCCATGGCCGAGAATGTCGTGAACATTCTTGCCATCGAGCTTCTCTCGGCGGCGCAAGGATGCGACTTCCACGCTCCGCTGCGCTCGAGCCCGGCTCTCGAACGGGTCCGCGATGCGTTGAGGGCGCACGTCCCGCGCCTCGAGGAGGATCGCTTTCTGGCTCCCGATATCGCGGCGGCGGCAGCGCTCGTGAGAAGCGAAGCCCTCACCGCCGCGGCGGGCCATGAGCTTTTGCCGCGCATCCGCGACGGGCTTGCTGGCACCGGCGCGAAGCTTTGAGGAAGGGAACACCATGACCCGCATCGACAACGCCCGCCGCATCCGCGCGCCGCGCGGCTCGACGCTCTCCGCCAAGAGCTGGCTCACCGAAGCCCCGTTGCGCATGCTCATGAACAATCTCGACTCCGAGGTCGCCGAGCGGCCTGGCGAGCTCGTGGTCTATGGCGGCATCGGGCGTGCCGCGCGCGATTGGGAGAGCTTCGATCGGATCGTCGCGGCGTTGAAGAGGCTCGAGGGCGATGAAAGCTTGCTCGTGCAATCGGGCAAGCCGGTCGGCGTTTTCCGCACGCATGCGGATGCGCCGCGCGTGCTGATCGCCAACTCCAACATCGTGCCGCACTGGGCCAATTGGGATTGCTTCCACGAGCTCGATCGCAAGGGGCTCATGATGTACGGCCAGATGACCGCTGGATCTTGGATCTACATCGGCTCGCAAGGGATCGTGCAGGGCACTTACGAGACCTTCGTCGAGGTGGGTCGCCGCCATTATGCCGGTGACCTTTCCGGCAAATGGATCCTCACCGCGGGGCTTGGCGGGATGGGCGGCGCGCAACCGCTCGCGGCGACGATGGCTGGGGCGTCGCTGCTTGCCGTCGAATGCCAGCCCTCGCGCATCGAGATGCGCTTGCGCACGCGCTATCTCGACAAGCAAGCCGCCTCGCTCGACGAGGCGCTCGAGATCATCGAGCGCTCCCGCCGGGAGAAGAAGCCCGTCTCGGTCGGCGTCCTCGGCAACGCGGCGGACATCTTCCCGGAACTGGTGCGCCGGGGCGTGCGCCCCGATGTCGTCACCGATCAGACTTCGGCTCATGACCCGGTCAACGGCTATCTGCCGAAGGGCTGGACGCTCGCGGAATGGGAGGCGAAGCGGGAGAGCGACCCGAAGGCGGTGGAGAAGGCAGCCAAGGCCTCGATGGCGGGGCATGTGCGCGCCATGCTCGATTTCCAGCGCATGGGGGTGCCCACCCTCGATTACGGCAACAACATCCGCCAGATGGCGCTCGAGGAAGGCGTGAAGAATGCCTTCGATTTTCCAGGCTTCGTGCCCGCCTACATCCGCCCGCTCTTCTGCCGCGGCGTCGGCCCTTTCCGCTGGGCCGCGCTCTCGGGCGATCCGGAAGACATCTACCGCACCGACGCCAAGGTGAAGGAGCTGATGCCGAACGCCCCTCATCTGCACCGCTGGCTCGACATGGCGAAGGAGCGCATCGCTTTCCAAGGCTTGCCGGCGCGCATCTGCTGGGTCGGCCTCGGCGACCGCCATCGGCTGGGTCTCGCCTTCAACGAGATGGTGGCGTCGGGCGAGGTGAAGGCGCCGATCGTCATCGGCCGCGATCATCTCGATTCGGGCTCGGTCGCCTCGCCGAACCGGGAGACGGAAGCGATGCGCGACGGCTCGGATGCCGTGTCCGATTGGCCGCTCCTCAACGCGCTTCTCAACTGCGCCTCCGGGGCGACCTGGGTGTCGATCCACCATGGCGGCGGCGTCGGCATCGGCTTCTCGCAGCACGCCGGCATGGTGATCGTCTGCGACGGCACGAAGGAAACGGCGCGGCGTCTCGAAAGGGTGCTCTGGAACGACCCGGCATCGGGCGTGATGCGCCATGCCGATGCGGGCTATGACGACGCCATCGCCTGCGCGAAAGAGCATCATCTCGATCTGCCGTCACTGAGCTGATGAGGCGCGGGCGGCGACTGCCATGAAGATTCTTCGCGCCGGCCAGCACCGTCGCATGCCCTGGAAGAACGGTGGCGGCGAGACGACCGAGATCATCGCCTTTCCGGAAGGCGTGGGGCTCGATGAATTCGAATGGCGCATCAGCATGGCGCGCGTCGCCATGGATGGACCCTTCTCGCGCTTCCCCGACGTCGAGCGCACGCTTTGCGTGATCGAGGGCGAGGCCCTCGCCTTGACCATCGCCGGAAAGCCGGAGGTCGTGCTGACCCAGGTTTCGGCGCCCTTCGGTTTCCCAGGCGATGTCGCGGTCACATCGCGTCTCGCGAAGGGGCCGATCACCGATCTCAACGTGATGACGCGCCGGGGGCGCTGGTCTCACAAGGTCACGCGGCTTTCGCTCGCCGGCCCCCAGCTCGTCAAGCGCGCGGCAGGTGTGACGCTCCTCTTGTCGCGTTCACAAGGACTCATGATCGCTGAGAAGGACGGGCTGGAAACGCTCGATACGGACGATGCCGCGCTTTTCGAGGGCGCACTCGAAATGCGGCTCGAGCCGGCCTCGGGCGCCGCTGGCGCCTACCTCGTCGAGCTCCGGTCTGAGGCTCCCTAGATTTCGCTGGGACTTTCCGTGACGGGCGCCGCGGAAGTGCTGGGGGTGACGCGGGCGACGCTTTCGACACTCCTCAACGAGCGCGCCCATCTTTCGCCGGAGACGGCGTTACGCGTCGAGAAGGCATTTGGCGTGTCCATGGACACCCTCATGCGGATGCGGAATAGCTACGACATCGCCCAAACTCGAAAGCGAGAAAGAGACATCAAGGTGACGCCGTTCAAACGCAAGCCGCGCGATAAGCAGCTCAGAATGGCTTAGACAGGAAGCGCCTGAAGCGCGCGGTGTGCTTCTCGGTGAGCTGGGCGAAGAGATAGGCGCAAGCGAGCGCGATCGCGACGATTAGCGCAAAGGCTGCATAAGCCGCGGGTCCGGGCGCGATCAAGGTCGCGGGCCAGCCGAGGCGTTCGAGCACGCCGCCGACGAAGACCCCGACCGGGAGATGGATCAGATAGAGCGAATAGGAGAAGGCGGCGCCGCGCGCCGCGATCGATTCGAGGATGGCCGCGTTGGCGAGCTTGCGGCAAGAGACCGCGATCGCGAGACCGAGCCCCACACCGAGATCGGCGATGAGGCCGGGCACGAGCGCCGTGCGCGACAAGACGAGCGCGATGGCGCAAAGGGCGAGGCCCGCGAGCCCCACGAGGATCGGGAGCTCGCGACGCGACGCGACAAGCGAAGCGCCGACCCCTGAAAGCCAGATGCCGAACCATAAGAGCCATTGCCCAATGGCGAGGAAGGAACCAAGGCTCGCGCAAAGACAAGCAAAAGCGATCCCCCTCAGGAGGGGGCGAAGCGGCAAGAGCCAGATGGCGAAGAGAACGGGCGCGATGAGGTAGAACAGCCACTCCCAGCCGAGCGACCAAAGCGGAGGATCGGCACCCCAAGGCGCGCACGCGACGCCTTGCAGTGCGGCGAGATGGCAGGGGATCTGGTTCCACGTCCAGCCGTCGGCGACCTCCGAAGGGAATAGCGGCCGCATGGCATAAAAGCGCGTCTGCGCGAGGAGATTGCCGCCCAAAACCTCGACGAGAAAGACGAGGACGAGCGCCGGGATCAGCACGAGATAGATGCGGGAAAAGCGATTGATGAGGTAAAGCCTCGCATCGAAGCGGCGCCCTTCGATGTTGCGCCAGACGGAGCCGCCGACGAGGAAACCGCTCACCACGAAGAAGAGCATCACTCCTTCGTAATGAAGCCCCGTGAGAAGGTAGAAGAGGCGCGTGCCGATGCCCGCATCCGGCACGCGCGTGATGCTCTCGAAATAGAGCCCCCGCGCATGGCCAAAGAGAACAAGAAGCGCGGCGCCGAAGCGGACGAGGTCGAGGAACGGCCAATGCATCGCGTCCGTCGCCTTTGGCGGGACACCGACGCTGAGGCCGGAAGGCGGCGCCATGGGCTTCGAAAGCGCGTTGGGTGGCGAAGGCTCATGCATCATCAAGCACCGATGTTGGCTGGCGAGCCCCGAGGGGCCCGGCCAGAACGAGGCCCGCCCTCGCATCCACCGCCTTTATGCTATGCGGTAAAAGACCTCGACGGCCGTGACAAGCGTGGCCGGGAAGCGGCCGGTCCGGCGAATCGGGCGCGAGAGCAGCAGAGTGGAACGAGATGGCCGAGACGATTGTCCCTCCAGCGGGTGCCGCGAGCCGGGCAAGGCCCGAGATCACCGCGCTTACCGATAAGATCGCGCGACGCGAGGCGAAGATCGGTATCATCGGTCTCGGCTATGTCGGCATGCCGCTCGCGCTCACCGCCGCCAAGGCGAGCTTCAAGGTCCTCGGCTTCGACGTCAACGGGCCACGCGTCGCCCAGATCAACCGGGGCGAGAGCTTTCTGAGCCATATCGCTTCCGAGGTGATGCAGGCCGCCATCGGCTCCGGGAGGCTCGAGGCCACGAGCGATTTCGCGCGCCTGTCGGAGCCGGACGCGATCCTGATCTGCGTGCCGACGCCGCTCACCAAGCAGCGCGAGCCGAACCTCTCCTTTGTGGTCGATACGGCCCGCGCGATCGCCGCGAGGCTCAGGCCCGGCCAGCTCGTCGTGCTCGAATCGACCACTTATCCGGGCACGACGACGGAGGTGCTGAAGCCCATCCTCGAGGCGACGGGCCTCAAGAGCGGCAGCGATTTCCTCCTCGCCTTCTCGCCCGAGCGTGAGGACCCGGGAAATCCCGATTTCGCGACGGCGGCCATTCCCAAGGTGGTCGGCGGCGACGGGGAAGAGGCGCTGAAGATCGCCGATGCGCTCTATGCGCAACTCGTGGTCAAGACTGTGCCGGTCTCCTCCCCGGCGACGGCGGAAGCCGTGAAGCTCACCGAGAACATCTTCCGTTCCGTCAACATCGCGCTCATGAACGAGCTCAAGCTCGTCTATGGCGCCATGGGCATCGACATCTGGGAAGTGATCGAGGCGGCGAAGACGAAGCCCTTCGGCTTCATGCCTTTTTATCCGGGACCGGGCCTGGGCGGGCACTGCATCCCGATCGACCCGTTCTACCTCACCTGGAAGGCGCGCGAATACGAATTATCGACCCGCTTCATCGAGCTTGCCGGCGAGATCAACACCGCCATGCCGCATCACGTCGTCGACCGGCTCGCGGAGGCGCTCGATCGCAAGGCCAGCATCGGCCTCAACGGCGCGAAGATCCTCGTCCTCGGCGTCGCCTACAAGAAGAATGTGGACGACACACGCGAGAGCCCCTCATTGAAGCTGATCGAGCTCATCGAGGAGCGCGGCGCGACCGTGGCGTTTCATGACCCTTTCATTGCGACCATCCCGCGCACGCGAAAGCATGCCGCCCTCGCCGGCCGCCAATCGATCCCGCTCGACGCGCAATCGGTATCATCCTTCGCGGCCGTGCTGATCGCGACCGATCATGACGGCGTCGATTACGCTCTCCTCGCGCGCCACGCCAAGCTGATCATCGATACGCGTAACGTCTGTGCGCGGTCAGGCCTCGGCGGCGCGCATATCGTGAAGGCGTGAGCTTTGGCCCATGACGGGTCGCGCTTGAACGCGTCGCGCTCAATGGCGCCGCAAGATCACGATCCTGTTGCTGTTCGTGCCCTTGGCATTGTTGCTCACGCCCCAACAATTCGCGGTCTTGGTGAATTCCTGTCGGTTCACCATGACGAAGAGACGCTCGAAGGGAAGCCCTTCCGCCGCCTCCCAGACGAGGCGTTCGAGAAAGAGCTTGCCATTGCGTACCTCGCCCACCTCGAAGGCGACATGCCCGCCGGGGCTGAGGATGCGCGCAAGCTCGCCTAAAGTATCGCGGACCATATTCTGCCAGCTTGCTTCGTTCCGGTGCTGGGGCATCGCCACATCGGCAAGGTCGATCCTGGCGAACCAGCATCTGAGCCAATTGTCTTGCGCATATTGCACGACATCGAGGAAGGGAGGCGAAGTGACGACGAGCTTCGCCGAGCCTGAGGCGATCGCGGGCGTAAAATGGGCTGGTCCGGTGTTCAATTGCGGTTCGGGATGAGGCGCGACAGGCCCGTCGCTCAAGAGCGAGGCCGATTTTCGCAGGATGAGCCGCTTCACATCCCGGTCGGGCGGTATCTGGCCGCGCTTCTCATTGATCTTGCGCTGCGCCTCGGCGCTCACCGCCTGGTTCGGCGGAAGCGTGTAGACGGAGAAGAAACCAGGGGAGTGACCGGTCAGGCGGTTGATCGCCACCATGCGGATCCAATCATCGACGGGATCCGGCGTCCCCCCGATCGGTGCTCGCGCGATGAGCCAATCCCGAAGGATGAAGATGTGCCGCAATGTGCGCGGGCTGAAGAAAGCCAAAAGCTCGTCGTCCTCTGGCTCGGCGTCAAGCCGGGCGTCGTCCCAAGGGATCTCGTCGAGCCTTCGCGCGACCTCACCCAAGTTCGGCGGCCCCAGTCGCGGTCTGGTGAGAAGCACGCTCAAAGGGTTGACGTCGTTGCCTAGGGGGCGCCGGCCCATCAGGGCCGCCTGTACCAGCGTCGTTCCGCGCCCCATAAAAGGATCGTAAACGCCGTCCCCCGGGCTCGTCAGCCGCTCGATCAAGAATTCGGGAAGCTGCGGCTTGAAGCAAGCCCGGTAGCTCACCTCATGGATCGAATGAGCCTGGCGCTGTCCCGCAGTCCAGAACTCGTTGACGAGATAGGGAATTGCGCCTTCGACGCGCTCCTCCGTCACCGTCCCGAAATCTCGAAAATCGCGAATGAGATCGGCGAAGGAGGAAGGCGCTTTGTTGCGCGCGGCTGGAGGCGGCGGCGACGCCCGCTCGAAAAGGGGGAGCCCGTCGAGAAGCGAATCAGTCATGCCGGGCTAAAATACCTCGGTCGCCGATGCGGCGGAAAGGAAGCCCGTCACCGAGGTGTCATCGTGGTCACCTGACCTTGCCCGTCCGCATCACGATAAGATAGCGTCCTTGCGCCATGAACCCCGCGAAGCCCGAGCTTGCCCGGCGCGACAGCCGAGAGCCGCAACCCGTCTCGCAATCGGAGAGCGACACCAACCTCACCGATCGTCGCGCCCGTTGGCAAAGCGAGCATGTCGACGCGCGCGGGCGCTCCCTCCTCGAGCGCGACGCGCGCGCCTTCCTGCATCAATCCGTCTCGACGCCTTGCCTCAACGCCATCGTCAAGGCGCAAGGCATCTGGATCGAGGACACGGCCGGGCGCCGCTATATGGATTTCCACGGCAACAATGTGCACCACATCGGCTATGGGCACCCGCGGCTCAAGCGCGCCATCGCCGAGCAGATGGACCGGCTTTCCTTCGCGCCGCGTCGCTATGCCTGCGAGGCCGCGCTCGAGCTCGCCGAGAAGCTCGCCGCGATCACGCCCGGACGCCTCGAGAAAATCCTCTTCACGACCGGGGGGTCGGATGCGGTCGAGGTGGCGGTGAAGCTCGCGCGCGCCGCGACCGGACGCTTCAAGACGCTCTCCTTCTGGGATGCGTTTCACGGCGCGGGCTTCGGCGCGGCGAGCCTCTCAGGCGAGGCGCTGTTTCGCGCAGGGCCCGCGGCGCCCCTGATGGCGGGCGCCCAGCATGTCGCACCTTTCGGCTGCTACCGCTGTCCCTACGGGCACCCCTGCGACGAGGACGGCAAGCCTTTCCTCGATCGCTGCCATCTCGCTTGCGCCAACATGGTCGATTATGTGCTCGCACGCGAAGGCGATGTCGGGGCCGTGATTTGCGAGCCGGCGCGCGCCGTCCCCTATCTGCCGCCGCCCGGATATTGGCAGAGCGTGCGCGAAGCTTGCGATCGGCATGGCGCGTTGCTGATCTTCGACGAAATTCCGACCGGCCTCGGCAAGACAGGCCGCATGTTCGCCTTCGAGCATGACGACATCGTTCCCGACATTCTGGTTCTCGGCAAGGCGCTCGGCGGCGGCATCTTGCCGATCGCGGCCGTGATCGCGCGCGCCGATCTCGACGTCGGCGGCGATTGGGCCTTCGGCCATTACACGCATGAAAAGAATCCGGTCACGGCGCGAGCCGCGCTCACCACGATCGAGATCATCGAGGATGAGGGCCTCGTCGAGAATGCCGCGAAGATCGGTGCGGAGGCGCTCGAACGCCTTGACGCGATGAGGCGCAAGCTTTCCGCCATCGGGGATATCCGCGGCCGCGGCCTCCTCCTCGGCATCGAGCTCGTCAAGAGCCGCGACACGAAAGAGCCCGATGCGGAGCTTGCCGAGACCGTGCTCTACCGTGCCCTCGATCGAGGCCTTTCCTTCAAGACGACGATGGGCAATGTGCTCACGCTCACGCCACCGCTCACCATCACCGGCGAGGAGATGATGCGGGCGCTCGACATTCTCGAAGAGGCGATTGCGGGAGGAAGTGAAAAGTGAAGAGTGAAAAGTGAATGAGCGCAAAAAACCGTATCCTTCTCGCTCTTCACTCTTCACTCTTCACTCCCTTCACCGCACAGCCGCCCTGCTCGAAATCCGCGAGAGGCCGATGAGCACGGCAAGCGTCGCGAGCGCGAGGATCATGGTGAGCGCGGAGGCGTCGAAGATCGCGCCGCGGTCGGAGAGGGAGAAAATGCCGACCGGCAAGGTCACCCAACCCGGCGGATAGATCATGACGGTCGCGCCGAGCTCGCCCATCGAGAGTGCGAAGCTCAAGCTGAAGGCGGCGATGAGGTAAGGCGAAACGAGCGGCAGGATCACGCGGCGAAGCCGGTAGAAGGACCGCGCGCCGAGGCTCTCCGCCACCTGCTCAAATTCCGGTGGCAGCCGCGCGAGACCGGCGGAGACATTGCCATAGGTGAAGGCGCTGATGAGCACGAAATGCGCGATCAGCACGATCGCCCTCGTGCCGTTCAAGAGTACGGGCGGCTGGCTGAAGGCGACGAGCAAGCCGAGCCCGACAGAAACGGAAGGCACCGCGCTCGGGACGAAGAACAGCACGTCGAGAACGCGTTTGGGCAGGCGTGCGAGGTGACGCAGCGCGAGCGCCGCCCAGCTCCCGCAAAGGAGCGCCGCCGCGCTCGCCGCGAGCCCGGTGATGATGCTCACCTGTGCTTGCTCGGCCGAATCGCCGTGCAGCGCATTCACGTAATGGGTGAGCGTCGGATGGCTCGGCAGCACGTCATTCCATTGGCCGCTGAAGCTCGCGAGCGCGATCACGCCGATCGGCAGGCCGTAGACGAGGGCGAAGAGCAACCCCGCCGCCGCCCAGGCGAGAAGGCGGCCCGCTCTAGACCAGACCAGCACGGGAACCTGCGAGGTGGGCGACGGCCAGGCGGTAAAGCGAGTAGAGGCCAAGCGACAAGGCGACATTCACGACCGCGATGACGCAGGCCGTCGTGTAATCGAACTCCTGGATCGCTTTGTCATAGACGAGGAGCGGCAGGGTGATGACGTCCTTCGCGCCGATGAAGAGCACGATGCCGAACTCGTTCACGGTGAGCAGCAGGCACAAGCTGCCGCCGGCGATGAGGGCCGGAAGCGCGGCGGGCAGGATGATCTGGCAAATGATGCGCAAGGGCCTGGCACCGAGGCTGCTCGCCACCTCGATCTGGGCGGACTCGATGAGCGAGAAGGCGGCGAGCAAGGGCCGCATCACGAAGGGAGTGTAGACGGTGACCTCGGAAAGGATCACCCCCCACTGCGAGTAAAGGAAGTCGACCGGCGGCAAGGAAAGATCGAAGAGCCGGATCAGCGATTCATTGAGGAGGCCCGAGGAGCCGTAAATGAAGGTGAAGGCGAGCGCCACGAGGAAAGTCGGCAGCGCGATGAAGGTGTCGATCAGGCGCCCGACGAGCCTTGCCCCCGGGAAAGGCACGAAGGCGATGATGAGCGAGAGGATGAAGCCGAGCAGAAGGCAGCCGGCGGTCGCGCTCACCGCGATGACGAGCGTATGGTGCAGCCCATCGAGGAAGAGGCGCGAGCCGATGACCTCACCGAAATGCGAAAGCGTGAAGGCGTCTTCCTCGCCGAAGAGCGCCTGCCGCAAGATCAAGGAGAGCGGGTAGAAGAACAGAGCCGCGAGCACCACGAGCGGCGAGGCCACCCAGACGCCGCTAGGCAGGCGTGCCCCCGCTGGCGAGGAGGCTACCGAAAGATCAGCCACCCTTCGTCTCCGGCACGAGCGAGACATGACCCGGCTCGAAGGCAAGAGCGAGCTTCGTCCCTTGTTCCGGCGGCTCGCCGAGCGGCGCGGATGTGAGGCGCAACCTGTGCCCATGTACGTCGAGCACGATGCCATGCGCGTCGCCTTGCCATTGGACGCTTTCGACAATTCCCGTGAGCGCGTTTGCGCCGCCCACGTCTTCCCGCAAGCGCAACTCATGCGGACGCACGCAAAGAAGGCAATCCGAGCCTTGCGGCAGGTCGTGCGGATTCGTGGCCATGAGCGCGGTGTCGCCGAAGCGCACTTTCGCGAGGCCGCCGTCCGCCGGCTCGAGCGAGGTGACCGGCAGGAGATTGGCGCGGCCGAGGAACTCCGCCGAGAAGCGGTTCGGCGGATGGCGGTAAAGGCTTCGCGAGGCGCCGAAGGCGACAAGCTTGCCGTCGCGCATGATGCCGATGTGGTCGGCGAGCGTCAGCGCCTCGGTCTGATCATGCGTCACATAAAGCACGGTGAGCGACGGCAGGTCGCGATGAAGCCTCGCGAGCTCGTCGAGCATCGAGCGGCGGATTTGCGCGTCGAGCGCCGACAGCGGCTCGTCGAGAAGCAGCACTTGCGGGCGGATCGCGAGCGCGCGCGCGATCGCCACGCGCTGCTGCTGGCCCCCCGAAAGCTCGCGCGGATAGCGCTTCGCGTAAGCTTCCATGCCGACGAGGCGCAAGCACTCCGGCACGCGCTCGCGCACCACGGCTTGGCTCGCGCCCCGGGCCCTGAGGCCGAAGGCCACATTCTCCTCGGCCCGCATATGCGGAAACAAGGCGTAGTTCTGCACCACCATGCCGATGTTGCGCGCGTGCGGCGCGACATCGGTGACATCACGGTCCCCGATCGTGATCCGCCCGAAGCTCGGACGGACGAAACCCGCCACGGCTCGCAGCGCCGTCGTCTTTCCCGAGCCGGAAGGCCCGATCAGCGCCACGATCTCGCCGGGCTTAACCTCGAGCGTCAGCGCATCGAGGACGACGAGGCCGCCATAGGCGACCGTAACCTCCTTGAAGCCTATGCCGCTCACGTGCGCGCCGGAAAAGCGAGGCGCGGCAGCGGCCGAAAGGGCCGGCCGCGCCTCGCTCGCGGTCGCGATCTCGGCCGTCAATTGCCGCTGATCGCCTGGTTGTAGCTCGCCACGTCCTTCTGCAGATCGGCGAGGACCTTGTCCCAGTCGGGCGTCCAAATCTCGACCCCTTCGAGCATCGCGTTCACCCGTTTGAAATTTTCATCCGTCGGATGGACGTCGGTGCGCACCGGAAGGCCTTGGCCGACCGAGGAGACCTCGCTCTGCGCCTGCGGGCTGAGCAGGAAGTTGACGAGCTTCTTGCCGTTCTCGGCATTCGGCGCATTGGCGACGAGCCCGATGTAATAGGGGAGCGAGAAGGCGGTTTTCTTGCCGCTCGGGCCGACGGGGAAGAAGATGCGAATGTTGGGATTGTCCTGCATCTGGGCGAGATTCATCTGGACATCGCCATTCGCCACGTAAAGCTCGCCTTTGTTGACGAGCGCCGTCAGCTTGCCCGTCGAGGCGGAAGGCCCGAGGTTGTTGGACTGCAGCTTCTTCAGATAGCTAAGGCCCGCGTCCTTGTCGCCGAAGGCATGGAAGGTCTGCAGCATGAGCGCCGTGCCGTCGCCCGCTTGTCCGGGCGTCGAATATTGGATCTTCTTCTTGAACTTCGGGTCAAGCAGCTCATCATAAGTCTTGGGCGGCTCCTTCAACACCGAAGCGTTGTAAATGAAATCAGGGTAGTTGTTGACGAGGGCGACGAACACGCCCTTCGGATCCTTGTCGCGGGCCGCGATCTTGTCAGCGTCCGCCGGCATATAGGGTTGGAGCAATCCATCGGCGGCCGCCTTCTGCATGAAGGGCGGCAAGGTGACGAGCACATCGGCCTGGGTGTTGGATTTCTCCTTCGCCAGCCTGTCGACCACGCCGCCCGAGCCCGCTTCGACATATTGCACTTTGATGCCCGTCGCCTTGGTGAAGGCCTCGAACTGATTGCCGAACCAGCTCGGCGTGCCGTCATGCAGGCCGTCCGCGCTGTAGATGGTCACCACATTCGATTGGGCTAAGGCCTGCGAAGGCTGCCCAGCAAAGGCCCCTGCGGCGAGCAGGCAAGTGGCTGCCCACATCATTTTCGATTTCATTTTCCTGTCCTCCTGGAACGAGCTCGAACGCGGCGAAACTCCCCAGAGGAGCGCACGTCACGACGAGCCCTCCCCAGGCAATCGAATGGTGAATTGCACTCCAACATCTCGTTTTTATGTCAGTCCTGTCATTTTCGATGCTGGTCGCCAGAGGTTACCGAGCGCGGCAATACCGGTCGATATGTCACATTATGCCACGTCGACGGGCATTACCACCCGAAGATCGGTGCGATGTGGTAAATCGAGATCGGATGCGTCGCGAGAAGCCGAGGATAGAAATGATCACCGATCCGCCCTTGTTGACGGTGCGCCGTCACTTTCCTCGCCCTTCGCCCGCGAGCCGTCGCGCGCTTGGGAAGGCGCAGACGGGCCATCTCGTCGACGCGATGGACGGTCGTGGCGCGCTCGACTTCACCATCAAGCCGATCGATCCGAAGCGCTCCCGCTTCGTGGGGGCGGCGCTCACTTGTGAAACCGGCCCTTCGGACAACCTCGCGATCTTCGGCACGCTCATGCTTGCCGAGCCCGGCGATGTGATCGTCGCGGCGGCTGACGGCTTCGCCGGGACAGCCGTGATCGGCGACAACCTCGCCATGATGGCGAAGAACCGTGGCGTCGCAGCCCTCGTCACCGACGGCATGGCGCGCGACACGGCGGGCATCGTCAAGGCCGCGCTTCCCGTCTTCGCGCGCGGCGTGACGCCGAATTCCTGCGTGCGCAACGGGCCCGGGCGGATCGGCCTGCCGATCGTTTGCGGCGGCGTCACGGTCGAGCCCGGCGATGTGATCGTGGGCGATGAGGATGGCGTCGTGGTCGTGCCGCGAGCCCTGATCGAGAGTGTGATCCGCCGCCTTGCCGAGGTGATCAAGGCGGAGAAGGCCTTGCAGGCGCGTATCGCCAAGGGTCTGGGCGGGCTCGACAGCGTCGCCGAGCTCATGCGTTCGGACCGTGTGCGGTACCTCGAGTGACGATGCGAGCGCTTCGCGAGGATCAAACCTCCAGCCGATAGATGCGAATGGCGGTGTCGCGATAAAGCTTGCGCCTTTCGGCCTCGCTCGTCCCTTCGAGCATCTCGTCGAGAATCGCGACGAAGGCCGGATAGGGATGCGTCAGTTCCGAGACGGTCCAGTCACTCCCATACATCACGCGATCGAAGCCGAAAGCATCGATCACATGCGCGATATAGGGCTTGATCCCTTCCTTGCTCCAGCGCGCGTGATCGGCTTCGGTGATGACGCCCGAGACCTTGCACACGACGTTTCCGAGCGCCGCCAGCTCGCGGATCTGGCTTCGCCAGGGCTCGCGCAAGCCGTGGCGGATATCCGGCTTGCCGATGTGGTCGAGGACGAAGGTGACCTCGGGACAGCGCCGGACAAGCTCGAGCGCGTAGGTCAGCGCCCAATGCTTGACGCAGATATCAAAAGTGAGGCCGTGCTTCGGCAAAAGCTTCACGGCCTCGAGGAAGCGAGGCTCGATGCAGAAGGAGGGGTCGCGCTCGGTCTCGATGAGCCGTCTGATGCCGCGCAATGTCGGGTGCTTCTTCAATGCCAGAAGATCCGCTTCGATCGCCGCGCCTTTTTCGAGCGGCGCATGGGCCACCATGCCGGCAAGTCGAGCATCCTTGTCGGCCAATCCCTGGATGAAGGCCGCCTCCGCAACATGCAGGCCGGGGTCGATGGCGACTTCCGCGAACACGATCTTGTCGACCTCGACGCGCCCGCGCGCCCGGTCGAAATCCTCGAGAAGAAAGGTGCGCTTCAGCTTCGGCACGTTGTCGAGCCAGCCGTAGCGGAAGCGGCCGATATCATAGAGATGCACATGGCTGTCGACGATCGCGAAGTTCGGCATCGCTTTCCTCCTCGCTCGAGCGCGAGAGAGGAACCCGGCGCTCGCTCAACGTCAAGAAGGTCGGCCAAGCGGCGCGCAATCGTTACGCATGAGCAGATCGGGTCCGATGTCCGCGATCCGCGAGACGCCGCACAACCCCATGACGCGATCGATCTCACGCCGGAAGATGTCGAGCACGTGTGCGACGCCCGCTTCGCCCGCGACCGCCAAGCCCCAGAGATGCGGACGTCCGATGAGGCAAGCGTGCGCGCCGAGCGCAAGTGCGATGACCACATCGCTCCCGCGCCTAATGCCCCCGTCGATGAGAACCGGGAGGCGGCCGTCAACCGCCTCGACCACGCCCGGCAAGGTCTCGATCACCGAAACCGCCCCGTCGAGCTGGCGCCCGCCATGATTCGAGACGATGATGCCGTCGACGCCGCGCGCGAGCGCCTCCCTGGCGTCTTGCGGATGCAGGATCCCCTTGAGGAGAAGCGGCCCCTTCCACCAGCTTCTCAGCGCGTCGACATCCCGCCATGAGAGCGAGGGATCGAGAAGCGAGGGCATGCGCTGGGCGAGGGTCTTCAGATCGGTGGCGCCGAGGCGTTCGACGTAATTGGCGAAGGTGATGCGTTTCAATTCCTGGCGCATGCGAAAAAACCAGGGAAGCTTGAGCGCCATTCCGGCAAGAGCAACGGGGCCGAAGCGAGGCGGGATGGTGAAGCCGTTGCGCAGGTCGCGCTCGCGATTTCCGGTGAGCTGATTGTCGATCGTGAGCACGAGCGCGTCGAACCGCGCGGCGGCGGCGCGTTCAGCGAACTCGCGCGTGAAGCCGCGATCCCGATAGACGAAGATTTGCATCCAGCGCGGCGCGACACCACAAGCCGCGATCGTCTCGAGAGGCACCACCGAGGCATGGCTCGCGCAATAGATGGTGCCGGCCACTGCGGCGGCGCGTGCCGCGGCACATTCGCCAGCGGGCCAGAAGAGCCCCGAGAGGCCGGTCGGCCCGATGAGCACCGGCAGGCGCAAGCTCTTGCCGAAGAGCTCGATCGAAAGATCGCGTTCGCCGGCCCCTCGCAAAGGCCGCGGCAAGAGGCCGAAGTCGGAAAATGCCGTTTCGTTACGGCGAAGCGTGCGCTCATCCTCGGCGCCGCCATCGGCGAAATCGAAGATCGGCCGAGGCAGGACGCTTCGCGCCTTCGCGCGCAAAGCCGCGACGCTGTAGGCACGCCGCCGCCAAGCCTGAAGAGGCTCGGTCACGGAGCCGTCGTCATTCGCGCGAGGAAGTCATCGCGTCGGCGCATGGTCTCACCTCAGGCGAATGAGCTTACGTGGACGCGAAACACTCTACCCGATCCGAGGCTTGCCAAAAGCCTTTGCCTGCGGCAAGTTCGATTTGATTTTTCATGGTGTAAAGTCGGAAAATATCGGATGCGGAAAGCAAATGTTTTACGTCGTGATATTTTTAGACGGTAACGTCTCTGACCGTCCAATATTTACGTCTCCCATTTTCGTTGCCAAAAGCGATAAAACCTTATGAGGCGCGCATGCTCTGGCGGGATTTGCGAATGATGTTTGCGGCCAGGGCCCTTTTCATGGATATATACGAAGCAAACGACGCGGCGCGCGGCCAATGGACGTCGCTCTGTGCGTCACGGGCCGAGCCGCTCGCCGCCCTTGTCGGGATCATGATCCCGTGATCGCGGCGCGCGCGCGGGCGGCGGTGCGATGGCGGGCGGCCCGCCTCACAAATCTGTCGATGGATCTCGCCCGCCGCGGCCTCAACACCGCGGCGCTTTCGCTGAGACTGCTGCGGGCGCGCGATGCTTTCGACGCGGGCAGCAACACGGCCTGCACGGATTTTGTCTCCTGGCTTTCGCGCGAGAAGGGCGCGCGAGTGCTTGAGATCGGGACAAGGCGCACCGAAGGGGGCGCGCCCACCACCCGCCGACATTGGGCGCATCCCAGCGCCGAATATGTCACTTCCGACTTCATGGCCGGGCTCGATGTCGATGTGGTGGCCGATGCCGAGAAGCTCTCCGACACCTTCGGCACCGAGGCTTTCGATGCCGTGATCGGCTGCTCGGTTTTCGAGCACATTCGGCGGCCCTGGCTCGCGGCGGCCGAGATCGGCAAGGTGCTCCGACCGGGCGGCAAGACGTTCATCCAGACGCATTTCGCCTTCCCGGTCCACGCCTACCCTTACGATTATTGGCGCTTCACCCGCGAGGCGCTGGAAACGCTTTTCGGGCCGGAAGCGGGCTTTGCGAGTTGCGAGAGCTATTATGAATTCCCCACCGCGATCGTAAGCCGCGAGCTTTATCTCTCGGCCTACGGCCATGGCTTCCTCAATGTCTGCTGCGTCGCGGTGAGGGGCGAGAAGCAAGCTGCGTAACCGGCACGAAGCGCGGGCTCGCGGGCGCGCTCAGACCTTGTCGGTTCCCGAACGATCGCTGTACACCATCGCGGCCATGAGCCCGACAGTGAGGAGAATCGTCATCACCACCCCGGGGAGCAGGAAGGACAGATCATCGCGATCAAGGCCGAAGGAGCTGAACCCGGTGAGCGCCCAAAGCGCGAGAAGCCCGGCGCAAATGCCGCCCGTGCTGAGGAGCGCAAAGATGATCGTGCGTTTCATCAAAGCTCGCTTCGACCTTGGGCCAGGTCGAATGATCTCGCCCACCAAGCGGCACGCGCTCCAAAAGGAAGAGCCGTGGCAAATCGAGCCCTATCCATCGGCGGCCCCAATGCATCAGGTGGCGTGCAAATCCCGGCCTCTTTGATGAGATGGCAACCGTGCCCGCCTCGGTCAATTGGCGCGGCAGGAATTTCCTGCCTTGCCTTCCTGCCGCTCCGGCGGAAAGCGCCCGGTAGAGCGCTGCGAATGAAGCGCGCGGCGGCGGCCTTTCTCGCAAAGCGACAGGCAAGATTATGCAGGATCCGGTGCCGCGCGTTGACGGCGCCTGCAACGCGGGGGTAAGGAGGCCCTTCAGCCGTGAAGCGTGACAGCTCGGTTGCGAGCAGGCCTTCGTGCCTGCAAGCTCCGCGACAGTCGTTGTTTCATGGTACCGGAGAGGTGGCTGAGCGGTTGAAAGCACCGCACTCGAAATGCGG
>DASZIL010000013.1:0-4068 GCA_035949255.1 Beijerinckiaceae bacterium | reverse complement strand
CAATGCCGGATTCTTCTTCTCGATGGATTCCGACCCTCTGTGGAAGGATGCGCACAAGGCCTGGGAGAAGGCGCACGAGCTCGACCTGCAGAAGAACAAGCTCGTCTGGCTCGCGCCGGCGCCTGCCGACAACACCTGGGCGATCGCTGTGCGCAAGGACGTGGCCGAGAAGAACAAGCTGAACACGCTCGACGATTTTGCCGCCTGGGTGAAGGGCGGCGGCCAGGTCAAGCTCGCGGGTTCGGCCGAATTCGTCGAAAGCGCCGCGGCGCTCCCGGCCTTCCAGAAGGCTTACGGCTTCGAGCTGAAGAGCGACCAGCTCCTCGTGTTCTCGGGCGGCGACACGGCCGCGACCGAGAAGGCCGCGGCCGACGGCACCTCCGGCGTCAACGCCGCCATGGCTTACGGCACGGATGGTGCGATTGCCGCGCTCAACCTCGTCGTGCTCTCCGATCCGCGCAATGTGCAGCCGGTCTATCAGCCGGCTCCGGTGGTGCGCCAGGAGGTGCTCGACCGCGCGCCGGTGATCAAGGACGCGCTCGAGCCCGCCTTCGCGACGCTGACGCTCGAGACCTTGCAGGGGCTGAACGCCAAGATCGCCGTCGAAGGCCAGGATGCCGCGCAAGTGGCGAAGGCCTATCTCATGGAAAAAGGCTTTTTGAAGTAGGCGGGCGATTTGCGGCGGGAGAGGCTTGAGGGCGCGCGCGGATCGAGGCGGGCGCGGCTTGGCGGCCCGACTCGAGGGCTCAAGCCGTAAGGGCGCATGATCCGCGCATGATCCGCAATCGCGTCATTCTCGTCCTCGTGCTCACGGCTTTCGTCGCGGCGCTGACCCTTCCCTTCCTCGGCTTTGCGCCCAACCGTCTGGTGAGCGGCCGCGCGATCGCGCTTTCCGAGGCCGTAAGCGCGGAAAGCCTCGCCTTGATCATCCTTTGCGGCGCGGTGCTCGCGGCGGCGGCGTTCTTGTCGCCGAGCCGTGCTCTCCACCTCGGTGTGCTCGCGGCGGCGCTCGCGCTCACTCTTTTCCTGCCGCTCGTCGCGGGAGCGGCAGCGACAACCCTCGTCGCCACGGCGACCCCGATCGCGCGCGCCTCGCTTGCCGGGGGATTCTGGATCATGGAGCTTTCGGCGGCGCTCGCGGCGGGCGATGCCTTGCGCCGCCTCGACGCCGGCCTTGCGGCCAAGGCCGGCCTCGTGATCGGCATCGCGGCCGTGCTCGTCATCGCCGGGTTCTCGGGCGCGTTCGATCAGCTCTCGCTCGCCAAGGAGGCGGCGAACCGGCGCGAAGCCTTCGCCGACGCCGTCCAGCGTCACGGCTTCCTCGTCCTTGTCTCGGTGCTTCTCGCGCTCCTCATCGGCGTGCCGCTCGGCATCCTGGCGCAACGCCGGCCGCGCTGGCACACCCTCGTCTTCGGCGGGCTCGACATCGTGCAGACCATCCCCTCGATCGCGCTCTTCGGCCTCTTGATCGGGCCGCTCGCCGCGCTGTCGGACGCCTTTCCGGAGCTGCGCCAGCTCGGCATCTCCGGCATCGGCGTCGCGCCCGCCATCATCGCGCTCGTGCTCTATTCGCTTTTGCCGATGGCGCGCGGCGCTTTCGCGGGGCTCGCGAGCGTGCCGGCCTCGGTGGTCGAGACGGCGCGCGGCATGGGGATGACGGGCGCGCAGATCCTCTTGCGCGTCGAGGCGCCGATCGCGCTTCCCGTTCTGCTCTCGGGGCTTCGCATCGTCACCGTGCAGGCGATCGGGCTTGCGGTCGTCGCCGCCCTCATCGGCGCGGGCGGCCTTGGAAGCTTCGTCTTCCTCGGGCTCGGCCAGCGCGCGCTCGATCTCATGCTGCTTGGCGCGGTGCCGACGATCTTCATGGCGCTCGGCGTCGATTTCATCTTCCAGATTCTGCTCGGCATGGCGAGGCGGACGCCGTGACGCATAGGCGCGTGACGAGGGCAATGTGATCGAGCTCGAGCATGTGGTGAAGCGCTACGGCGGCCGTGGCGCCGTCGACGGAATGACGCTCACGATCGAGGCGCGCACGCTCTGCGCCTTCGTCGGCCCCTCGGGTTGCGGCAAGTCGACGACGCTTCGCCTGATCAACGCGCTCATCCGGCCCGACGAAGGCGTAATCCGGATCGACGGACAGGACATCGCCGCCATCAAGCCCGAGACGCTGAGGCGCGGCATCGGCTATGTGATCCAGTCGATCGGGCTTTTTCCCCATTGGAACGTGGCCGATAATATCGCGACGGTGCCGCGACTTTTGCATTGGCCGAAGGCGCGGATCGAGGCGCGCATCGACGAGCTTCTGCATCTGCTTCGGCTGGATCCTGGCGAATTCCGGACGAAATTCCCGCACCAGCTCTCGGGTGGCCAGCAGCAGCGCGTGGGCGTCGCGCGCGCGCTCGCGGCCGATCCGAACATCGTGCTCATGGACGAGCCCTTCGGCGCGCTCGACCCGCCGACCCGCGAGGCGCTGCAAGGCGAGATCCGCCGCATCCAGGCCGAGACGCAGAAGACCATCGTCTTCGTCACCCATGACATGGACGAGGCGCTGCGCCTCGGGGACCGCGTCGCGGTGATGCAGAGCGGCAAGCTCGTGCAATTCGCGACCCCCGCCGAGATTCTGGCGAAGCCCGCGAACGAATTCGTGCGACAATTCGTCGGCGGCGCCGACATGTCGATCCGCGTGCTCGCGGTGGCGCGCGTCGCCGAGCGCATGAGACGAGACGGCGCGGCGGAGGGCGAGCCGATCCGCGAAAGAGCCTCCCTCAAGGAAGCGCTGACCTTGATGATGACGAGCGGGCGGGAGATTTTACCCGTGATCGACGACAAGGGCGCGCGCGTGGGCATCATCCGCCTCACCGATCTCGCCCATCTATGAGCGCGATGCGTCGAGCGCTCGGATTGTCGCCACTCACCTGGGCGCTCGCCGCGATGCTCGTCGCGCTCGTGCTCGTGCTCCCGCATCTCTTCGCGCCGATGCATTGGCTCTTCCCGCAGATCGAGCGGCCGGTCTATGAGCGCGCGAGCTTCGTCGAGCTCGTGTTGTCGCATCTTACCCTCGTCCTCGCTTCGACGACGGCGGCCGCCATCGTCGGCGTCTCGGCCGGCATTTTCGCGACCCGCCAAAGCGGCGCCGAGTTCGCACCGCTGATCAACGCGATCGCGGCGATCGGCCAGACTTTCCCGCCAGTCGCGGTGCTCGCGATCTCGGTGCCGCTTCTCGGTTACGGCGGGCCCCCGACGCTCGTCGCGCTCGCGGTCTATGCGGCGCTGCCGATCACGGAAAACACCATCGCCGGCCTCACCGCCGTCTCGCGCGACGTGAAGGACGCCGCCGAAGGTCTCGGCTTTTCGCGCCTGCGGATGCTCGCCGATGTCGAGCTGCCTTTGGCCTCGCCCATCATCCTCAACGGCATCCGCATCGCGGTGATCATCAACATCGGCACCGCGACGATCGGCTCCACCATCGGGGCGCTCACGCTCGGATCGCCGATCATCGAGGGGCTTTCGGCATCGAACCCGGCCTATGTGCTCGAGGGCGCGCTCGTCGTGGCGCTTCTCGCCATATGGGTCGATCGCCTCTTCGAGGATATCGTGCGCGCGGCGCGGCGGCACTCGGGCTTGGTCACCTCGGACGCGGATGCGGCGGGGTGAGGTCGACCACGAGACGATGGGGAGCGGCGCCGTCAACGATGTTGCCGGTCTAAGCCGCCTATGGAGCGTCTCTGCCTGAACTCTCACCCGCGGGCCGGAAGATCGATGATGTCGACGCTCTCGCCCAACCTCTCCACCGCGATCTCGACCGTCCGGCGGTGATGGGTGAAGAGGAGGCATTGCACGTGCCTGCCGATGTCGGCGAGCGCCTCGATGCCATGCCCGGTGCGCTCATCATCGAAGGTGACGAAGATATCGTCGGCAATGAAGGGCGGTGGCTCGAGCTTCGCCGCGTAGCTTTCGACATAGGCAAGCCGCAAGGCCAGGTAGAGCTGGTCGCGCGTTCCCTCGCTCAAGCCGTCGATCTTGATGCTCTCGCCCCCGACTCGCTTGCCTACGAGAACGGGGCGATCA
>DASZIL010000012.1:0-19078 GCA_035949255.1 Beijerinckiaceae bacterium | reverse complement strand
GACACTTTCAACACGCTCAACATCCACACCTTCAAGGGCGACGGCGCGGCCGGCATGGACGCGACCTTCGACACCTTGATGAGCGGCGGCTCCGACGAGCCCGAATCGCTTTACGGCCTCGTGACGCGCCGCGTCCGCGTCACGGCCGACAAGCTCACCTATCGCTTCCTCTTGCGGCCCGAGGCGCGTTTCCACGACGGCTCGCGGCTCACCGCGCAAGATGTCGCCTTCTCGCTGATGACGCTGAAGCAGAAAGGTCATCCGACGGAGCGCGCCGTGCTCACGCAGATGCTGGGCGCGGAAGCCGAGGCTGATGACATCGTTCGCGTCACCCTTTCCGACAAGCGCAGCCGCGACTTGCATCTCATCATCGCCTCCTCCCCGATCTTCTCGAAAGCCTATTGGAGCACGCGCGACTACGAAGCCTCGACGCTCGACCCTCCGCTCGGCTCGGGCCCTTACAAGGTCGGGCGTTTCGAGGCCGGCCGCTTCATCGAATTCGATCGGGTCGCCGATTATTGGGGCAAGGATGTGCCCGTGAATGTCGGGATCAATAATTTCGAGCACATCCGCTTCGAATATTACCGCGACCGGCAGGTGGCGTTTGAAGCCTTCAAGGCCGGCAAGATCAATTTCCAGGAGGAATTCACCTCGCGCATCTGGGCGACAGGCTACGACTTCCCGGCGGTCCGAGAAGGCCGGGTCAAGAAGGAAGCGCTGCAGAACGATCTGCCGGCGGGGCCGCAAGGCTGGTATTTCAATTTGCGCCGCCCGATGTTCAAGGACCCGCGCGTTCGCGAAGCAATCGGGCTCGCCTTCGATTTCGAATGGACCAACAAGAACATCATGTATTCGCTCTACCAGCGGATGACATCCTTCTTCGAGAACTCGAAGAACAAGGCCGTCGGCAAGCCAGGACCGGAGGAGCTCGCCATTCTCGAGCCCTTGCGCGGCAAGGTGTCGGAAGAATGCTTCGGCGAGCCTTACCTGCCGCCGGTCTCCGACGGCTCGGGGGCGGACAGAAAGCTGTTGCGGCGCGCCGACGAGCTCTTGATCGCGGCCGGCTGCAAGCGCGACGGCACCACGCTCAAGCTGCCGGACGGCACGCCCTTCGCCTTCGAATTCCTGGACTCCTCGCCCGCCTTGCAGCCGCACACGGAGCCGTTCGAGGCCAATCTGCGTCGCCTCGGCATCGCCGCGACCTCGCGCATCGTCGATGCCGCGCAATACAATGCGCGCCTGAAACAATATGACTTCGACGTGGTCAGCATGCGGCTTGGCGGCTCGCGCACGCCGGGCGATGATTTGCGCGTCGTCTACGGTTCGGAGGCGGCGGCAAATCCCGGCTCGCAAAACCGCGCCGGCATCTCGGACCCCGTGGTGGATATGCTGATCGAGAAGATCGGCACCGCCAAGACGCGCGAGGAATTGACCATCGCTTGCCGCGTGCTCGACCGCGTGCTGCGCTCCGGACGCTATTGGGTGCCGATGTGGTACAATGACAAAACCCTGCTCGCCTATTGGGACCAGTTCTCGCGACCCGAGACGCGACCGAAATTCGGCACAGGCGCGCCCGACACCTGGTGGTTCGATACCGCGAAGGCGGCAAGGATCGGCGTCTCGCCGTGAACGGCGCTTGCCACGGCGAGGCCGGCGCATGATCCTTGGGACACGGGGCAGCGTTTCGCCGCGATCATACGTTTCGCCGAGATCATGCGCCGACTGCGAGAGACGAACGGCAAGGTCGCTTTCGTCTCGTCGCGTGCCGCTCCAACCTTAGCGTGAAGCTTGATGCTGGCCTATATCGCGAGACGCATCCTCTTGATGATCCCGACCTTGCTCGGGATCATGCTCATCGCCTTCACCATCGTGCAATTCGCGCCGGGCGGGCCGGTCGAGCGCATCATCGCGCAATTGCAAGGCAATGAAGCGGGGAGTTCGCGCGTCTCCGGCGGGGGCGGTGATTTCTCGAGCGCGGCCCGCGCACAATCAACCGGACAATCCGCCTATCGCGGCGCGCAGGGCATCGATCCCGAATTCATCACCGAGCTCAACAAGCAATTCGGCTTCGACAAGCCCGCGCCCGAGCGTTTCGTCAAGATGCTCTGGGATTACCTGCGCTTCGATTTCGGCAAGAGCTACTTCCGCGACACTTCCGTGCTGCAGCTCATCAAGGAAAAGCTGCCCGTATCGATGACGCTCGGCTTGTGGATGCTCATCCTCACCTACGGCATCTCGATTCCGTTAGGCGTCGCCAAGGCGGTGCGCGACGGCACACCCTTCGACACCTGGACATCCGCCGTCGTCATCATCGGCTACGCGATCCCCGGATTCCTCTTCGCCATCCTGCTCATCGTGCTCTTCGCCGGCGGCTCCTTCTTCCAGATTTTCCCGTTGCGCGGCCTCACCTCTGAAGATTTTGCGCAGCTTTCCTGGTGGCAAAAGCCGCTCGATTATCTGTGGCACATCGTCTTGCCGATCACCTCGATGGCGCTCGGCGCCTTCGCCACGACCACGCTCCTCGTCAAGAATTCCTTCCTCGACGAGATCCGCAAGCAATATGTGCTCACCGCCCGCATGAAGGGGCTCTCGCAGCGCCGCGTGCTTTATGGGCATGTCTTTCGCAACGCCATGCTCATCGTGATCGCGGGCTTTCCGGGCGCCGTGGTGCACGCCTTCTTCGCGGGCGCGCTGCTCATCGAGACGATCTTCTCGCTCGATGGGCTCGGCCTTCTTTCCTACGAATCGATCGTCAACCGCGACTATCCGGTGGTGTTCGCCAATCTCTACATCTTCTCGCTCGTGAGCCTCGTCGTCGGCCTCATCTCCGACCTAACCTACACCTGGGTCGACCCGCGCATCGACTTCGAGACGCGGGAGACATGAGAGGCGCCCTTTGATGAACGAGAACGCGCCTGCGAACGCTCGAGCCCCCGCGGTTCCTTCGACGGCGGAGGACTGGCCTGTCGTCCCGCTCGAGCCCACTTCCGGCATTCTCAAGCTCTCGCCCATCAATGCGCGTCGCTTGCGGAATTTCCGGGCGAACCGACGCGGCTTCTGGTCGCTATGGATCTTCCTCGCGATCTTCATCGTGACGCTTTTCGCTGAATTCATCGCCAACGACCGGCCGATCCTCGTGAGCTACAAGGGCGAATGGCTCTACCCGATCTTCGTCGACTATCCGGAGGAGAAATTCGGCGGTTTCCTTCCCCTCACCGATTACCGCGATCCCGTGGTCGCGGATGAAATCGCGGCCCATGGCTACGCCATCTGGCCGCCCATCCGCTTCTCCTACGACACGCATAATCTCGACTTGCCGACGCCGGCCCCCTCCCCGCCGACCTGGATGCTCGCGGATTCCCAATGCCGGACGCTCGCGGCGCGGCTCGAGCGCAACAAGGGGCGCAATCCCGATACGCTCGGCTGCCGCGACATCGAATGGGATTGGCTCGGCACGGATGATCAGGGCCGCGATGTCGTCGCGCGCCTGATCTACGGCTTTCGCCTCTCGGTTCTCTTCGGCCTCGTGCTCGCCATCGCGTCATCCGTCATCGGCGTTGCTGCCGGCGCGCTCCAAGGCTATTTCGGCGGGTGGACCGATCTTCTCTTCCAAAGGTTCATCGACATCTGGACCTCGGTGCCGCAGCTTTACCTCCTGATCATCGTCTCATCCTTCATCGCGCCGAGCTTCTTCGTCCTGCTCGCCATCCTCCTCTTGTTCTCCTGGGTGTCGCTCGTCGGCGTGGTGCGCGCCGAATTCCTGCGGGCCCGCAATTTCGAATATGTGCGCGCGGCTCGCGCACTCGGCTTGAGCGACCTCAAGATCATGCACAAACACGTGCTGCCGAACGCCATGGTGGCGACGCTCACCTTCCTGCCCTTCATCCTCAACGGCTCGATCTCGACCTTGACCTCGCTCGATTTCCTCGGCTTTGGCCTGCCGCCGGGCTCGCCCTCGCTCGGCGAGCTTCTCAACCAGGGCAAATCGAATCTTCAGGCGCCCTGGCTCGGGCTTTCGGGCTTCATCGTGATCGCGACCATGCTGTCGCTCCTGATCTTTATCGGGGAGGCCGTGCGCGACGCCTTCGACCCGAGAAAAGGCGTGTGAGCGCAATGCGGAATTACGGTCGGAATTACGGTGACAGTGCGGTTAATTCACGCGAAGGGCGATCATCGTGCAATCCTCCAATCAAGGGCACTGTCACCGTTGTTCCGGGGGTTTTGCGCGTCTACCTCGACGCCAATGTGCTGATCCGTATGATGGAACGCACCGACGCGGCCGCCGACGCCTCGGCGCGCCTCTTTTCGATCGCCGAGCGTGGCAAGCTCAAGCTCGTGACGAGCGAGCTCAGCTTGAGCGAAGTGCTCGTCGGTCCGATCGCCAAAGCCGACCCCTTGCTCGAAAAGGCCTATCTCGACCTCCTCACCGACGAGCCTCTGATCGAGCTTGCCCCGCTCTGCCGCGCCATGCTGATCGAAGCCGCCCGTATCCGCGCGAGGTCGATGGCACCGCTCGCCGATTGCCTGCATGTGGCGTGCGCGGAGCTTTCCGGCTGTCGCCTCATCCTCTCTTATGATCGTCGCTTGCGCGAGCTCTCGAAGATCGAGGTGAGCGAGCCTTCGGACCGCCGCTTCGCCGAGCTCGACACGGAGACGCCATGAGCGACAAGACATGAGCAGCAAGCTTCTCGACGTCCGCGATCTTTCGGTCGGCTTCGGGCAGGGCGAAAGCGGGACGCTCGCGGTCGACCACGTGTCGTTTTCGCTCGACCGGGGCGAAACGCTCGCCATCGTCGGCGAATCGGGCTCGGGAAAATCGGTCTCGGCGCTGTCGATCCCCCGACTTCTCAACTATCCTGCCGCTCATCACCCTTCCGGCGAAATCTGGTTCAGCGGCCGTGATCTCCTGAAAGCGAGCGAGGCGGAGCTTCGCGAGGTGCGCGGCAACGACATCACCATGGTGTTCCAGGAGCCGATGACCTCGCTCAACCCGTTGCACACGGTCGAGCGCCAGATCGGCGAGATCCTGGCGCTGCACAAGGGCATCGAGGGCAGGAAGGCTCGCGAGCGCACCCTTGCGCTCCTCGATGAGGTCGGCATCCGCAACGCGAAAAGTCGGCTCGGCGCCTTCCCGCATCAGCTTTCGGGCGGGCAGCGTCAGCGCGTGATGATCGCCATGGCGCTCGCCAATGAGCCCAAGCTCCTGATCGCCGACGAGCCGACTACCGCCCTCGACGTGACCGTCCAGGCGCAGATCCTCGCTCTCCTCAAGGCGCTGCAGGAGAGGCTTGGCATGGCGATGCTGTTCATCACGCACGATCTCAACATCGTGCGGCGCATCGCCGACCGCGTTTGCGTCATGCAACGGGGCAAGATCGTGGAGGCGGGCGACACGGCGACCATCTTCGACAGGCCGCAGCATCCTTACACGCGCATGCTCATCGCCGCCGAGCCGAAAGGCCGAGCCGCCGCCGTCCCCAAGGACGCCCCGGTCGTGATGCGGGGCGACGACGTGAAGGTTTATTTCCCGATCAAGAAGGGCCTTCTGCGCCGAACGGTGGATCATGTGAAGGCGGTCGACGGCATTTCGCTGAAAGTTCGCGCCGGCGAGACGATCGGCGTCGTCGGGGAGTCCGGCTCGGGAAAGACGACGCTCGGCCTCGCCTTGCTGAGGCTAGTGTCGTCCAAGGGGCGTATCGTCTTCCTCGGGCGCGATATCGAAGGGCTTCGCTCCAAGGCGCTGAGGCCCATGCGCAAGGAGATGCAGGTCGTGTTCCAGGACCCCTACGGCTCGCTCTCGCCTCGGCTTTCGGTGTTCTCGATCGTCGAGGAAGGGCTTGCGGTGCAAAAGCCCGATATGCCTCGCGCCGAGCGGCGCACCGTGGTGGCGCGCGCGCTCGGCGACGTCGGCATCGATCCCGCAACCATGGATCGCTACCCCCATGAATTCTCCGGCGGGCAACGCCAGCGCGTCGCGATCGCGCGCGCCATGGCGCTTGATCCGAGCTTCGTCCTCCTCGATGAGCCGACCTCGGCACTCGATATGTCGGTGCAAGCGCAGATCGTCGATCTCTTGCGCGCGCTCCAGGCGAAGCGCCACCTCGCCTATCTCTTCATCAGCCATGATTTGCGCGTGGTGCGCGCGCTTGCGAATTTCGTCATCGTCATGCGCGACGGCAAGGTTGTGGAGGAAGGCACGGCGGACGCCATCTTCGAGACGCCGAAGACGGACTACACCAAGGCCCTGATCGCGGCAGCCTTCCGGGCCGAGGCCGTGGCGACGGATGTCGTGCGGCAATAGCGCGGGCGGCGTGCGGATGAGGGTGAGCTGCGATTGCCTCAACAAGTATGCGTCGCGTTTGAGGAGCAACCTCGATTGGTGTTGTGGAAATAGGCCCTCATCCGCCCCCACTTCGTGGGGGCACCTTCTCCCGCAAGCGGGAGAAGGAGGTGGCTAACGATCAGCGCGCGCCCCACCTCCTCCCCGCGGGGGGAGGTGTAACGAGCGCCGCGCGGATGTGGTAGACGGCCCCCATGAAATTCCTCGATGAAGCCAAGGTCCATATACGCTCCGGCGATGGCGGGGCCGGATGCGTCTCGTTCCGCCGCGAGAAGTTCATCGAGTTCGGCGGGCCGGACGGCGGGGACGGCGGCAAGGGGGGCGATGTCGTCATCACCTGCGTCGATGGTCTCAACACCCTGATCGATTACCGGTATCAGCAGCATTTCAAAGGCAAGACCGGCGGCCATGGCATGGGCAGGAACCGCCATGGCGCCAATGGCGCCGACGCGGTGCTCAAGGTTCCGGCGGGCACGCAAGTTTTCGCCGAGGACGGCGAGACCTTGCTCGCCGATCTCACGAGGATCGGCGAGAGCGTGCGCATCGCGAAGGGCGGCAACGGGGGCTTCGGCAACGCCTATTTCAAATCCTCGACCAACCGCGCGCCGCGCCGAGCCAATCCCGGCCAGCCGGGCGAGGAGATGGTAATTCTCCTGCGGCTGAAGCTCATTGCGGATGCCGGGCTCGTCGGCCTGCCAAATGCCGGGAAATCGACTTTCCTCTCGGTCGTGACGGCCGCAAAGCCGAAGATAGCCGATTACCCCTTCACCACCTTGCATCCGGGGCTCGGCGTGGTGCGCAGCGACGGGCGCGAGTTCGTGCTCGCCGATATTCCGGGCCTGATCGAGGGCGCGCATGAGGGCCATGGCCTCGGCGACCGCTTCCTCGGCCATGTCGAACGCTGCCGCGTGCTGCTCCACCTCGTCGACGCCACCTGCGAACATGCCGGGCAAGCCTATGGAATTGTGCGAGCCGAGCTCGAGGCCTATGGGCAGGGGCTTGCGGAAAAACCGGAGATCGTCGCGCTTTCGAAGGCGGATGTGCTCGATGAGACGGCGCTCAAGCAGCAGGCCGCGCGGCTGAAGAGAGCCGCGAAGCGCACGCCCCTCATCCTCTCCTCGGCCACGGGGCGCGGGGTCGCGGAGGCCTTGCGCACGCTCGCGGCGCATATTCCGGTCTCGCGCAGGGACGAAGCCGAGAAACCCGCCGCACCGGTGAGCGCTTGACTCCACGGTGCGCGAACGCCAATCGAGCGCCATGTCCGCCCCGCCCCTTCTCGCGAGCTTCCGGCGCGTCGTCGTCAAGGTCGGCTCGGCGCTTCTCGTGGACCGCGACAAGGGCCGCCTGCGCCGCGCCTGGCTCGCCGCGCTTGCCGAAGACATCGGCGAGCTCGTGGCGAAAGGGGCGGAGGTCATCGTCGTCTCTTCGGGCGCGATCGCGCTAGGCCGAACGGTGCTCGGCTTCCCGAACGGCGCCTTGCGCCTCGAGGAAAGCCAGGCTTGCGCCGCCGTCGGGCAGATCGCGCTCGCGCGCGTGTGGGCCGAGGCGCTGGCGCATGAAGGAATCACGGCCGGCCAAGTGCTCTTGACGCTCGGCGATACCGAGCAGCGCCGCCGCTATCTCAATGCGCGCGCGACCCTCGGCAAGCTTCTCGAGTTGCGCGCCGTGCCGGTCGTCAACGAGAACGACACGGTCGCGACCGCCGAGATCCGCTATGGCGACAACGACCGCCTCGCCGCGCGCGTCGCGACCATGGCCGGAGCCGATTGCCTGATCCTGCTTTCGGACGTCGACGGGCTCTACGAGGCTCCGCCTGGCGAGCGCCCCGATGCGAAGCTCATCGAGATCGTCGAACGCGTGACGCCGCGGATCCAGGAGATGGCGGGCTCTCCGGCGTCCGAATATGCGCGCGGCGGCATGCGCACCAAGATCGAGGCGGCCCGCATCGCGACAGGCGCCGGCATGCATATGGTGATCGCCAATGGGCGCCACGCCAACCCGCTGAAGCGCATCGCCGAGCGCGGCCCCTGCACCTGGTTCCTGACGAACTCGACACCGCGCGCCGCGCGCAAGACCTTCATCGCCGGCACGCTCGAGCCCAAGGGTGTGCTCGTCATCGATGCTGGAGCGGTCCGGGCGCTCGAGGGCGGAAAGAGCCTGCTCGCGGCCGGCGTCAAGCGGATCGAGGGCGAGTTCACGCGCGGCGACGCGGTGCTGATCCGTGGGCCCGGCGGCCGGGAAGTCGGACGCGGCCTCGTCGGCTATGACGCTGAAGACGCAAAGCGCATCATCGGGCACAGCACGGAAGAGATTTTATCGATCCTCGGCGCGGGCGCCCGCGCCGAGGTGATCCATCGCGACGACCTCGCGCTCGCGGCGGGGTGATCGCAGCAAGCGGGTGGGTCCGCGCCGCCCTCATGCCAACTCGAAGGTGACGAGGCTTTGAGGCGTCGGCGGCACGGGCTCGACGCTGACCTTCCGAAAGCCGGCCTCGAGCCCCATGTTCTTGAGCTCGCGCGACGTATAGGCATCTCCATCAGGCGTCGACCCGAGCATCATGAAAGCGAACATCGCCGGAAAGGGCGGCGAAACGCGGTCCTCATTCGGGACGAACTCCACCGCGAGGGCTTGCCCTTTCGGCTTTAGGCTTTTGCGCGCTTTTTCGAGGAGGCCGACGCAGGTCTTCCGATCGAAATGGTGCAGGAAATTGGTGAGCAGCACGAGATCGAAGCCTTCGCCCCAATCCACCTCGAAGGCGCTCCCGGGAACCATGCGGTAACGCTTGCTGACACCGGCAGCTTGTGCGTTCTTCTGCGCGACGGCCAGGACCGCCTGCCAGTCGATAGCGGTGACCTCGGCTTCCGGCACGGCTTGCGCGACGCAGATGCCGAAGATGCCGTGGCCGGCCGCGATATCGAGCACTCGGCGCGGCGGTGGGACCCATGCAGCAACCTTCGCGGCCAAGGCCACCGCGACAGGGCGCACGAAAGGGACCATCGCTTCGGCGAATTTCACCCATACGGGGTGATCGGACGCGATATTCGCGAGCCCCGTCGAGCCGCCCTTCTTCACGAAGGCCACGGGATCGTCGAGCCAGAGCGAGGTCATCTCCGGGGAAGCCATGAAATCGACGATGCTGCCGATCCAGGCCGGAGAGCTCGTCGTCAAGAATGTCTGCGTTGCCGCGGTGAGCCGGTAGCGGCCTTTCTCCTTTTCGAGGAAGCCTTGAACCGTGAGATAGTCGCAAAGCATGCGCACGCCCCGCACCACCGCGCCCGTTTGCGCGGCAACCTGGTCGAGATCGCCACCCGTTTGCGAGATCACCGTGAAGAGATCGAGCGCCAAGGCGGCCTTGAGGGCCGCCGTCTTCTGGTAGCCGAGAACCGAATCGATGAAGTGGTCCGGAGAGATGTCAGCCATGGCGTTTCCTGATGTTTGAAGCGCGATCAAGGAAATCGACTCAAGGTATTCTTACGAAGCCTTCCGTATCATCTTTATCCGTAATGCCTTCCATCTTTCGCGGATACTCGACGACAGATCAATTCCGCGGTGAGCCTTCCCATCCGGGGCAGGTCTGCCCGATGGCCTGTGGATTGGGGATCAAGCGGTTTCCGAGAAAGTTTGGAAACTGCGTCGGGGGCGTCGGATGCGCCCGGACGCTCGTGCCTTACGCCTTTCCCCGCTCGGTGAGGCTCGCGATCAACACGGCAATGATGCCGGCGAGGAAGATGCCGTCGAATGTTCCCGCCCCGCCGATCGAAGCGACGGGGGCGCCGAGCCCCTCGATATGCGAGAGGTTGAGCAAATCCGCGCCGATCAATGTGCCGAGGCTTCCGCCCGCATAGGCGAGCGCGGCGGCGTGCCGCCAGGAGATCAGAAGGGCCGTGATCGCCGCCGCGATCGGCGGGCCGAGAATCGGGACCGCGATCCCTACCCCTGGAACCGGCGTCGCCATCATGTGCGTGATGAGGGCAACGCAAACAACGGCGAGGAAGCCCGCGCTCCAGAGGTGATTCTTCGCGAGGAGGTAGAGCGACAAGATCGTGGGAATGACCGCGCCGCCCACATTCACCGCGATCACGGTTCCCGGCCAATCCACTATGACGGGCACGACATAGCGCATGCCGAAATAGCTTACCTCTCGCCCGGCCATGATATTCTGCGCGGGAAGCTGAGCGACCGGGATATTGATGTAGCTTCCGAAAAGGGAGGCGAAGAGGAGGAAGAGCGCCGTGCCCGAGCTCACGCCGAGGCGTGTATAGGCATAGCGCAAGATGCCGAGCTGGATGAAAACCAGAAGGAGCGCGAAGGCGCCGACGAGAAGCGCGAAGAAAAGCGGCGCAATCGGCAGATATTGCAGATGGCTGACGTGCACGGGAAACCGCTCTTATCGCAGCCGCGGCGTCAGCCGCTCTCGTCGATATAGCGCAAGGGGGCCTCCCAGGCGAGCCGCCGTGAGAAGCCGTCTAGCGCCGGCGGGCGGCTTTCCCCGTTTTCGGCGCACGTCCTGCGGCGCGGCTTCCCGTTTTCGAGGAGCCGATCTCCACGAGCGGCTTGCCCAGCACGTCCATGATCGGCGCGATGCCGAGGCCTGGCCGATCGGGCGGCGCCATCCTTCCTTCCGCGCGCTTCGGCGCGCCTTCGGCGATCGTGCGCGACACATAGCTGTTGAAATCCGTCGCCGAGAGGAGGAACTCTTTTGGGGTCGAGCCGGCGAGATGAGCGATCGCGGCCGTGGTGATGTCGCCGCCCCAGCTGTCCTCGATGGTCATGGCAACACCGCGCGCGACGCAGAGGTCGCGGATCAGCCGCGCCCGCGTCAGTCCGCCGACCTTGGAAATCTTGAGGTTGATTGCATCCATCGCCCCGTCGCTCAAGGCGTGCAACAGCGTGTCGATGCCGTCGATGCTTTCGTCGAGAATGAAGGGCAGGCTCGTGCGCCGGCGCACCGCGAGGCATTCTTCATAGCCTCGGCAAGGCTGCTCGATATAGACATCGAGATCGCGCACCGCGTTCACGACGCGCGCCGCCTCATGCATCGTCCAGCCCGTGTTGGCATCGGCGATGAGGACCTCGCCGCGCTTGAGCACCGCCCTACAGGCCTCGATTCGCTCGATGTCGACATCGGCATCGCCGCCGACCTTGAGCTGGAACTTGGCATAGCCCTCGGCACGGTAGCCGGCGACCCGCTTCGCCATGACCTCCGGAGCGTCCTGAGAGATGGCGCGGTAGAGGTCGATGGCCGCCGTTTCGCCGCCGCCGAGCAGGAAATGCGCCGGCAGGCCCGCCGCCTTGCCGAGCACATCCCAGCAGGCGATATCGATCGGCGCCTTTACATAGGGATGGCCGCGCAGCGCCGCGTCGAGCTTTTGGTCGAGAAGGCTGAGCCTTCGCGGATCGAGCCCGATGAGCTTATCGCCGATCTCGCGCAAGCCCGAGCGCACACCTTCCGCATAGGCCGGAAGATAGGCGGAGCCGAGCGGACAGCACTCGCCATAGCCGGTGATGCCGGCGTCGGTCTCGACCGCGACGACGGTCGAATCGAACACCGACACGCTGTTGTCATTCGACCAGGCGTAGCGACCCTCCCGAACGGGAAGCTCGACCCGGTAGGCCTTGACGGCGGTGATTTTCATCGGTGGCACCCTCACGAGACCGCGACGGTGCCGAATAGGTCAACCGCGCGGCGTTGATGGAACGACAAGCCTATAAAGGATTCCCATGCCGATTCCCCAGACGCCTTGAAGAAAAACCGCGATCGCTACGTCGCGCGGCTCGAAGCCGAAGCCTAACGAGAAGCCCTTCAGCGGGGCGACCACAAACCATAAACCGAGATCGAGGATGACGGCGCCGTAGAGAAGCGAGGTGATCCAATAGCCCACGCCCCGCGGGAAGCGCGGTTCGAGGAAGGCGAAGAGGATGCCCCATAGCCCGCCGAAGAAGGCGCCGGACAACACCGATGGCACGCCGAAGGGCCTGGTGGGTGTCATATCGGGCGGCGGATCGGAAACCGCGCCCAACGCATAAAGAAGCAAGAGCCCGAGCTGGAAGAAGGTGAGAACCGTGACAAAGCCGGCGCCGAAGCCGATGGCGGCGCGTCGCGTCCAGGAAGGTGACATATGGGCGGCCATGACCATCCTCGTCCTCCGCGGCTCCAGAGCCTCGCGCTCGAGCACGCTCCCCTCGAGCATGCTCACGCTTCAGCGCGATCGGATCTATCATCTAATTAGCGCTAAAGCGACGGCCTCCTAACGCTAGCCTTAACGCTAAGGTTCCAACGCCGGTGGCACCTCGACAAACGCCTCAAGCTCGAGCTTCTCGCCTTCGGGCAAGCCGATCTCGAAGGCGTTGAGCGTCATCGAGATCAACGTATAATAGCCGAGGATGCCGATGAGCTCCACGACGCCTTGCTCTGTGAGAGCCTCCATCGCCTCCGAGAAGAGCGGCTGCGGCACGCCATGGGTTTCGTGCAAGGCCCGGCTGAACTCATAGACGACACGCGCCTTCAGATCGTCGAGGCGGGGCGTTTCGCGGTTCGCAATGGCATCGATCACCGCTGGATCGACGCCGGCCTTCAGGCTCTCGCGCTTATGGGCGTACCATTCATAATGCGAGGTCCAGAAGCGTGCGGTGACGAGGATCGCAAGCTCCGAGAGATGCGGCGGAAGCGAAGTCTGGTAACGGACGAATTCGCCAAGATGCTGCGCGCGCTGTGCCATCTCCGGACTTTGCAGCCAGGCGAGGAGCGGTGGAGGCGCCGTGCCGCGCTTGCCGGCGATCGCGGCAGCGACCACCTTGCGCTGCGCCTGCGTCATCTCATCACGGTTCAAGGCTTTGATGCGCATCCCACCGATGTCCTTCCTCAGCGTTGAATGGGGTGAAAGCGATATTCCGTGCGTTGGCGCCAGATTTCGCCGGGACGCAAGACGGTGCTCGGAAAATGCGCGTGATTGGCGCTGTCGGGGAAATGCTGCGCCTCGAGCGCGATGCCGGCCCCCTCCCCATATCGGCGTCGGCCAAGTCCTTGCGCATCAAGTCCCGGCGGGGCGAAGGCCATGTCATGGCCATCGAAAAGCTGAAGGCCGGGCGCGCTCGTCCAAAGCTCGAGCGCCAAACCGTTCCTTGCGCTTGCGAGCGTCGCCGCATGGGCGAGCGTTTCACCGCTTGCACCCGCGACGCCCGCACGGCGAAGCACGAAGTTTGTGTCATAGCCCAAAGCCTTGGCCGCCCCCGAGGGCACATGGCGAACAGGGCGCATTGCCCGAAAATCGTAAGGCGTGCCGGCGACGGAGACGATCTCGCCCGTGGGGATCAGCTCGCGATCCGTAGGGGTCACGAAATCGGCAGCGATCATGAGCTCATGCTCGCGCGCGTCCTCGCTTGCGTCGAGATTGAAATAGGGATGATGGGCGAGATTGACGATCGTCGCCGCATCCGTGGTGGCAATGAGCTCGAGCGCGAGCGTCGCGGGGTCGCGAAGCTGGTAGCGGCACCAGAGTGCCAAGGCGCCGGGAAAGCCCTGATCGCCCGCGGGCGAAAAAAGCGCGAGCGTCACCTGGTCGGCGGCGTGCTCGATGATGCGCCAGGGGCGCCGGCCGAAGCCATCGGGGCCGCTGTGCAGGGAATGCTTGCCTTTTTCGTTGAGCGCCAATTGATAAGAGGCGCCATCGAGGCTGAAGCGGCCATGCGCGATGCGGTTGGCGTTGCGGCCGACGATCGCACCGGCATGATGAGAGCGCCCATCGTAAGTTTCGAGTGTTTCGAAGCCGAGCACGACGCGTTGCACGGCGCCGCCTTGGAGCGGCACAATAAGATCACGCAGCGTCGCGCCGAGCTCCAGGATGCGCGCCTCGCATCCCGACGCCGTGGCGAGACGCGCTTCGCGAATCTCGCTTCCATCGGGGAGCGTGCCAAAGATCGTCACCGCCATCGTGTCGGCTTCTACCATCTCGGGCTCAGATTCAAGCTCGAGAGCGAGCGCGGCTCATGCGGCGCGCCTTTTTACTCGTCTGGATCCCCGTCCGCCCCTGCCGGCTCGGGAGCGCCTCGGCCGGCTTGCCCCCGCACGACCGGTTGCGCCCCGATGCTCCATCCCGGTGGAACGCTGCTCTGCGCCAGGGGTCGGGGCGGTGGGTTCTGGGAGGCGAGCGGAATGGGCGCCGGCGGGCGTGGCGGAAGTTGCGCATAGGCCGAGCGCATCGGTTGGGGCGCGGCTTCACCAGCGCCGAGCCGGCTCGCATCCTTGGCGATCACTGTGCCGCCGACCCCAGCGGCGTCGCGCGATCCGCCGAGCGGAGCGCGCTCCGCCACCCCCACCCGATCGAGCCGGTCCCCCTTGCGCGCCACGATGAGCGGCAGCTGGTCCTCGCCCGGCGCCTGTGCCACGCGCGGCGGCGGAAGCGGCGCGGGGTAAACCGGCTGCGGGCGCGCAGCAGCGGCGGCTAGCATCGGGCGCGGTGGCGGCGCCGCGGCCAGCGGGGCTTCCTCCACCGACGCCTCGCGGGAGGCAACGACGCCGCGCGTGGAGGGCGTCGTGTCGTCGAGCGCATAAGGATCGTCGGCCTCGGGCTCTTGCTGGAGCTGCCCGGGCGGGACCGGAGCTTGCACGGGCCCCTCGAGGGGCGCCGCCGTGCGCGGCGTGAACTTGATGACCGGACGGCAAATGTGATGCCCGCCGGCGTGACGCATCAGATCGAGATGGAAATGGTCCTCGTGATGGCCGTCGCTGCCTGGGCCGAGCACTGTATGGAAGATGTCGCAGGAGCCCACGAAGACGCTGCGCAGGAATTCCTGGTCTTCCGGCGCGCCTCGCCAGCCTGTCCTCACCATCACCTCGCGCCCGTCGGCGAGGGTGAAGCCCGACACGTCGATGGCGTCGGCGAAGGCGTGCTCGGAAATCATGCTGGTGCCCGTGCCGTTATTCATGCGCCGGCAGGAGTAGGAGCCGAGCGAATGCATCTCGACGACGGGTTCGCCATACACGGCAGCGGCCGCCGTCTGCACTTTCTCGGCCATCCAGCTTTCGAGCGCCGGGACCATCTCGCAAGTGAGCGTCGCCGCATAGGCCTTGTGGCCACGCCCCGCGAGCGAGGCCGGAAACGTCAGGCCGACCTTGCCGTCCGAGAGCGCCGCGACATGGAAAGGCGAAAGCGCGCCGCAAGCGCCAGGCCCGTCGATCGCGGGCGCGCGCATCACGTAAGGGCTTTCCCGAACGACGCCGGTGCGCAGGCAAGCGCGCTCGGCCTCGTCCCGCCAGGCCGGACGCGCTTCGCGCGGCGCCCTGCCGCAATTTGCAAGCGCAAGAACCATAAGGCCGATGGCGCCGAGCACGGCCCGACGCTGCGTTGTCCCTGCGCCCACCATAAACTCAAACTCCAGGGGAATTAGATTTTGAGATAAATGCGGCCCAAACGGTTGACGCTTTGCCAAGGGTAACGGTTAATGCCTCCCTAATTTGCGAGGCGCCCCCGCGAACCGTCGCGCACGAAAAGTGAAGCTTCGCTGGATGCCGATTTCGGAGATGCAGATGATGATGTCGGCTGTCGCGTTGCGCGCCCGCTTGGGCCGGGGCGAGATCACAGTTGAAGGCGCGATCCGGCAAAGCCTCGAGGCGATCGACAATCTCGATCGCGACATTCGCGCTTTCGTCGCGCTCAACCGCGCCGCGGCGCCCCGCGAAGGCGCCGAGCGCTTAGGCCCGTTGAGCGGCATCGCCATCGGCGTCAAGGACATCATCGACACCGCCGACATGCCGACGGAGATGGGATCGGCGATCTATGCGGGGTGGCGGCCGAGGGCCGATGCGGCGCTCGTCATGCTGGCGCGCAAGGCCGGCGCCAGCATCGTGGGGAAGACCGCCACGACCGCCTTCGCGCAGGGCGACCCGCCGGCGACGCGCAACCCGCATGATCACGCGCATACGCCAGGCGGCTCTTCATCGGGATCGGCGGCGGCGGTCGCCGCCGGGATGGTGCCGATCGCCTTCGGCACGCAAACCGGCGGCTCGGTCATCCGTCCCGCCTCTTATTGCGGTGTCACGGCGGTCAAGCCTTCCTATCGGCTCCTGCCGACGACGGGCATCAAATGCTATTCGATTTCGCTCGACACTGCCGGGCTTTTCGCCGCGACCGTGGCCGATGCGGCCTTTGCTCTTTCGGCGCTCACCGGCCGTGATTTCAGCTTGTCCGGAAAGGCGGGCGCACCGCGCATCGCCGTGACGCGCCAGGGTTTCGCCGGAGAGGTCGATCCGGCGTCGGAAGCCGCGCTCAAGACCGCGATCGAGGCGCTCGAGCGCGACGGGGCCAAGGTGGTGGATGTCCAGGATCCACCCGAATTCGCGACGGCCTGGCGGCTGCATCCGATCATCGGCGATGGGGAAGCCTTGCGTTCGCTCGCCTGGGAATGGGAGACGCATCGCGCGTTGATCCCGCCCAAGCTGACGGAGGCGCTCAGTGCCGCCGAAGCCATCTCGCCTCGGGAATTCGACGAGGCGCGCCGGGCCGGCAAGCGCGCCCGGATCGCGGCGCATGATTTCTTCCGCGACATCGACGCGGTCATCACCTTTTCCGCTCCCGGCCCCGCGCCCGAGGGCCTCGCTTCGACGGGCGATGCCAAATTCAACCGGCTTTGGACCTTGCTCGGCGTCCCTTGCGTCAATGTGCCGGGATGTCAGGATGGGCGGGGGTTGCCGGTCGGCGTTCAAGTGATCGCACCCTTTGGTCGGGACGATCGAGCCCTCGCGGTCGCCTTGCGACTCGAAGCCGCCTTGCAACGCGTGCCGGCGTGAGGGCGCGCCTGTGACGGTTTTGCTAGCCGACACACTTGCTCGCCGTGCCGCTTGCCCTATCTGATTGAAGTTGGTGATAGGTTATTGGATTGCTTCCGGTGGACATCACCTCCCGTCGGTGCCCAGGATCAAGGCGATCGATCACGGAACCGCGACGCGGATAATTTGGAGAAACCGGGGGGCGGTTGGCGGAATGGAGCGCTCGGAGATCAAGATGACGGACACAAACCCGACGCAGAACCAAGATGACGAGGCGCTGCTCACCGGCCATGATGATGCTCCCGTGTCCATTGCGCTCGCGACAGCCGCGCGAATGATGCGAACCCGAACTGCGGCGCTCCTTGCCGAGGAAGGGCTGTTTGCCGGGCAAGATGTGCTCCTGCTTGCGCTCGGGGGCGAAAAGAGCCTCGAAGTGGGCGAAATCGCCGATCGCCTCGGTGTGCGGGCGCCGACCGTGTCGAAGACGCTCACACGCTTGGCCGAAGCTGGCCTCGTGAGCCGCTCGGCGGTTGCCGGCGACAAGCGGCGCGTGGCAGCGAAGCTCACGGCGAAAGGCCGCGCCAAGCTCGACCGCATCGCCGAAATTCGGTCCCGCGTCGAGCGCGAGCTCCTCGTCGGCTTCGACGCCAAGGACGAGCGGCGCTTGCGCAAGCTCTTGCGCAAGGCCACCCGAACGATCTCGCTCAGCGCACGCGGCGAGGAGGTGGCCGTGCAGGGCGACACCGATGTCGGGCTGCGTTGAGGCCGATCCTCGGTTGATCGCGCGATGAGGCTTGGCTAAAAAGACGCGATGCGCGGCGGCGGCGACTATCTCCAAATTCCGGTTGAAGTTGCCCGACGCGGCGTCGCCGATCGTTCTCATGCGCCGCCCGCAATTCATCTTGTGCGCAGCGGCGCAGGCCTCTCCTTATGCGCCCTTCTGTTTGCCGCAACCCTAAACACAGCCTTTTCGGCCGATCTCGGCACGCCGCAGACAGGCACTTCGGATTCGCCTGCGGCTCCCGCAACCTCTTCCCTCGGCAGCGGCTGGGTCGCCACGCTCAAGGCGAACGCCGGTATTTTGCCGGACTGGGAAGGCGCCAAGAGCTACAGCTTCCTCGCCTACCCTTCCGTCTCGCTGGTCCGCGCCGACGCGCTCGAATGGAGCTCACCGGACGACGGGCTGGACTTCTCCGTCTATGATGCCCACGGCTTCAGCATCGGGCCGGTCGCCGCCTACGAACTCGGGCGCTATCGCAACGATGACCCGCGCAGGCTCTTCGGCATTCATGATGTTCCCTGGACGATCGAGCCCGGGGTTTTCGCGGAGTTCTGGGCCATCCCCAACACATTCCGCGCCCGCCTCGAGATCCGCCACGGCTTGGGCTCCGGCAATGGCTTCGTCGCGGACGCGGCAGCCGATTACCTCTTGCATTTCGGCCCCACGACTTTCGCGCTCGGGCCGAGGCTCAGCCTCGGCGATCAGGAATACATGCGCAGGCAATTCGGCGTGACTTTGACCGATTCCCTTCAGAACGGCTCGGTCACTCCCTTCAAGCCGGACGGAGGGCTGAAATCCGCCGGCCTCGCGACCTCCGTGACCTATGACTTCTCCAAGCAATGGTCGGCGGTCGCCTATGGCGGTTATGATCGGCTGGTGGCCGATTCCGGCAAGAGCCCGTTGGTGAAGAAGCTCGGTTCCCCCGACCAGTTCCACGCCGGATTGACGGTCAATTATTCCTTCAGCTTGAGCGGCCTTTGATGCCTTCGGTTAATTCGGTGATGGCTTACTAATTTTCTATTTTTGGACACTCCTCTGCGACCGCTTTTTAGGAAATTGATAAGCTGTCACCGAATTAAGCGGCGATTGATTTTGCGACGCAAGGGGGACACCTTCGTCGGATCCGATCCATCTTGGAGCACGCGACGATGACGAAACTTCCGCTTTTTCGGACCGGCAAACCGCGCGTCGA
>DASZIL010000011.1:0-9797 GCA_035949255.1 Beijerinckiaceae bacterium | reverse complement strand
CTTGCTCGCCAACCTACTGGCTACTCGCTTCTTCACTCCTCACTCCTCACTCCTCACTCCTCACTCCTCATTCAATGCCCGGCGAACTCCATCAGCGTGCGTACGGGGACGCCGAGCTTCCTGATCTTCTGCGCGCCGCCGAGGTCGGGCAAATCGATGATGAAGCAGGCGCCCACCACATCCGCGCCGATCTCTTTCAACAACTTCACCGCTCCCTCGGCCGTGCCGCCCGTGGCGATGAGGTCGTCGACGAGCATCACCTTCTCGCCTGGCGCAACACCGTCCCTGTGGATCTCCATCTCGTCGAGACCGTATTCCAGCGAATAGGCGACGCGCACCGTGTCATGGGGCAGCTTGCCCTTCTTGCGGATCGGCACGAAGCCGGCAGAAAGCTGATGGGCGACCGCGCCGCCGAGGATGAAGCCGCGCGCCTCGATGCCGGCCACCTTGTCGATCTTGGCGCCGGCGAAGGGGTTCACCAGCTCGTCCACCGCGCGACGGAAGGCCCGCGCATTGCCGAGCAGCGTCGTGATGTCGCGAAACAGGATCCCGGGTTTGGGATAGTTCGGGATCGTGCGGATCGTCGAAATCAAATCGTCCGGGGCCATCACATTCATCGCCTCGTTCCTTCCACCATCGACGCCTCGTGTATTTTAAGCTTTCACCACGGCGCCGCGACCGAACGGAAGCATTCGTTTGCAGCTCTCGGCCATCGAGATCACGCCGCCTGGCGGCGGCATGCCGTCGTCCTGCGCACGGAGCCCTTTTGGGCGATCATGCTCTAGCGAGCGCGGAAGCGGCTGTCGAGCGCGGAAGACGGCGGGTGAACCGTGAGCGGTGGGTGGTATGGGCGCCCGTGCGCGCTTGACGCCGCTCGGAGCTGTCACTCGTTTATCGATCCGAATGCCGGACGATACGCGCGAGCCACGCTCTCGCCCGGCATTTTGCGGCTCAGTTCGAAGGAGGGGGAGGCGCCTGCGCTCCTCAGAACCGCAAGTTCACATTGCCCTTGAAGGCGTTGTCCGTCGCGCGCTGGCCGAATTGCCCGCAATAGGAGGCGCCGACCGCGAACATCGAAGTGAGCGCATAATCGAGGCCGGCCTCGGCCACGAAGGCGTCGCGGTCCATCGGAACGCCGGAGATGCCGAAGGCCTGCCCCCCTCCCTCGAAGGTGAGGAGCACCGAGGGCACCACATTACCGTAAGCGTGGCGCCAGCCGAGCATCGTCTTCACGGTGAGCGGCATCGCGGCGAAGGCGATCTCGGAGCGCAGGCCGAACGTCGTCGTCTCGATGTTGAAGTCGCGCGCCGAGGCGGTAAGGGCGGCGGCGGCGCCCGTTTCCGTGAAGCCGTTTTGATGGATGAGGAAGGCGGCCGCGCCCGCGAAAGGCTCGAAGCTCGCGCGCGAGAAGGAGAGACCGCCGAAGCCGAGGCCTGTCAATTGGATGCGGTAACCCACCTCACCGAAGGCTTGCGCTGTTGAGCCGCCATTGCTCGAGGAAAGCTGCTCGAGAAAGCCCGGGAAGGCGACCTGACGCGTCGTCGAGGTGGTGTTCGCGCCGTAAAGCGCGCCGGCACGCACTTGCAGCGAACCGAAGCTCGCCCCCGCATAGGCGCCGCCGAAGACGCTTTCGAAGCCGCCCGAGGAGCCGCGCTGGTTCACGGTGAGGGAATCATTCGTGTAGCCGCCGGCGAGGCCGAAGCGCCAATCCCCGCCCATGAAGCTCGTCGTCGACAGGTCGCCGCCCAGCACGAAGCCGCCGGTCGAGCGGGAGAGCGAAGCAGCGTTGCCGTTGCCGCCGACATGGCCCCAATCGCCGAAGCCTTGGCCCCAGAGATCGAAAAGGCGCGGTCGATAGAGGCTCACCGCGACGGGCGCGAGGCCGGGCTTCTTGGCGGAGGGGAGGTCGGCGGCGTAAGCGCCCGTTGTCCCGATCGCGGCGCCCAGCACGGGCGGCGACACCGGCTGGGTCAACCGCTCGAGGACCGCGCTTTGCGGCAAGAGCGCATCCTCATAGGCCGCGGTCATGACGCTCGCATGCACTTCGCCCGAGAGCGCGTCGAAGGCTTGCGCGGCAGTGGAGGGGGATTGGCTGGCGACGGCATTGAAGACAGCGCCGGAAACGAGCCCCTGGACCGCATTCGCGACCGCGCTCTGGTTCGCCGTCGTCGCCAATGAGGCGAAGGTGACTGGCGTGTTCGGCGAATTCGCGGGCGTGTTCGGTGTGCTCGGCGTGTTCGCCGCGTTGTCGGTCACTTGCAAATCGAGCGCGTTGGCGTTGGCCGTATCGGTCGAAAGGGTGACGGTGAAGCCCATAGGATTGGCGACGGCGAAGTTCGCCCCCTTGGTGAGCGTGGCGCCGGCGACGAACACGTCCGCGAAGGTCTTCGACTGGCCAACCGTGAAGCCTGTCGGGGCCACGGTGAAAATCCCGTTCAAGGTGATCGTGCCGGCGCTGATGCTCGGCGCGAGAGCCGGCGTCACCTGGAAGGCGAGCGTCGAGCCCGCCGCATGAGTGAAGCTCGAAACACTCATGATCTTCGCCGTCGTCGAGAGCGTCGCCGTGCTGGTGCCGGAGACCATCACCGCGCCGGTATTCTTTCCCGAGACATCCGCGAGCGTGCCGTTGAGCACCCCGCCGGTGAAGTTGAAGGTGTCGCCATTGGGCGAGAGATTCACATTCCCATTGAGCGCGCCGCCTTGCTGGGTGATCGTGGTGGCGACGGTTGCTTGCGAGAGATCGATGGCGGCGGTCGCGCCGGTGATCGTGCCGGTGTTGGTGATGCCGCCCGTAATCGTGCTGTTCGCCTGAAGCTGAATGCCGATCGCGGTCTTGCCAGTCGCGCTGATCGTGCCCGTATTGCTGATGCCGGCAGCACCAGAGGCGCCGCTCACGACGGTCCCGGTCGTGACCGCGATGCCGACCGCCTTGGTGTTCGGCGCGCTCGCCATGATGGCGCCGTCATTGCGGACGCCGGCCGCGGCGCCGGTGAGCGTCGTGCCGGCGACCAAGACGCCGGTCGCACCGACATTCGTGCTCGTCGCGCTGATCATGCCGCCGGCCATGTTGTTGATGCCACCGGTGACGGCGCCGGCGCCGACACTCACGCCGACAGCCTGGTCCGGGCCCATGGCGCTGATCGCGCTCGTGTTGTTGATGCCGCCGGCGAGATTTCCGCCAACCGCGATGCCTATGGCGTTTCCTCCGCCGGTAGCCGTGACGACGGCGGTGATCGCGCTCGCATTGTTGATCCCACCCGTAACCGCGCTGTTTTGGACGTCGATGCCCACGGCGATGGTGACCGACGCGCTGCTTGTGACGCTTATCGACCCGTTGTTGCTGATACCCGCCGTGACGGTGCTTTGGTCGATGTTGATGCCGATGGGCGCGCCGGTCGCCGTGCTTTGGCTGATCGTCCCGTTATTGACGACTGAACCGGTCACCAACGCGTTATTGGTGATAAGGATGGTGGTGATCGATCCCCCCTGTGGATTGATTTGCGGGCCCACCGAACCACCATTGACGGTGATGTGGCCGGCTTGCGCCGGGATCGCGAGAAGAAGCGCCGCGATCGAGGTGGTGACAAAGAGTCCTGGATTGGATCTTGCCCCGGACGCGCTTCGAGAGGCCCTTGCAATGGTCTTCACGATGCGTCCCTTCGCGCGAATCACCGAGCTTTATCAGCACGGTCGCGCCACAGCAATTAGAGTTAGCGTTAATATTTGGTTTAAGGCTCGCTATGACCGGAGCGCTCATTGAACCGCGAGGCCAGGCGCGCCGCGAACGCTCTGTGCCGTAACGGCGTCTCGCGCTAGCTACTCGCTACGCGCCCTTTCGCTCATTCACCGGCGAGGCCGCCCATCTCGCAGACGAGGCGCCATTCACGTTCCGTCACCGGCTGCACCGAAAGGCGCGAATACTTCACGAGCGCCATCTCCGAAAGGCGCGGCTCCGCCTTGATGGCGACAAGCGTCACCGGCTTGGGGACCCGCTTCACCGCCTTCACATCGACCGCAGAGAATCTCCCGCTCTCGTCGGTCGGATCTGGATAGGCCTCGCGAATGACCTCGACGATGCCCACGATCTCCTTGCCGACATTGGAATGATAGAAGAAGGCGCGCTCGCCCTTCTTCATGAGCTTGAGATTCTGCTTCGCCGTGAAGTTGCGAACGCCGGTCCAGGGCTCACCCTTGGCGCCTCTCCCGAGCTGTTGCTCGAAGGAGAAGGCGTCCGGTTCGGATTTCACCAGCCAATAGGCCATGGACTGCTCCCTTCCCGCGCTCAGGCGCTGCCGATGAGGATGCCGGCAAGGAACACCAATATGCCGCCGATGCCAACCTGGAAGGCGGCGCGCAAGAGGGGCGTGTCCATGTAGCGCGCCCGCACCCAGGAAATCACCGAAAGCTCGATGAGCACGATCACGGCCGCGATGCTCGTCGCGATGGTGAAGGCGTTCGGCACCGTTTGCGGCACGAGGTAGGGGATGGTGTGGAAGATGCCGCCGATCGTGGTCATGAGGCCGCATACGATGCCTCGGATGAGCGGCGATCCGCGCCCGGAGAGCTTGCCGTCATCGGACAAGGCTTCGGCGAAGCCCATGCTGATGCCCGCCCCGATCGCCGCGGCCAGACCGACCAGGAAGGTCGGCCAATTTTCCCGCGTCGCGAATGCGGCGGCGAAAAGCGGGGCGAGTGTCGAAACCGAGCCGTCCATGAGGCCGACGAGCCCCGGCTGCACATATTGCAGGATGAAGATGCGCCGGCTCGCCTCGTCCTCCCGCTGTCTCGCCGGAAGGGTCAGGTTCCGGCCCTCACTTTCGGCGGCGCGGTCCCCATGGCCACGCTCGACTTCCGCGAGATGCACGAAGAGCTCGCGCACGCCGAGGTCTTGCGCCTGCGCCGCCGCTTTGTCGTAGAAATTGGCGGCCTGCAGCTCCATGATCTCGGCCTCCTTGCGCATGCGCTCGAGCCCGAGATTTTCGAGGAGCCAGACGCTGCGCCGCTTCATGAAGCCGCGCACGTCCTCGCGCCGGATGGGCGGCAAATGCTCGCCGAAGCGATGACGATAAGCGTCGTATAGCGTCGAGCGATGCGAGCGCTCCTCCGCGGCCATCTCGTCGAAGACGCGCGCCGAGTCCGGGAACGTCTTGCGGATCTTCTCGGCGAAGGTCTGATAAATGCGCGAATCCTCTTCCTCATTGGCGATCGCCAAGGCGAGGACTTCGGATTCCGTCAGCTCGGAAAGGGATTTCATGCGGCGCCTCCTTCTTTAGAATATATCTAAGGAAAGAGGGCTTGCAAGGCGCGACAGCGGGATGTGGACACGCTTGCGGGATCGGGAAACGCTGCGCGCCTTTGCGCCTTGTCAGCTATGGAGCCGAAAGCGCCAATGATTTCAGTGCGCGCCGTCCGCGAAAAGCGTGGAGAGCACGAAGGGATCGCTCACATCGAGTTCCGGCCGCCAATGATAGGTGCGGCCACTAAAGACCGAGATTAGAAAGGCCAGCATGAGAATCACCGATTGGCGCGCGTCGCGGCGCCATCACGGATATATAGGCGTGGTTTCTTGGCAAAATAAGGAGAAGATCGAGGCGCCGTCGTCAATTTTGCGTCTCGTCCCGGTCTCACTTAAAGGACTTTGCGCGCCGGCGATGACGCCTGTGCCCTTCCCACCTCGATGCTCACCCGATGACCACCTTGCCTCTGCTCATTCGCCGCGAAGACGCTTCCGACGCGGAAGCGGTCGAGCGTCTGCATGAGCGCGCCTTCGGGCCGGGCCGCTTTGCCCGCACGGCGTTCCGCTTGCGCGAAGGCGCGAGGGTCCGAGCCGAACTCTGCTTCACAGCCCACGTCGGCACCTATCTCGTGGGCTCGATCCGGCTCTCCCCGGTCACCATGGGCGGCGCGCCGGGCCTCATGCTTGGCCCGATCGCCGTCGAGCCGGCCTTCACGAGCAGAGGGATAGGTTTCGAGCTGATCGCGGCGGCGCTCGACGCGGCGCGCCAGAAGGGCGATCTGCGCGTCATTCTCGTGGGGGATGAACCCTATTATCGCCGCTCGGGTTTCTCCAAGGTGCCGAAAGGCCGGCTCGAGCTTCCAGGCCCCGTCGATCCCGATAGGCTCTTGTGGCTCGAGCTTGTGCCGGGCGCCTTCGACGGCATCTCCGGCGCGGTCTTGCCGGCTTGAAACCCACTCCAGATCCGTGACCGGTCAGGTCATGACGCCGGTTCCGATCGGGCAGGAGACGCCGGTGCCGCCATGTCCGCAATAGCCATGGGGGTTCTTCGCCAGATATTGCTGGTGATAGTCCTCGGCGAAATAGAAGGGGCCGGCCTTCGTGATTTCCGTCGTGATGTTGCCGTAGCCGGCGGCCTCGAGGCGCTTTGCGTAAGCCTTGCGTGAGGCCTCGGCGGCGGCGATCTGCTCTTGCGTCGCGGCATAGATGGCTGAGCGGTATTGCGTGCCGACATCATTGCCCTGGCGCATGCCCTGGGTCGGGTCGTGACCTTCCCAGAAGACGCGCAAGAGCTCCTCGAAGGGGAGCTTCTTGGGATCATAGACGACGAGAACGACCTCGTTTTGCCCGGTGCGACCTGAGCACACTTCCTCATAGGTCGGATTGGGGGTGGTGCCGCCGGAATAGCCGACGGCGGTGACCCAGACGCCCTCGACGTTCCAGAACGCCTTTTCGGCGCCCCAAAAACAGCCCATGCCGAGGAGCACCTGCTCGGTGCCTTCAGGATAAGGCGGGGCGAGATCGCGCCCGTTGACGAAGTGGCGCCGCGCCGTCGGGATCGGCTGGGCGCGACCGGGAAGCGCTTCGCTTGCTGTGGGCATCGCCACTTTCTTGCGGAACGAAAACATGAAGAGCCTCCACTCATTCGCGCCTTGGGCAGCCGCCCCGAGGGAGATGTGCCCGAGCCCGGACAAAAGCAAGGGGATGGACCGCGTGACCCTTGGCTCGGACGACGGCGAAGACCCCATGCGAGGCCTTGATAATGTGAAATTAGTGGCTTCTGACCGAATCGGCTAGCGTCCTTTGCGATCCCACCCCGGAAAAAGCGCGGATTGTCCGAAATGCTGGAGCCGAGCTCAATATTGTGGACACAATCGTCTGCGGCAGGGGAGCATGGAAAGCGATCCCGCCCACCGAATTCGACTTCGTCATGATCAACCTGCCGAATTTCATCACCATCGGCCGCCTTCTGCTCGTGCCTTTCCTGATCGTGATGATCACTCAAGGGCGCTGGCTCGCTGCGGTCATCTGCTTCGTGGTCGCGGGCGTGTCGGACGCAGTCGACGGCTATATCGCCAAGCGTTTCTCGCTGCGCACGGAGCTCGGCGCCTATATCGACCCGCTTGCCGACAAAGCCTTGCTGATGTCGATCTATGTGACGCTCGCCATCATCGGCACGCTGCCCGGCTGGCTCGCCATCACCGTGGTGTCGCGCGACGTGATGATCCTCTTCGGCGTCGTCGTCGCCTGGCTGGTCGGGCGGCCCCTCGCCATCAAGCCGCTCGTGGTGAGTAAGGTGAACACGGCGGCTCAGATCGGTTTCGCCGGCCTCGTGCTCGCCGCCAACGCGTTCCAATTCGATCTCGGGACGGCACGCGACTGGATGATGGCGCTGATCGGCGTCTTGACGGTCGCGTCCGCGGGCGCCTACCTCCTCACCTGGTTCGCCCATATGAGCGAGGACGCGAGCTGAGGTGCGACATTCGATGATGCTGACATCCCCGAACCTCTCCAGGCTTTCCGGCATCGCGCATGCCTTCTTCACTCGCGAGGGCGGCGTCTCTGAAGGCGTTTACGCCTCGCTCAACGGCGGGCTCGGCTCGGGAGACGAGCGGGCGCGCGTCATCGAGAATCGAAAGCGCATGGCCGCGGCCTTGGGTGTCGCGCCGAAGAGCTTCGCGACCGTTTTTCAAGTCCATTCGCCGGACGCGATCGTGATCGACGAGCCATGGGACGAAGGCACCCGGCCGCTCGCCGACGCGATGGTGACGCGCCGGCCGGGGCTCGCCATCGCGGTCTCCTCGGCCGATTGCGGCCCGCTCCTCTTTGCCGATGAAGAGGCTCGGGTGATCGGTGCGGCACATGCGGGATGGAAGGGCGCGCTCACCGGCGTCATCGAGGCGACGGTCGCGGCGATGGAAGGCCAAGGCGCCAAGCGTGCCCGGATCCGCGCGGCGCTGGGGCCGATGATCTCGCGCGTCGCTTATGAGGTCGGGCCGGAGTTCAAGGCGCGTTTCCTCGAGGCCGATGCGACGAATGAGAAGTTCTTCACGCCCTCGCCTCGGGAGGGCCACACCATGTTCGACCTGCCCGCCTTCATCAGCGAACGCCTGAGGCAATCCCGCGTCGGCAGCGTCGACGATCTTGCCCGTTGCACCTACGGCGATGAAGCGCTCTTCTTCAGCTATCGCCGCATGACGCATCGGGGCGAGACCGATTACGGACGCCATCTTTCGGCGATCGCCTTGAAGGCGTGATGCTCACCTCGATCGGAGGTGTGGACGGTCGAGCTCGCGTCGCGTACAGGGCCGCTTGCGCCGGCATTCTATTCATCCTGCTTCCCTATGGACTGGCCGCGAAACAGATTTCCGTTCACCCGTGCCTCGCTTCAAATTGATCCTCGAATATGACGGTTCGCCCTTCGACGGCTGGCAGGCGCAAGCCAGCGGCCGCTCGGTGCAGGATCGGCTCGAAGGGGCGCTCCTGAAGCTCACCGGCGAGACGGTACGTGTGCGCGCCGCCGGGCGGACCGATGCCGGGGTGCACGCCTCCCATCAAGTCGTGCATGCCGATCTCGCGAAGGAATGGCGCACCGACACTTTGCGCGATGCGCTCAATGCGCATTTGCGGCCCTGTCCGATCAGCGTGCTCTCGGCGTCGCGCGCGAGCGCCGATTTCGATGCGCGCCTCTCGGCCATCAAGCGCCACTACCGCTACCGCATCCTGAACCGGCGCGCGCCGCCTGCCCTCGAGGCCGGACGCGTCTGGCATGTGCGGCGCCCCCTCGACGCGGAGGTGATGCATGAGGCAGCCCAGCTCCTCGTCGGCCGCCACGACTTCACCACCTTTCGTGCCGCCGATTGCCAGGCTCGAAGCCCGGTGAAGACGCTCGATCGCCTGGACGTGAGTCGACAGTCAGACGAGGTCGTGATCTTGGCTTCCGCACGCTCCTTCCTGCATCATCAGGTGCGCTCCCTCGTGGGCACGATCGAGATGGCGGGCGCGGGCCGCTGGACGCTTGCCGATGTGAAGTCGGCGCTCGAGGCGCGCGACCGTTCGCGTTGCGGGCCGATGGCGCCCGCGGCCGGCTTGTGTCTCATCGGCGTCGATTACCGGTCCGAGTAGTCCGACGTCGAACTCACCTGCAAAGGGACGCCTCATGCTTCGCTTCTCCGCCCATCTGAGCTTTCTCTACCTCGAGCTGCCCTTCGCGGAGCGCATGGAAGCGGCCAAGAGGGCGGGGTTTCCCGGTGTCGAATGCGCGGTTCCGGAGATTCCGGCGACCGAGATGAGCCGCCGCGCCCGGAAGCTCGGCCTCGCCATCGTCGGCATCAACACCGCTCCCGGTGAAGCGGAGAGCGAACGTCTCGGCTTTGCCGCCTTGCCAGGGCGGGAGAAGGCTTTCGCGCGCAATCTCGACGCGGCGCTCGATTACGCGGCGACCGCAGGCGCGGGCCATGTCCATGTGCTCTCGGGCTTGATCGACGGCATCGCGCGCGGGGAGGCCGAAGCGACCTTCATGCGCAACATGGAAGCCGGGATCCGCAAGGCCGAGAAGGCG
>DASZIL010000010.1:0-3955 GCA_035949255.1 Beijerinckiaceae bacterium | reverse complement strand
GCGCTCGGCGCACCCGCTTTCGTGCGCAAGGCCAATGCGCAATCGCAATTCGATTGGAAGCGCTTCGCGGGACAGAAGATCGACGTCGTCCTCGCGAAGTCGCCGCGCGCCGATATCTACCAGCGCTATGAGAAGGAGTTCGCCGAGCTCACCGGGATCGAGGTCTCCTCCGAGCAGATTCCCGAACAGCAGCAGCGCCAGAAGGTGATGATCGAATTCACCTCAGGGAGCCCGAGCTTCGATGTCGTGAACCTCGCGCTGCATGTGCAAAAGCGCATCGCTGCCAAGGGCAAATGGATGGAGGATCTGCGGCCTTATCTCGCCGATGCCTCGATCACCACACCTGATTATGATTTCGCCGATTTCGGCAAGGCCGGCCTCGACTATTCGACGCAAAGCGACGGCCGGCTCGATACGATCCCGATCTTCGTCGATTATTGGATGATCTATTACAACAAGGAGCTCTTCGCGCAGAAGGGCGTCGAATACCCGAAATCGCTCGATGAATTGAAGATGGCCGCGAAAGCCCTCACCGACCCGTCGAAAGGCATTTACGGCTTCGTCTCGCGCGGCTTGAAGAACGCCAATATCCCCGTCTGGACGAGCTGGCTTCTCGGCCAGGGGCTCGAAACGATCGACTCCTCCGGCAATCTCCTTACCGACACGCCCGAGGCGATCTGGGCCGCCGAATATTACCGCGACCTCAATAAGAACTACGCGCCGCCCGGCACCATCGGCTTCAATTGGAACGAATGCCAGACGAGCTTCATGCAAGGGCGCGCCGCCATGTGGCTCGACGGCATCGGCTTCACCGCGCCGGTCGAGGACCCGAAGGTCTCGCGCGTCGTCGGCAAGGTCGGCTATGGCGTCACCCCGCCGGGCCCCAAGGCGCATCATTCGGCGACCTTCGCGGACGGGCTCGGGATCTCCGCTGCCTCCAAGAAGAAGCAGGCTGCCTGGCTCTACATCCAATGGGCGACGAACAAGACAAATCAGCTCCGCTTTCTCAAGGAGGGCGGAGGCGCTCCGGCGCGCAATTCCGTCTATGCCGATCGCGAGACCGTCACCGCCTCAAAATTCGGCCCGCAATGGTTCGATTGCATCCTCGAATCGGCGAAGATCGGGCGGCCTGGCCTGCCGGTCATCATCCCGGTGCAGGAGTTCCGGGACGTGTTCGGCGTGGCGCTCACCAACACGCTCACGGGCGCCGACCCCGCGGCTGAGCTCAAGAAGGCGACGGAAGCCTTCAAGCCCATCCTCGCGGCGAGCGAGAAGGCGTGAGGCGAAAGCGGCGCGATTCCCTTCCCCTCGCGTTCCTTCGGAACGCTCGGACGGGAATGACACGCTGTGTCGCCCCCGGCGAGGCGAGCCCCCGGGTCGCGCCTTTGGCGTGCCCGCAAGGCGTCGGCGCCTCGCCGCCGCCGCGCCCTGCAATGCCTTATGACTTTTCGCGAAAGTACTGGGCGTTCGCCGTGCCGGCGGTCGTCGCGATCCTCGCCGTCATCATCTTCCCCTGGCTCTTCACCCTCTATATGTCGACGCAGGATTGGAAGATCGGCGGAGGCTCGGCCTTCACCGGCTGGTCTAATTACGCCATCCTCTTCCAGGATGAGCGCTTCCTCGAGGCGGTCGGGCGAACCTTCTGGTTCACAGCTCTCGCCGTGGTGCTCCCGGTGATCCTCGGGGTCGCGGCCGCAGTCGCGTTTCACCGCGAGTTTCCCTTCCGAGGGCTTTTGCGAAGCGTCTTCACCATGCCGATGATGGCGACGCCGGTCGCCGTGGCGCTCGTCTGGACGATGATGTTCCACCCCCAGCTCGGCGTTCTCAACTACCTGCTTTCGCTCATCGGCATCCCGCCACAGGCCTGGGTCTATGATCCCTCGACCGTGATCCCGACGCTCGTGATGATCGAGGTTTGGCAATGGACGCCGCTCGTTATGCTCATCGTGCTGGGCGGCCTCGCGAGCCTGCCGAGGGAGCCTTATGAATCCGCCATCATCGACGGCGCCAATGCCTGGCATCTCTTCCGCCACATCACGCTGCCGCTCGTGTGGCCCTATGTGATGATCGCGGTGATGTTGCGCACCATCGACGCCTTGAAGGTTTTCGACAACATCTTCGTCATCACGCAAGGCGGCCCCGGTACCGCGTCGGAGACGATCAACATCTTCCTCTATCTGCAGGCCTTCCAATTCTACAAGCTCGGTTACGCTTCGGCGCTCGTCGTGGTGTTCTTCATCATCATCGTCATGTTGTCGCTCTTGCTCCTCTATGCGCGCCAGCGCTCGAAATGGAACGCGTGAGACATGGCCATGGCGCGCGCACGCAAGCTGAAAAGCATCGCCGGCAAGTGCGGGTTTGCGCTGTCGCTTCTCGCGCTCGTCTCGCCGGCGGTCCTCGTCTTCTTGTGGATGCTCTCCTTGTCCTTGAAGAACGACGCCGACAACACGGCCTTCCCGCCGATCTTCATCCCGAATCCGCCGACGCTCGACAATTTCCGTGACGTCTTCGCCAAGAACAACTTCCTCCTGTATTTCTGGAACTCCATCCTGGTGACGGGCGGTGCGGTGCTCGTCGGGCTCCTCGTCGGCGTGCCGGCGGGCTATGGCATCGCGCGCGCGAAATCGGCGAAGTTCGCCTTTCTCATTCTCATCGCGCGCATCACGCCCGCGCTCTCCTATCTCATCCCGCTCTTCCTCGTGTTCCAGCTCATCGGGCTCAACGGCACGATCACGGCCCTTCTCGTGACGCATCTCGTGATCACCGTGCCGATCATCGTCTGGGTGATGATCGGCTATTTCGAGAATGTGCCGACGGAGCTTGAGGACGCGGCGCTCGTGGACGGCGCGTCCCCGTGGCAAGGGTTCCGCCACATCGCCCTGCCGCTCGCGAGGCCAGGCATCATCGTGGGCGCCATCCTCGCCTTCATCTTCTCCTGGAACAATTTCATCTTCTCGGTCGTGCTCGGTGGCAAGACGACGCGTACCTTGCCGTCGGCGATCTACAATGTGCTCACTTTCGAGCAGATTTCCTGGGGGCCGCTCGCGGCGGCGGCGCTCCTCGTCACGCTTCCGGTGCTGTTGCTCACCGTCGTGGCGCAACGGCAGATCGTCGCAGGCCTGTCGGCGGGCGGCTTGAAGGACGGGTGACGCGTCGTCATGCCCGCACTCTTGTTGCGGGCACCCACGCCTTTCCACAGGCAAACGAGGAAGGCGTGGATGACCGGGCCGACGCCCGGTCATGACGGATAGGCATTCCCGCTTAGTCATGCCCGCACTTGTTGCGGGCACCCACGCCTTTCCACGGGCTAACGCGGGAAGGCATGGATGACCGGGCCGACGCCCGGTCGTGACGGATAGGCATTCCCGCTTCGTCATGCCCGCACTTGTTGCGGGCACCCACGACTTAGCACCGCTCCCCCATGCGAAAAGGAAAGACGTGGGTGACCGGACCAAGTCCGGTCATGACGAAGCGGCGACGCTAATCGCGCGATTGCGGCCAAGACGACGCCATGACGCCATCTTGCCACGCGTGCCGGAACAAGGGACGATGCGGAAACGTGAAACCGTCCGGAGACCTGCGATGCCTGCGCCCCAGCCGATCCTCTTCAGGAATCTCAACCTTCTCGATCCGCGCTGGAACGAGCCCAGGGGCGGTTACGAGGTCCTCGTCGAGGGCGGGCTCATCAAGGAAGTCTCCAACAAGCCGATCAAATCGAATTCGTCCCGCAAGATCGATTGCGGCAAGCGCGTCTTGATGCCCGGCCTCATCGATTGCCACGTCCATGTGTATCTGAGCGAGGTGAATTTGCGGATGCTCGAGAGCATCCCGGTGTCGCTCCTCGCGGCGCGATCCGCCCCGCTCATGCTCGGCATGTTGAACCGCGGCTTCACCTCGGTGAGGGACACGGGCGGGGCCGACTGGGGCATCAAGGAAGCGGTGGAGAAGGGCCATT
>DASZIL010000009.1:0-36794 GCA_035949255.1 Beijerinckiaceae bacterium | reverse complement strand
GCCCAGGTTGACGGACACCGCAATGGCCAGCGAAACCTTGCGCGCGGCGCCCGTTTGCGTGTCGATCATGATCGCCGCCAGATAATTGACGCCAATCATGGCCAACATCAGCAGCAAGAAGCGCGGCTCACCCCAGGCGTAGAAGATGAACGACGCCAAAATCAGCACCACGTTCTTCGTCCGCAGTCCGGGGGCTGCGAAATAAGCAGCGACGCAGACAGGAAGAAAGAAGAACAGGAAGGTGGGTGAGGGAAAGAGCATTTCGTCTTTTCGATGCCGAGCTTCACGCAATAGTGGGCGCGTCCTCGACGGTGCGCGTTAGTTCCTACGCAAATAACCCCTGTAAAGGAAGCGCTGAAATTGAAGATGCGGCCCGCGATGTCGGCCCATAACGCGAGAAAGCCGATTGTCTGACGCAACGAGGACCGCGCAGCTCACAATGATGCGATCAGTAACCTCCGATAAAACTTATCAGGCGTCCCTGGCAAAAACCGAGCGAGCCATAACGCACGATACGAAGATCGAAAGCGGAGGCTGCCGCCGCCCGATCGCCGAATCCGCCTGACTTGCGGCGTTCCCTTTTCGACAATTGCCGGCCTATCCGATTCTCCTTATTCGGAGGGCGGCGCGCTCCCGCGGAAGAGCCCGCCCGCGCGACCGTACAGGTGACCTTTCATGGGCAGCCGCTACCAAGGCCCGATCATCGATGCCCATCATCATTTGTGGGACCTGTCGCTCGGTCGGCACCCCTGGCTCACCTCGGATGACAGCGCTATCAAGGCGCTTGGCGACATTTCCTATATGCGCCAGAACTACCTAGTTGAGGATTTCGTCGCCGATATCGGACCACAGAATGTGGTCGGGTCCGTCTATGTCGAGGCCGCATGGGACCGTGCGAGGCCACCTGTCGAAGAAGTCGCCTGGCTCGAAGGTCTCACGCGGCCGGGCCGCATCGCGTCGCGCTGCATCGCCTGGTCGCCGCTCAAGTCGCCCGAGGCCGCGGCCTCGCTCGAAACGCTCGCCGGGCACGGCAGCGTCATCGGCATCCGCGAAGTCGTCCGTTGGCACCCCGATCCGGCCAAACGCTGGACTGAAGCCGGCATTCTCAGCGATCCTGCGTGGCGGCAAGGCTTCAGGCGCTTGCGCACTCACGGATTTATCCTCGAACTCTTGATGAATCCGTTCCAGGCGCAAGATGTCGCGCGTCTCGCGGATGAATATCAGGATCAGGTCATCATGATCAACCATTGCGGCACCCCGGTCGATCGCGATGCCGAAGGTCTCGCGCGTTGGGAGCAAGGCTTGGCTGTCATGGGCAGATGCAAGAACATTGCGATCAAACTCTCTAATTTCGGCGCCAATGGTCAAGATCGAAGCCTCGAGACGTTGCGCAAGACGGTCATGACCTGCATCGAGGCCTTCGGAACGAGGCGCGCGATGTTCGGGAGCGACTACCCGGTCGGGCGCCGCAACATGAGCTATCAGGAGAGTTGCGAGCGCTTCAAGGACATCATCGAAAGTTTTTCGGCACAAGAGCAGCGTGATCTGTTTCACGACAACACGGCGCGCTTTTACCGCTTCGATGAGAATTTAAGCGCGGCTTGACGTGAAGCGATCATTGGGACGAAGCGACATAAACGCCGACGCGACGAGGAAGGCTTGTAACCCAAAAGGCTCCAACAATTCTGCGCATCCGTCACACGAGGCCTTGCAACAACAACTTTCACGATGAGCACGCCGCCCTCCCCGCGCCAGCGTCAAACGCAAGCTCCGAGACTGGAATTCTCCCGCGTTGTACGCGACTTCCCCGATCCGACGGGCAAGACGGCGCTTCGCGTGATCGACCGCGTCGATTTCGCCGTCGAGCAAGGACGCTTCACCGCGATCGTCGGCCCGAGCGGCTGCGGCAAGAGCACGCTTCTCCAAATGGTGGCGGGGTTGCTCGCGCCCACGGCCGGAACGGTGCGCCAGAACGGTCGCGCCATCCAAGGTCTTAACCGAAGCGTGGGCCTCGTGCCGCAGCAGGCAAAGCTCCTGCCTTGGAAAACACTCGCCGAGAATGTCGAGCTGCCCTTGCTCTTGGCGCGTGTCGCGCCGAAGGAGCGCGAAAGGCGCGGACGCGAGATCGTCGCGGCGGTCGGCCTCAAGGGTTTCGAGAATTACTATCCGCATCAGCTCTCGGGCGGCATGCAGAAACGCGCCTCGATCGCGCGCACCTTGATCTACCGGCCGGAGCTCATCTTGATGGACGAGCCTTTCGGCGCGCTCGATGCGCAGACGCGCATGCTCATGCAGGATGATCTGCAGCGCTTATGGAGCAGCGAGGGATCTACGATCGTGTTCGTCACCCATGACCTGACGGAAGCGATCTTGCTCGCCGACAACGTCATCGTGCTGAGCCGACGCCCTGCAAAAGTGAAGGCTAACCTCGCGATCGACCTGCCGCGGCCACGCAACGTCTTCGAGCCTTTCCGAACGCAAGGTTTCACCGAGACTTACGATCGGCTCTGGGCGGTGTTCAAATCCGAGCTCAGGCCACCGCCTCTCGGCGGAGAGGCCGTGCCATGAGCAAGGCAAGCCTCATCGAAGAAGAAGCACTGGCCGGAGGGAAGCTCCGCCGCGAGCGGCTTCTCCACCGCATCTTGCCTTTCGTTCCAGGCCTCGCCTTGTTGATTTTTTGGCAATGGGCCTCGGACCGCCTCATCCGCTCGATCTACGTCAGCCGCCCGACGGATATCGCGCTTCGCCTCTATGAGATGTTCGCCTCGGGCGAGATCTTGCCCCACCTCGCGGTGACCGCGCAGGAGCTCGTGCTCGGCTACGGCATCGGCGTCGCTTGCGGCGTGGTCGCCGGCTACGCGCTCGGGCGCGCGCCTCGCCTCGCCCGGATCTTCGAACCTTATGTGATGGCTTTCTACGGCATCCCGAAGATCGCGCTCGCGCCCCTTTTCATCATCTGGTTCGGCATCGGCCTCTGGTCGAAGGTCGCGCTCGCCGCCGCGATGGTGTTCTTCCTCGTCTTCTACAACGTCTACATGGGCGTGCGCGGCGTCGACGCGGAGCTCGTCAGGCTCACCATGATCATGGGAGCGAATGAGCGTCAGCTCACGCGCCATGTGTATCTGCCGGCGGCCGCGCCTTTCGTGATCATGGGCATGCGCATGGCCATCCCATATTCGGTCATCGGCGTCATCGTGGGCGAGTTCACGTCTTCAGTCCAAGGACTCGGCCTCTTCATCCACGAGGCCTCGTCGACCTATGATCCCGCGGGCGTCTTCGCCGGGATCGCCGTGTTGCTCGCTTTCGTCGTCATCGCCAATATGCTGGCGTCGCGGCTCGAGCGGCGGCTTTTGCGCTGGCAGCCCGCGATCGAGCAGGGGCAGCCCGAAGGGTGAAGGAACGAAAAGCGATGCAGGCGCTTTGGCACCGACTGGTCTTCTTCGCCATGCTGGCGCTTACGGCCTTGACCAATTCGCCGTGGGTTCATGCGCAGGAGGCCACGAGCTTGCGCATCGGCCAGGCGACGACCTCGGTGAGCTTTCTCGCGATCTGGGCCGCGCGAGCGCTCGACACATTCAAGCCTCAAGGAATCGACTTGAAATGGGCGGCGATCCCAGGCGGCGATCCGACCGTGCTCGCGGCGCTCGATGCCGGCGACATCGATCTTGCGGCGGTGGGCACCGATACGCCGCTCGCTGCCGTCGCGAAGGGCCAGGATTTCGTGCTCGTCTACGCGCTGATGTCGCAAATGTCGCTCGAGCTTGTCGTCTCGAACGCCTTCCTCGCACGCAAGGGCATAAGCCCTTCCGATCCTTTGCAAAAGCGGATCGAGTCGCTCAAAGGCGTGACCATCGGCGTGAGCGCCGTGCGCGGCGCGCAAGACCGCGTCGCCCGCTGGCTCGTGGCGCAAGCCGGCCTCGATCCGGCAAGCGACATCAAGATGGCGCTCATCGGCGCGCCTCCGGCAATCCATGCGGCGCTCGACCATGAGCAGATCGACGGCTTCCTCCTCTCTCCGCCCGAAGGCTATCTCACCGAGGAAGCGGGCACCGGCAAGATTCTCATCCGCATCGGCACGGAATTGCCCGGCGTGAAGGATCTGCCCTTCCTGGCGCTCGTCGCCAAGAAACCGTTGACGGGCGCGCGCTTCGATCTCGCCGTGAAAGCGGCGCGCGCGCTCGACGCCGCGAGCGATGCGGTTCTACGGGACCCTGCCCAGGCGGCCGGCGCGATCCAGCGTCAGTTCTTCGCCAAGCAATCCCCGCAAGCCTTGCTGACGGCGGTCGAGGCCATGAAGGAAGGTATCGCGCACAAAGGCGAGTTCGCGCCTCGGCAGATCGACGCGCTTTTGCGCTTCACGGTCGAGACCGATCCCGAAGTCGCGGAGAGGCTCAAGACGCGGGCGGCCGATGGCGATTTCTGGACGAATGCGGTGGCGACGGCGGCGATCAAGGCGAAATGAGTTGCGCGCCGGCTGCCGGTACCATGGCGGCGCGCTCGGCAAGGACGGATTTGGGTTCCGCCCCTCGCCAATTCCGAAGGCTTCAGCCGCCGACGTATTTTTTCAGCACCGAGGCCCCGACCGTATATTTCGGATCGACCATGTTGCCGAGGCGGATGCGGCCCGCCTGGGTGAGGAACAAATAAGCGTCGAGCTCCTCGAAACCGTAATCGGCGACCATCCAGCGGATGAGCTCGCGATAGGCGATGCGCGCCGCATCCTCGAGCGGGCGGGCGCTGCCGACCGTCATGATGAAGCTTTCCGTCTCGAGGCGAGGCCAGGCAAAGCTCCAGCCCTTGATCAGCTCGACGCGAGCCGCGACCGTCGCGGCTTGCTCGACGGCGACGCCGCAGAGCTCGCCATCCCCTTGTGTCGCATGGCAATCGCCGAGATAGAGAAGCGCGCCCTTGGTGTGAACGGGCAAATACAGGATGGCGCCCGGCCCGATATCGGGCAGATCCATGTTGCCGCCATGGTAATCGGGCTGGAGCGATGAGATCGCCTCGATCTCGGGCGAGACGCCGATCGTTCCGATGAAGGGTTCATAGGGAAGAACGATCTTTTCGTTCCAATGCACCCCCGCCTTGTCGATGCGCATTTTCTTGACGCGCTCGGGCAGGGGCGCATTGAGCATTGCGGTCGCGCTCGTGCCCACAAGCCCGCCGAATTCCGGCACCAGGCATGTCGTGCCGGCTGGTTGCGCGCCGCGTGTCTCCACCGCCTTGATTTGGACGGCGAGGCAATCACCCTTCTCGGCGCCCTTTACATAGATGGGCCCGCTTTGCGGATTGAGATACGGAAATTGCAGCTTCTTGCTCGGCTTGTCCCGCTCGGATTTGAGCGCGCCGCCGAAGGCATCCAGCGTTTCGACCGAGATGCTGTCACCCGGCTCGATCTCGAGCACGGGCTCGGCATAAGGGCCGTAGACATAGTGGAACTTTCCCTGCTTGGCCTCGCTCAGGCTGTGATGGGTTCCCGATTTTTTGCGGGCGCTGCCACGCCTCGCCATGATCGAATTTTTCATCCATGCCGGTTCACTCATCTTGTTCCCTCGCTTCTCACCCAGACGCTTGCTTCCTTAGCCTCCCGGAAAAGCCGCCTTCTCAAAACTGCACGCCGCGTGTCAGCGCTCCATCGACCACGAGATTGGTGCCGGTGATGAAGCTTGCGACAGGGCTTGCCAGGAAAACCGCCGCATTGGCCATTTCCTGCGGCGTGCCCATGCGGCCCGTCGGGTTGAGGCCCAAGGCCGTCTGATAAAGGTCCGGATTCCCGTCCTTGATCTTATTCCAGACACCACCCTCAAAATATGTGTTGCCGGGCGAAACCGTATTCGCGCGGATGCCCTTGCCGGCGAGCTGATACGCCAAGCCTTGCGTATAGTGGATCAGCGCCGCCTTGAAGGCGCCATAGGGCCCGGCGGCGAAATCGATCTCCCGGCCGCTTACGCTGGAGATGGTGACGATCGAGCCGGCCCGGCTCTTTTCGAGCCAAGGCATGGCCGCGTTCACGAGACGAACACTGTGCATGAGATCGACCTCGAAACCACGGCGCCAGCCCTCTTCATCGCCGCCGATCGCGAGCGCGCTCACATTGGCGATGACGATGTCGATGCCGCCGAAGGCCGCAGCGACCGCCTCGACCCAGCCCTTCAAGGCTTTGCCGTCGCCGACATCGACCACATGGCCGAGCGAGCGCACGCCTTTCTTGGCGAGCGCTGCCGCCGTGGCCTTCACCTCCTCGCCATTGCGCGCGCAAATCGCGACATCGGCTCCCTCGCTCGCGAGCGTCTCGGCCATGGCGCGCCCGATGCCCTTCGTGCCCCCGCTCACGACAGCTCGCAAACCCTTCAGTTGAAGATCCATCTCTCCCTCCATGCCGATCGGATCGATGATCCGGTCCATCTCATTTCGTGAAATCGCCTCGTCCGCGCATCGAGAACCTCGCACGCCCTGCTCGCTGAAGGCCTCCCGTGACCTTTCGAAAAAGTCGTCGGCACGCCGTCGCCGACTCTAATTGATCGTCTGGCTTGCAATGTCCTTCGGCGCTTTCGTCAGCACCTCCGGCGTCTTGCCCACGACCACTGTGTCGTCGTGACGAAACCCGCCCAAGCCCCATTCATAGACGCCGGGCTCCGCGGAATAGACCTCGCGCTCGAGCAAGGGACGCGTGTTGAAGGGCATGTCCTCGGGAAACTCATGCCCGAGAACGCCCATGCCATGTCCGGTGCGGTGCAAGATCAAATCCGCGACGCCCGCCTCTTCGAGAACCTTTTGCGCGGCGGCATCGATCCCGCAAACCGGATGTCCGGTGACGGCAGCTTCGCAAGCCGCTTCATTGGCTGCCCTTGCCGCCTCGAAGAGCTCAGCCTGGCGCTTCGAGGGCTTGCCGCAAAACCAGGTCCGCTCATTCTCGACCACGAGGCCGTTGAGCCGTGGGATCACGATGTTCACGAGGCCATGGCCTTTTTCGATGCGCGCGCCGCAGGAGCGACCATCTCCGTGAGGTGCGCAGCTTGCCGGGCCCGATAATGTCCAGCAGCGCAGGATTTCGAGATTGTCGCCGGGGAAGCGACGCGCACTCTCCTCCGCCATGAGAGCAGCCATCGCCATATCCATCTCTTGCACGAGCCGCCCGGGCCTGATGTTCTCGCGATAGCGCTCCTGCATCCAATCGGTCAAAGAGGCGATCTCGCGCATCAAGGCGATCTCTTCCTCGTTCTTCACGAGGCGAAGCTTGCGGCATTCCTTCGTTGCCGTCTCGATCGAAAGATGCGGCAAAAGGCTTTGCACGCGCGTGAGCGGTCCGCCTCCGGCGTCGACCCCGACGCGCGAACGCCGCAAGCCGGCCTCGCTCAGCTTGTCGGCGACGAGCTCGGCCCATTGCGTGGCAAGCGGCACGCGCGCCCCAAGCCTTGGATGCTCGGCGTAGAAATGCGCCTCTGTGACCCAAAGATGCTGGGCTTCACGTGCGAAGCGCCAATGATTTGTCGAAAGCTCGTTCAAGATGGCGAAAGCCTCGCCATTACGCGGCACGACGCACAAGATGGGGCGCTCCCAGGTTTGCACATCGGTGTGAAAATTGGTGACGAATTGGAAGAAATCCGCTTGCGTGAAGGCGAGCGCGTCATAGCCTTCGCGATCCATCATCTCGCGCATGAGGCCGAAACGATAGTCGCGGGTGGCGGGTCCAAGAAAAGCCATTCAGTGCTCCTGTCGAGAAGACGACCCTCAGCGCGGGTCCGAATGGGAGGCGATCCAGATTTCGCCCTTGCCGGCAACTGCCATGTCCCCGGCGAGACGGCGCACGGGTCGCCGGAGCTTGCGCGCTAAGCCAAGGCCCAGACGCTCGAGCTCGGCGGCAAGCAAGGTCGCCGCGACCAGATGGTGCGACCCGCAATCGAGGAATGTCGGCGAAGGCGGACAATCACCGCCAAGCAGCACGATCGTGCCTCGTCGCATGAGCGGACCGGGTGCTCCCGCGACCTTGCCGCGGAGCACGAGCGTTCCCGCGATCATGCGGCTCCCAGCATCCTTGCCGCTGCTGCCACCGACCACGATGAGGCCGCGCCGCAGCCTGTCGCCGGCGCGCGCGCCCGCATCGCCATGCACGATCACGACGCCGCCCGACATGCCGGCCATTTCGCCGGCGAGCGGAGCAGCGAGGCGATCGCCCGCATCGCCATCGATCTCGAGGCGGCCGCCCTTGAGGCGCGACGCCGCAAAGGGACCCGCATTCCCCTGGATATGCAATGTGCCTGCGCGCATCAGCCTACCCGCCTGCTCGCCGACCGAACCCTCGACGACGATCTCGCCGGCGGCCATGTTCGCACCGACAAGGTCGAGGCGTTCCGAACCGCCTTCGAAGCGAAGCGACATCGGCTCCCCCATGCGCAAGCTGAAAAGATCGCCGACCTTGAGCTTGTTGCGCGCGCCATCGAGAGCGAGACGCGCGATCGCCCTCTCGGAGCGGCCCTGCAAGGCTTCCGGAATAAGGCCCGAGAGATCGATCCTCCGATCAGGGGGCTGCTTGAGCCTGAAGACGAGGGCGCTCACGGTAAAAGTGCCCGCAAATGAAAATGATGGCGACCAAGCTTTCCGCCGTAATTACCGGCGTCGATGCGAAGCGCGCCTTTCTCGGGCCCAAGCCCGATGATGGCGGCGATTCCGGCGCGCATCGCCTCGCCCACCGCCTCGGGCGTAAGCCCGTCGATGACGATCTCGAGCACGCTCGCGATCTCGCGGCCAAGCTTCGAGGCGACCGCGCCCTTGAGCGTCGGGCAATAGGCGTCATTGGTGGAGGCGACGAGTGCCTTGTATTTCGAGCCGACCTTCGAGCCCGAGCGAACGATGCCGCCGGGGAAAGGCATGATGATGTCGCGCGTCGCGCCGATGCGCCGCACTGCCGCCTCGGCCGCGTTGAGCACGTTTCGCGCGCTCGCGCCCATGATGATGAGGTTGCCCCCGCCAACCGCGGCCTTCGTCATCCCGATGGTCGCCTCGCAGACGAACTCGCCGTCCATCACCGGAAGACGCCAATAGTGTCGGCTGCCGAATTTCTTCGAAATTTGCCAACCGTCGCCGAAGTAGCGAAGCGCCGAGCCGAGCTTGAGCTTCTCCTCGCCCGCGATGGCGCCGTAGCAGGCGCTTCCGGGCGCGGTGAGCACGCATTGGCCGACGCGGGCCAGCAGCTGCTTTTGCAACTCGGCCGTCGAGACCGCGAAAAGGAGAACACGCACGCCCGGGCGCCCGTCTGGGGTCTCGGCGGCGGTGAGCTCGCGGTCGATGCCCGCTTCACACCCGCAACCGATCACGGAAGTCGCAAAGCCGGTCATGGTTGTCGCGGCTTGGCGCGCCCATTTGCGGCTGTCCGCGGTGATGATCAGGGCGGTCGCGCGCATGTCGAAAGCTTCAGCGAAGCTGTTCTCGACAACGACTCCGCTGACGCTCAAGCGGCGCATGGCACCTTCTCGAATGCGCCGAGGAAACCGCGCGCCTCCGGCGGCACGACGAAAAGCCGCCGGGGCACGCCGTAGAGGCGCTCGTAATAGCCGTCGAGCTTCCGATCGATCGCGCGGTCATAGGAGGGCGCGACATGAAGGGTCTTGCCCGCGATCTCGTGCGTGACCTTACCGTCGCGCACGACGGCTTCGCCATTCTTGAACACGAGATGAGCGCCGCGGAACATCGCAGCGCGATCCTTGAGGTCGTGATAGACGGCGATGTCCGCAACCGCGCCATCTCCCAGGTGTCCCCGATCCGAGAGGCCGAGCAATTTTGCCGGTGATGCGCGCGTCATCGTCGCGATCTCGAAAAGCGTGTATTCCCGCCCGATCGATGGCAGCGTCGTCATCGTGAGCGCCGGCTTGGGCAGGCTCTCGATCCAGGCGGCGCGCAAATTTCGATCCATGAGCAAGGCGAAAAGCTCGGGATAGCTCGTGAACGGCGCCCCGTTCGGATGGTCGGTCGTGAAGAAGACGCGCCAAGGATTCTCGATCAGCAGAAAGAGCTCGAGTCCCGCCGACCATTGCACGGCGTTCGTGAAGCTCGATTGACGATAGGCGATCGGCACGATGCCGCCGCCATTCGTGTCCCCGTCGATGATGATGCTTTTCCTCGGATGAGCGAACTTCGTCGCGGCGAATTGGCGCAAAACATCGGAAGAGACCGTCACCGTCTGCCCGAACATGACTTGCCCGACATCGATGGTGACAGTCTTCGCGGCGTTGACGGCTGCCGCAAGGCGGGCCGCGGCGGAAGAAAAGCCGCGCTTTCCTTCCGCGCCGTAGCTGTAGAATTGCAGATGGGCGAGATGCACGGGCAGGCCATCGAAGGCCGCGATGGTTTCGAGAGCGGTGTCGACATTGCCGGAAAGCCCGAGATTATTGCAATGCAAATGGAGCGGATGGGGCACGCCGAGCTCGTGAACCGCCTGCTGCAGCGCGCTTACGATGGCGCGCGAGGTCACCCCGTAGGTGGGCACGACATCATCAAGCCCGAAGCTGCGCAGGTTGTGCTTGAACGCCATGGCCGCGCCGGCGTTGATCACCTTGACGCCGAGCGCGCGGGAGGAGGCGAGCATCGAGCCGACATAGTCGCGGATGAGATGAGGCCCCTCCTTTTCACGCATCAGAGACAGCAAGAAATCGTCATTGCCGAGCACGGCCAGAATGGCCTTGTCGATGATCGGGGTATCGGCGAGCTCGAGATGCGCGTGTAGCGCCGTGTGCGGCGCGATCGCCGGCTCGACGACCGTGGTGAAGCCCATGGCCGCATAAAGCCTTCCGGTCTCGATCGTCGACCAGCCGAGTTGCGAGAGCGGCGTTTCGTTAGGCCTTGTTAGATGAGCCCGGTGGTGTTCCGGCAGCAGCAGGCGCGCCGTGTTCACATTGGCGCCGGCGATATGAGAGTGAATGTCGATGGCGCCCGCCATGACGATCTTGCCGGAAAGGTCGAAGCTCTCGACCACTCGGCGCCCCGTCGGCTGCGCGATGATGCGGCCGTTCTCGATCCAAAGATCCGCGATCTCGTCGCGGCCGTGGGCCGGGTCGATGACGCGTCCGCCCGCCAGCCTGATCACCAGGGCGCCCTCCCCTCTTCGGTAAGGCCGGCGCAGATTCTGCCGAGCACGTCGGCGACGGATGGCGTCTCCTTGGGAGCCGTGGCGGCGCGGAACGCCAAGCCTCCGGTCGCCGGGGAATGGTCGATGGTGTCGTGATCGACACCCGGCGTGCCGACCTCGATCTCGATGAGCGCGCCGGGCATTTGCGTTTCGCCGGCTCGCGCCGTCAGCGCGATCACCGGCACGGCCGAGGCCCATTCCGGAAAGTGGCGGCGATAAGCCGAGATCCACAAGGCGAGATCGGCTTCCCCGCTCCGCGCGAGGCGCGCCGCATCGAAACGCCAGGGGTCGTGCTCCGCCTCGCCGCGCGCGAATCCGACGTTCGACGGAAAGCCCATGAGCCAGGTCAAGGCCATGGCGGTGCCCGCCGCATTGTCCGTTGTCATGACGGGCAGGCAGGAAAACCGCGTCCGCTCATTGAGATCGCGCACCAGCCCGGCAAGCATCTCGACGCCGAGCGGGCCGAGAGCGGCGGATGACCAGATCGCGACACCGAATTTCGCCTGACGAAGGCTCTCGACGATCGCCTCGAGACGAGGGGCGGATAGCGGCGCCGTGCCGACGGGACGGCCGGCGAGGCGCGCGCGCAGCGCGGCGAGAAATGGCGCGATCCGCGCGGGCGGCACGGGGACCGACGTGATTTCGAGGCGACGCGAGCGTGCCTTCGGCGCAGGCGCCTTGCCCACCCAGATGACGTTGCGAGGCGCATCGCGAGCGGCGAGCTTCGGCGTCGTCTCGAGGAGCCGCTCCAAGAATGGCCTCGCCTCCTCGGAGGCTTCCGGAGCGAGAATGAAGAGCGTATCGGCGCGCGCGCCGGTCTCACCGGGAGTCGTGAGGAACATGCCCGCGTCACGCGCGACGGCAAGCTCGATGCCGGTCGCGGTTCCCGAGAGATGATCGATGGAGGCGCCCACGAGCCTCGCGAGACGGACGAGCGTTCGGACACCCTCGATATCGCAGCCGAGGCCGGCGAACAGCGGGTGCCGGCTTTTCCGCAAGCGGGCGAGCGCGGCCTCGATCGCGGCGTCGAGCGGGCAAGCCACGCCCTCGATCCAGGCCCTCGCATGCCGGCCTTCCCCACGCCCAGGCATCGCCCGTCTTCCTCGGATTCAGCAACACGCCGCGAACGGCGCGCACGCGGCCGGCGTGCCGCTCATCGATCGTATTTGATATAGGCGAAACGCTGATCGCCCTGCGGCGTGCCCTCGAGCGCGCCGCCTTCCTTGCCGGGCTGCCATGCCACGACCTCCTCGATCTTCCGGGCGAGCTCGAAATCCTTGTCGGTGATTCCCTTGGCCGTGTGTGTCTTCAGGCGAACCTCTACCCAGGCGTAAGAGGCCGTGATGTCGGGGTGATGCCAGGCGGCCTCGGCCAGATGGCCGACGGTGTTGATCACCATCAGCGTCCCCTTCCAGCCATTCGTCTTGTAGGTGCGCCTGATCCAACCCCCTTCGAGCCGCCAATGCGGCAATTCCCGCTGCAGCCTTTGCGTGACCTCCTCGTCGGCGTGCACGATTTCCGGCTTCGGGGGTGTCATGCTCGCTCCTCCGTGGGCCCTCACGGACATGGCTTTCATATCGGCGAGGGAAGTCTATCTTATTTGACCGTCAACACAACGGTTCGCCGATCGGGTTCGCCCGTCTGGTCCAACGGAGCCATGCATGATCGAGGGCAGCAAGGTGGTCATTAGCGCGGCGGCGCGGCTGCATCTCGGCTTTCTCGATTTGCATGGCGGCCTCGGCAGGCGCTTCGGGAGCATTGGGATCGCGATCGACGGCCCCGTCACCCGTTTGAGCCTCGCCCGTGCGGCGCGCGCCCGGGCGCAGGGCCCCGACAGCGAGCGCGCAAGTGCGCATCTTGCGGCGCTTGCTCGCCGCTTCGGATTGAAACACGAGTACGAGCTCACGATCCACGAGGCGATACCGCCCCATACGGGCCTCGGCTCAGGGACCACGCTCGCGCTCGCGCTCGCGGCGGCGTTCCGCCGCGTGGAAGGGTTGCGCAGCGGCCGGCGCGAGGACATACGCACGCTCTCGCGCGGTGAGCGGTCGGGTATCGGCATCGCCGTGTTCCGCAAGGGGGGATTTGTGGTCGATGGCGGGCGGGGCCCTGGCACTGTCGAGCCGCCGATCGTCACGCGGTTGCCGTTTCCGGCGAACTGGCGCATCCTCTTGCTTCAAGATGCCTCGACACGTGGCATCCATGGCGATGGCGAGCGGGCGGCTTTCTCGGCCCTCGCGCTTTTTGACGAGGCGGAGGCGGACCATATCTGTCGCCTGGTTCTGATGCAGCTCCTTCCCGGATTGGTCGAGAAAAATATTGCTTCGTTCGGTGAGGCCGTCCGGTCCATTCAGGAACGCCTCGGCGACTATTTTTCCCCCGCCCAAGGGGGCAGGCGGTTCGCGAGCCCCGCGGTTGGGGCGGCACTCGAAGCGCTGCGGCGCGAAGGCGCTCATGGGATCGGCCAGAGCTCATGGGGTCCGACGGGCTTTGCCTTCGCGGAGAGCCTCGAGGAGGCGGTACGGCTTCAAGACGCCTTGAGGCGCGACGGCTTGGCGAGAAAGCTCGACATCTCCATTCGCCAGGGGCTCAACCGCGGCGCGCGGGTCGAGACTCGCGAGGCAGACACCTCGGCAACGCGCGAGGGCGAGCTCACCAACACGGCTTGAGCGGGATTCGGCAGGGGAAGCTTCATGGGCGACAAGAATATTCTTCACATGTTGACGCCGCTCAAGCACGTCAGCCCTTTCGATGCGAACATGGCGCTCGACGCCGGTTTCGACGCGGTCATCCCCTATGCGAATGTCGAGCGCGGAGAAGTCGCCGCCCTCGTGCAAGACGCGATCTTCTCGCGCCCGCCCAAGCTCGGCCCGAGGACCGGCTTCTTTTTCGGCGGCAAGGACGCGTTGCTGGCGCTCGACATGCTCGAGGCCGCGAAGAAGGCGATGGTGCCCCCTTTCGCCGCGTCGCTCTTTGCCGACCCGGCAGGCTCTTTCACCACGGCCGCCGCCCTGGTGACCTGCGTTGAAAAAGTGCTCGGCGCCAAGCTCTCCCGCTCGTTGAGCGGGCTCACCGTCGCCGTGTTCGGCGCGACCGGCGTCGTTGGCTTTTCCTCGGCCGTAATCGCGGCGCGACAGGGGGCGAAGGTGATCCTCATCGGCTATGACGGGCCCGAGCGTGTCCGCAAGGCGGCGGACGAGGCCACGCGGCGTTTCGATGTGGCGCTTAATTTCGCCGACGGCAGCAGCCGCGAGAAAATCGGCACCCTGCTTTCGTCCGCCGAGGTCGCCTTCTGCGCCGGGCGGGCCGGCGTGCGCATCCTCGATCAGGAGCAGCTTCGGGCGACGCCTTCGCTGATCGTCGCGGCCGACGTCAACGCCGTGCCGCCTTCGGGAGTGGAGGGGCTGAAGATGGAGGCGAACGGAGAACCGATCGGGCAGAGCCGGACGCTGGGCGTAGGCCCGCTCACCATCGGTCAATTGAAGTCCAAGACCGAGTCGGGGCTTTTTCGTCGGATGATCGCGGCGGAAAAGCCGGTCGTCCTCGATTTCCGACACGCCTTCGACCTCGCCCGTGAGCTCGCGAAATAAGGCCCGCTACGTGCTCATCGCCTCCTTGTCGGGTCGAGCGCTTGCCGTCTCGGCGCGTCGGGCAGGCTACGCCCCGCTCGTCGCCGACCTTTTCGGCGACGCGGATATGCGCGCCGCCGCGAGCCAATTCATGACGACGCCGGGCGACCTGGCGTCAGGCCTTCACGAACCCGCGTTGATCGCTTCGCTCACACGCCTTGCGGAAGGCCATCGATGCGAGGGCCTCGTCTACGGTTCGGGTTTCGAGGCTCGGCCGGAGAGCCTGCGGCGCCTCGCCGACCGCTGGCGGCTTCTCGGAAACGGCGCCGATGTCGTTTCGCGCACCAAGGACCCGCTCGCCTTCGCGGCGCTCTGTCGCGACCTTGGCATCGCGCATCCGGTCGTTAGCGCGGCGCCTCCGACCGATCCGACGGGTTGGCTTCGCAAACGCATCGGCGGGGCTGGCGGGGCGCATGTGCGGCCCGCGAACGGAAAGGCCGAAAAATCCGAGCGCGTCTATTTTCAACGGCAGGTAACGGGACGAGCGGTCTCGCTCTTGTTCCTCGCCAATGGAAAGGACACCCTCCCCCTCGGCTTCAGCGCGCAATGGAACAACCCGACACGCGAAGCACCGGCCCGCTTTGGGGGTGCCGTGCGCCCGGCCGGCATCAGGCTTCGGCTGAAACGCAGGCTTTGCACGAATGCGGAAAATCTTGCCCGACATTTCGGTTTGCGCGGCTTGAACAGCGCGGATTTCCTCATCGAGGGCGATACCGCCTGGCTGATCGAGATCAACCCGCGCCCCGGGGCGACGCTCGATCTCTTCGATTCGCCTTCAGCACCGCTCTTCGCCTTGCATGTCGATGCCTGCCGCGGCGCTCTGCCCGAGCGCGCGCCTTCCTGGCGCGGGGGCGCCTCGGCCGCAACCGTTTACGCCACGCGCCCAATTCCCGTGATGCCTCGGCTCGATTGGCCGCAATGGTGCGCCGACCGGCAAAGCGCCGGATCGCGAGTGGAAGCCGGCGCGCCGATCTGCACCGTTCTGGCGAAAGCGAGTTCCGCCGGCCGCGCCAGGGGCTTGGTCGAAGACCGCATCCTCACCGTTCTCGCCATGGCGCAGGGAAGGCGAAGGTGAGCCCGCAACCCTCCGTCAGCGTGAATTTGCGTGCGGGCGAGCTCGTCACCCGCCTCATTGCCGATGCAGCGGAGCTTGGGCTCACGATCGCGAAAGGCGCTTCGGGCGAGACCGTGATCGACGCGGGCAGCAAGGCTGAGGGCGGCATCGAAGCCGGTCTGCGCATTGCCCGGATTTGCCTCGGCGGTCTCGCCGAAGTACGCCTTCTGCCCTCGCAAGCAATGCCACGCTGGCCTTGGACGATAGGGGTGCGTTCCTCGCTGCCCGTCATCGCCTGCCTCGCGAGCCAATATGCCGGCTGGCGCCTCGCGCATGGCAAGGGCAAGGATGCGTTTTTCGCTCTCGGTTCAGGCCCCGCCCGCGCGCTCGCACGCGGTGAGAAGCTCTTCGAGGATCTCGGCTATGCGGATCGTGCCGACTGCGCCGTCATGATCCTCGAAAGCGATCGGGCTCCGCCCCCCGCCGTCGTCGCCGAGGTCGCGACCGCATGCGGCCTCGGTCCCGACCGGCTGACCTTCATCTTCACGCCGACACAAAGCCGGGCGGGCGGCGTGCAAGTCGTGGCGCGCGTGCTCGAGGTCGCCTTGCACAAGGCCCATGAACTCGGCTTCCCGCTCGAGCGCATCGTCGAGGGAATGGGCGCGGCGCCGCTGCCCCCGCCGCATCCCGATTTCGTCAAGGCGATGGGACGCACCAATGACGCCATCATCTACGCGGGCGCGGTGCATCTTTTCGTGCGCGGGCCGGCGGAAGAGGCCAAGGCGCTCGCCGAGCGCATGCCGAGCCGCGCCTCGCGCGACTATGGCCGCCCCTTCGCCGAGATCTTCAAGCGCGTCAACGGCGATTTTTACGCGATCGACCCGATGCTGTTCAGCCCGGCGTCAGTCATCATCACCGCTCTTGAAACGGGCGACAGCTTCCATGCGGGCGCGCTCGACCCGATGCTCCTCGATGCCTCTTTCACCTGAAACGAGCTCCGTCCGGGCGCGCGGTCACCCGGGAGGCGATCTCGCGGTCGCTGTCGTCGGCCACAGACGTGACGGCCATGCGCGTTCCCTGATCAAGAGGCTCGAGAAGCTGGGCGCTCGCGCAAGCTTCGTCGCCCTTTCCTCTTCGATGTTCTCGACGCTTCATCCGAGCGGCCTTTCGCTCCCGGGCTTCGGCTCTCGTCTGCCCGATGGCGTCATCGTGCGAGCCATCGCGGCAGGCAGTTTCGAGGCCGTGACGCGCAGGCTCGGTGTTCTGCACGCTTTGCGGGAAGAGGGGGTTCTCGTCTGGAACGACGCCCGCGCCATCGAGCGTTGCGTCGATAAATCCATGACGAGCTTCCTCATCGCGCGGGCAGGCCTGCCCACACCCCAGACCTGGACGGTCGAAGGGCGCGCGGAGGCGCTTCACATCGCCCGACGCGAGACGATCCGCGGCCCCCTCGTTCTCAAGCCGCTCTTCGGCTCGCAAGGGCGCGGCTTGCGGCTGATCCGTTCAGCGGGCGATCTCCCCGACGAGTACGCGGTCGCGAGCGTGTATTATTTGCAGCGCTTCGTCGGCGGGACCGGGCCGGAGCACAGCGATTTTCGCGCGCTCGTCTCGCGCGGCAGGATCGTCGCCGCCATGCGGCGGCGCGCGGCGCATTGGATCACCAATGTGAAGCAGGGTGGCCGCCCCGAAAAGGTCGAGCTCGGCGCGGAGCTCGCCGCGCTCGCCATCCGATCGGCCGCAGCCGTCGAGGCCGATTTCGCCGGCGTCGACATCCTCGTCGGAAGCGACGGGAAACCCTATGTGCTCGAGGTGAATTCGATGCCGGCTTGGCGTGGGCTGCAAAGTGTTGCTAGCGCCGACATCGCAGCGGCGGTCGCGAGCGATTTTCTCGGCGTGTTGCGCGGACGCGTCCTCGCCCGCCGCGCCGGTTGATGGGTCTCGATCAAGCCATCGCGGCGGCGTTCGAAGAAGCGTGCCGCGACGAGCTCGAAGCACCGAAGCCAGGCAATGTGCATGTCTTCGCTGGAGGGCACGCGATGACGGTCGAGGATTTCCGGCTCGCCGCCCACAACGCCGCCCCTTTCATCGCGGCAAAGGGCGCTCGCATCGGGGAGCGCATATCGAGAGCGGTTAGGGCGAGCATTGAGGCGACGGGGCAAAACATCAATCTCGGCATCATCCTTCTATGCGCACCGCTCGCGGCGGCGATGGAAAAGGGAGAGCCTGATTTGCGCGCGGCTGTCACGCGGGTCCTGGAAGGCCTCGATCGGGAAGATGCCCGCCTCGCCTTCGAAGCGATCCTGCGCGCGTCTCCGGGTGGGCTCGGAGAGGCGCCAAGGCACGACGTCCGCTCGCCCCCGACGGTCTCCTTGCGCGAAGCCATGGCCGAGGCCGCTTCGCGCGACCGCATCGCGCGCCAGTACGAGAGCGGATTTGCGGATGTCTTCGACGTTGGGCTCACGGCCTTGCGGCGTTCGCTCGCGCGAAGCGCCGAGCCAAAGATTGCGACCCTCGTGGTTTATCTCGCCTTCCTCGCGGCCTTTCCCGACACCCACATTTTGCGTAAGCAAGGCGCGGCGGCGGCCGAGCGCGTCGCGCGCATCGCGCAAAGCTTCCTTCTCCGGATCGAGCGGGGCGCCGGGCTCGATGAGCTCATGGGCGAGCTCATCGCCTGGGACGGGGAGCTCAAGCGCGCCGGCACCAACCCCGGCACGAGCGCCGACCTCACGGTCGCGACGCTCTTTGCCGCAAAGCTACAATCCATCTTGCGGCGGGACGGGAACAGTGATTGACTTGAAGAGCGGAAGGATTTTTCCGCCGCTATCTGGCCAACCGATCCGGCCTCGAGCCGGATGCTGTCAACAAGGATAGTTCACGGGCCGGACGCCTGATGAGCGGACGGCTGCTGCGGTTTGTGTTCTCCAGGGAGGGACATTCATGGCCAAGATCACCAAGATGTGCGTCGGCGAGTCACTCGTCGGTGAAGGAAACGAGGTTGCCCATATCGACCTCATCATCGGTCCGCGCGGCAGCGCGGCAGAGACGGCGTTCGCGAACGCTCTGACGAACAACAAGGACGGGTTCACGACCCTGCTCGCGCTCGTCGCTCCGAACCTTGCGTGCAAACCGTCGACCGTCTTGTACAACAAGGTCACGATCAAGGGCGCCAAGCAGGCCGTCCAGATGTTCGGACCTGCCCAGCACGCCGTCGGCAAGGCGGTAGCCGACAGTGTCGCCGAAGGCGTGATTCCCGAGAGCGAAGCGGACGATCTCTTCCTTTGCGTGGGCGTTTTCATCCACTGGGAAGCGGCGGACGACAAGAAGATCCAGGAATACAATTACCGCGCCACCAAGGAATCGATCGCTCGCGCCGTGAACGGCGAGCCGAAACCCTCGCAAGTCGTGGCGCAGCGCAACTCGGCCAAGCACCCCTTCGCCGCCGCTTCCTGAGCCTGACCAAGAGTCCGGAACGCTCGCCGAACGCCTGATCGGCAAGAATGGCAGTCATTCTTGCGGCGTGATCAGGCGATGGGACGAGGGAGGGCAAGCGTTCTTTCCATCCGGCGCAGCGCGAGACCTGTCGGATCGATCCGATAGGCTCTCCTGCTGTGCCCGGCTAGAGACGCAGGCGCCGGCGATTCTCAAGCCTCGCTCAAGCGAATTCGGCGATCTCGCTTCCCGTGAGGCGCCCATCGTGCAGCGCCGAGGCGATGAGCACGCCTTTCACGCCCATTTCCGCAAGGCGCAGCAGATCCTCGCGTCCGCGCACGCCACCGGCGGCATGAATCCCGTGGCGAGGGCCGAGCCGGCGAAGCTCCGCCAGGCGTTCGAAGTCAGGCCCCGACGCGCCGCCGACGCGCGCCAAGGTCATCGCGATCACACGCTCGGGCCAATACGAAGGATCGAGAAGCTCGGCGGGGCCTTGAAACGCGCTTTCCCGAAAATCGAGGGAAAGGACGAGGCGCGGATCATCCCTGAAGCTTCGCGCCACGGCGCCGTTCGCTTGCGATTCGCTGCCGAGCACGAGCGTGCCGCTATTCTCGTCGAGCCACGCTCGGATCGCATCGCTCGCGGCGATTCCATTGTCGGTCCAGATGTCGAGATGCACGAAGCGCTTATGCAATCTCGTGACGACGCCGGTGTTGTCGCCCGTTCCTTCGATGGCGTCGAGATCGGCGATATAGAGAGCCTTGAAATCATGCAGGGCCAGCAGGCCGAGGACGACATCCTCCGCCTCCGCCGTCCGGCTGAGCGGCGTCGCGATGGGCCGGTAGAGCTCCCGGCGCCCCATCACGGCGCGCACGACGAGGCCGTGTCGAAGATCGATGACCGGAATGATGTCGAGCTTCATGGCGCGGGTCGAGACTCTCCGTTTCGGCTAAGAGACGACCCATAACAGGCCAGAGCCGCGCGGAGAATGAGACGACATGAGCACGGTCATCGGCTGGGATATCGGCGGTGCGCATCTCAAGGGGGTGCGCGTCGAGGCGGGTGTCGTCACGGGGGCGATCCAGCTCCCCTCACCGCTTTGGCAAGGGCTCGACACGCTCGATGCGGCCTTCGCGAAGGCGGTTCGCAGCCTCGGCTCGACCGGGCGCCACGCCGCGACCATGACCGGCGAGCTCGCCGATATTTTCGCCACCCGCTCCGAAGGCGTGCAAACGCTCGCGCGCGTCGCTGCCCAAAGCCTCCATGGCGAAAACCTCATGATCTATGCGGGGCCTTCAGGCTTTGTCCCAATCGGCCGCGTCCGCGATCACATCGACGAGATCGCCTCGGCGAACTGGCACGCCTCGGCGCGGTTCGTGGCGGGCAGGCTCGGCCACGGTCTCTTCGTCGATATGGGGTCGACCACCACGGATCTTGTTGCGCTCGCTGACGGAGAAGTCGCCGCTCGCGGATATACGGACGCCGAGCGGCTGGAGCGAGGCGAGCTCGTCTACACCGGCATGGTGCGCAGCTTCCTCATGTCGATCTCGGCGCGCGTGCCTTTTCAAGGGCGCTCGATGCCGCTGATGAACGAATATTTCGCCAATATGGCCGATGTCTATCGCATCCTCGGCGAGCTGCCGCCTGGCGCCGATCAGCAGGCAACGGCCGATGGCCGCGAGAAGACGGTCGAGGGCTCGCGGGCGCGGCTGGCGCGAATGCTCGGCCTCGACGCAGCCGAGGCCTCGAATGAGGCCTGGACCGAGGTCGCCCGCGCCTTCCGTGAGGCGCAGCTCAGGACGCTTCACGACGCGGCGATGCTTGTGCTGTCGAGGAACCTTCTGCCGCGCGAGGCTCCGATCATCGGCGCTGGTGTCGGGGTGAGGATCGCGGGCGCGCTCGCGGAAAGGCTTGAGCGTCCCTTCGTCCCCTTCTCGCGCCTTCTCGTTGCTTCATCCCCCAAGCTCCGCAACCTCGCCGGCGATTGCGCACCCGCCGCCGCCGTCGCCTTGCTGGCCGAAGCCAAGATCACGCCTCGGCATGGCGGAGCCCGCTCGAGACCGTCAACCAGACGAGGATCGCCGGGGAGACGCCGCCGATCGGCAGAGCGCTCTTCATGAACGCGCCGCCGAATATCTGGCTTTGATCTCATCCATCAGCCAGGACCAGGCTTGCGCCTCCTCTGGGCCTGCGGTCTTCTCCACCGCGATCGAGAGATAGGCGATCTCCTGCTCGACCTTCTGGCGCGGCAGCATGTGGATCCGGCTCACCAGAATGCACGCTTCGATGACCGCTGCCTTTGCCCGGTTGAAGCCACCGTATGGCGCATGCGTCTCCTCATGCACGGTCCGGCACGCAAAGCGCGGCCGCGTGGCATCCTCCGTGACCTCCTCGACCGCGAGCTCGGCATGAGCCAAGGCGTCCGCGAGGCGCGGCACGGCAATGCGCGAAGCGGGAACAAGCGGCCAGTCCCGATGCCCGGTGAGGCAACCGGCGAAGAGGCGCACGTCATCGGTGAAATTCGCGACCGCGTAGGGAATGGCGAGAAGATTATCGAGCGTCGTCGAGGGACGAAAGGGCGCGATCACCCATCGGTTTCCCTCTGCGATCAATCCGAAGGGGGCAACATGGGCTTGGCCGGCGGCGCTCACGGTCGTGACGATCGCCTCACGAATCATCGGCACGGCGAGCCCTCCCTCGTGCCCTCGCGGGCCTGGCCTCGAGCGTCGGTCCAGCCTTTGCGTGGCGTGACAAATCCTCGGCCGACCGATCGGCGCCGCAACCCCAATCGAGCGGGGAATCCTGCGCGTAGCGCTTGCCGAGCCTGAAGGCGACCTCGGCTTTCATCAGCTCGGTGCCGAGATAGAAGGCATGCGCACCATCCGTTGTGACCCTGAGCTTGGCGAAGAGCGACATCGCGTCCTTCTCCACGTGATGGCCGTCGCGGTTATAGACGTGGATGCCGTCGACCGCGGTCTCGATGCGAAAATTATCATCGCGCACGCTTTTCGCGAGCTCGTCGATCTCCTCGGGCGTGCTCGCGAAGGGCTTGAGATCGTGCAGCTGGACGAGCCCGGCGCCATAGCCTTTCGGCGAGGCGCCGTCGGCGCGCGCCGCGTGCATGAGCCTTGCGGCAGCCGCATGCTCGGCGACGGTGCGGCGCGTGTGCGCGCTCACATGCACGACAAGCACATTGCGGATCGCAAGCTCGGAGCAGATGCCCATCAGCATCGCCGTCATCCCGGGCGTGTCCGCTTCCGTGAGCTCGGTGAGGTTGCCCGTGCCCATCATGATCTCTGCCGAGGGCAAAAGCCGCCGCAGTTGTGCGTAGCGAAGGAGCGACGGAACGAAGCCGAAATGGATCGGGTCGAGGATCGGATCGAGAATGACGCCGAGCTTTTGCCGCGCGGCTTTTTCTGCCGCTCGCACGAGCTCGTCGAGATCGCCGTGACGCGACGCGATCACCACGGGTGTCGCTCGCGTGCCCGCCACGAGATCGAGCGTCTTCTCCGTCAAGCTCAGCACGAAATCCGCCCCGGCCTCGGCGCCGCGGCGCAGTTCGTCGGGGTCTGCCGAATCGACGCTGACAAGGAAGCCTTGCGCTTTGAGGGCTTGCACCGCCTCCCGCAAACGGGGAAAGGGCGTATCCGGCAGGCAGCCGAGATCGATCACATCGGCCCCATCCTCGCGCATCGTGACGCCGCGCGCCAATATCTCGTCGAGATCGAGGAGCGGCGCTTCCACGATCTCGGCAAAAATCCGGACGGATTTCTCGGCGAGCAGAGGCGCCTTGCTTTTTCGGCCGAGCCACTCGGGGATGTCGCGCACCTCGTCCGGACCGCGCTCGAAAGCGCACCCGAAGCCGCTCGCGAGCCGCTCGAGATCGGCGCGGCAACGGCCGGGCACCACGACGCGGCTCGCCCGCGCGACGAGATCGCGATCGAGCCGTCGCAAGATGATCGCTTCCGTCATCAGGGCCGCGACCTTCACGCCCATATCGGCGATCGTCCAGGCGAAGGGCGCGGGCGTCAGTTCCGCGAGCACCTTCTCGAGGCGTGGCCGTGCCAGGCGACCGGTGAGGAAAAGGACGTGCTCAGCCATTCTCGCCGAGCTCGCGGCGGCGCTGCGAGATCACCGTCTCCAGGGCACCGAGCGATTCGACGACGGTCGTCGCCTCGAAACCCTTTAGCCGCTCGGTGTTCTCGAGGTCGATGCGCCTCGGGTAGACCTTGACCATGCCGGCGGGCGCGCGTGTCTCGAGCTCCGGGGCCGTGTCGCAGGCAAAGACGATCGCCGGAACGCGGCATTTGCCGGCTTGTGCGAAAACATTGGTCGCGAGATTGTCCGAAATCCCATAGACGCATTTCGCGACCGTGTTCGAGGTCGCCGGCGCAAGGACCAGCGTATGATAATCACCGTGGTAGAAACGCCCGACCGGCGCCGCGCTCGCCGTGGTGTCCCGGAACAAACGCGCCGAAGCCGGGAGCTCGAGGTCTTGCTTGTACATGCGCACGACCTCCGCCGCCGCCCGGCTGACGAAAAGATCGACGGCCGGCAGCAATCGGATGAGCGACAGGCATTCGGTGAAGAAATGCCCCGATCCGGTGAGCGCCCATCCCCATCGGGGGGTCCCGTCTTGTGCGGCTCTTGCCATCGCGGCTGGTCCTGAAGCGCCTCAAGCGCGATCATCACCGGGCAAGACCCGGCCGTCCACGCCTTCGACCGGCCTTGCCGCATGATGGATCGGCTCCGCCCCGGCAACAAGGCCGATGCGGGAACCGATCGGCGTGCCCTCGCACAGCGCCGTCGCAAGACCTTCCGTGTCGTGCGGCCCAAGCAAGAAGCCTTCAACGGCGCTCGCCGCCGCGAGAGATCGCGGAAAAGCTTTGTCGACGACGCCGGTCCGCGCCAGATGCTCGGCCGTGACAGATTGACCCGCGCTTCCCTGAACCTCGGCCGGCACCTGCTTGATCAGAAATAGCCGCCGCGCGCGAAGCTTGTGCGCGAGCCAGACCGCAAGGCTGTCGGAGGTCACATCCCATGAAGCGGGGATGTCGACACGCTCTCGTGAGGAAGGGGAAGCGGCGCGCCGGCGCGCTTTCCGCACCATGCGGCTTGGCGCCCAGACAGGCACCTCTCCCGCCTCGAGTGCGTGCCTTATGCGCGGATAGCTTTCGGCGACCGCGAGGCTTTGTCCGAGTGACGCGACAGCCACCGCGTATTGCTCCATCGCGAGAAGCGCCATCGCATCGGCGGCGACATCATCGAAGCCCATGCGCGGCTGCGCCGCGCGCACCGCATCGGCGAAAGGGCCGCCGCCGACGACGAGGACGGTCTTGCCGGCTCCGGCCCCGATTGCGGCGAGCCAAGCGGGCAAGGCTTTCGAAAAGGCGAGGCTTCCGCCGAGCTTCACGACGTTAAGGGCGCTCACGCTCAGCCGCTGGAATCGCTGGAAGCCGCCGGCGCGGGATGACGCAAGATCGCGGCTTCGGCTGTTTTTTCCCGGGTGATTTCGACGCCGACCGTGGCGGGGCCGGTATCGAGCTTCTCGACGCGGACGGTGACCTTCACCACACGCGGCTCCCCGAGGACGGCGCCGGCGACGCGTTCCGCCAGCACCTCGACCAATTCCACGTGGCCCTCGGCGACGATCCGTCGGATCGCATCGGTGATCACGTCATAGGACAACACATCGCGCAAATCGGATGGAGCGTGCGTGCCGCGCTGCACGAAAGCCTCCACGTCGAAGCGCACGCGCTGCGTCGCATCATGCTCGGCCCGATAGGCGCCGATGCGAACGGGCACGATGAAATCCCGAACGAAGATGCGATCGGCGCGCGAGGAGCCGTCGCGCGGCTCGACCGCATAGCCGCGCCCGACGAGAAGCCGATAATCGACACGGTCCTCCTCCTCGTCGGCTTCCGTCCGACGACGTCGATCCGAGGGGATGAGGTCGCGCACGAGCGAAACCGCCTTCGGGTCCAATCCGGCCGTCCGCTCGCCCTTGACGCAAAGCGCACCGCGGAATCCCAGGATATCGGGGCGCAGCGGCAGAAGCCGCGGCACATCGGGGGGCTCGAGCGAACCGGCAAGCCCCGTGAGGAGACCCCTCTCGCGACAGCTTGCGACGAAGCCGGAAAGCCAGGCTGAATCGCGACGCTCGAGGAGGCGGCCGGCACTCTTTTTCGCGGTGTCCAGCATCGTGCCGTGAAAGCCTGCCGCGGCAAGCCTTTCGATAAGCGAAAGATCGACCGATTCATCCGCGAAGATCACGCCGATGAGCTTGAATTTCTTGCACAGAGGAGACAGCGCCGCGATGCAGGCGGCACGCCGAGGATCGTCGAAGAGGCCGATCTTGACGTAATCCACCCCCGTTGAGGCGACGCTTTCGACGGCTTCCGGAAGGCTTTGGGGATCCATCGGCAGATCGCCCGTGACCGCGCTCGTCGGGCGGCGCCCCGCGACGGAGGCGACGGCGGCACGCAGGATTTCCCGCTCGAGCGCGCCGAGCGCACCCTTTGCCGCATCCTTGAAGTCGACGAGGTCGGCGCCGCCGGCGATGGCGATCTCCGCTTCGGCTTCGCTCGCCACGCTCGTCAGGAAGAGGGTCATCGCCGTGCCTTCAGATTCAGCCGTCGCGGTTTGCGGAGCGAAAATGCCCGCAAGCCTCATCCTAGCCGACGCAGGCGTCGAAGCTAGTCCCACTGTGTCATTCCCGGCCTCGCGCCCTGCAAGGGCGCGAGGGGCAGGGAAACCATTTCACTACCGTTTCTGGGCCCCCTTCCCTCGGCTCGCTTAGTTTATCCTTGGGCGCGCCAAAGGCGCGACCCGAGGGCTCACCTCGCCGGGGGTGACACAGTGGGGAGCATGAGTCGGAAAAACAGGTGCCGGTTTCGCGTTAAGATCCTGCCCAATCAATTCCCCGTGAGCTTAAGGGGCGGGCGCGGAAGGTCGAGTGCAAGTGCCCGCCGAACCCCGGGGTTGCAATCGGCCCTCGGCATTTTGACTTTGGCGGCTTAGACCTATGATGGTATCGAACCGTGATGCAGCTTCGATGGAGCCGTTGATGCGCGTAGCGCCAATCATGATTTTTCTTCGCCTCGCGGCGACGGCGCTTGCGCTCAGCCTCGGAGCCCCTCGAGCCTTCGCCGATGGAGAGCCCGACCCCTGGCCCGATCTCGCGAACGAGATTTTTCACGGCGCGGCTCTGCAGGACGGGTCCGGCTTCCTGGCGCTCGATGCGCCGAAGCGTGCCGAGGATGCGGCCACCGTGCCCATCACCATGAACGTCAACTTGCCGGCGGGCGATACGCGCCGGCTCGTCGCCTTGACCTTTGTGATCGATCACAATCCCGCGCCGCTCGTCGGGGTGTTCAAGCCGGGCGCCGCGATCGCCTTGACCAGCCTTTCGACGAGGGTCCGGGTCGACAGCTACACGAATCTGCATCTCGTCGCGGAGCTGAGCGACGGCGGGCTTTACGTGATCGAGCGTTTCATCAAGGCGTCGGGCGGCTGCTCGGCGCCGATGCTCAAGGATGCGCAGGACGCCAAGGCCACGATGGGCCAGATGAAGTTTCGCCAATTCGCGGCGCACCCCTCCCCGTCGGGCGAAGTGTTGCCCGATGAGCACGACGTTCAGATCATGCTGCGCCATCCCAATAATTCGGGCATGCAGATGGATCAGCTCTCGCGTTTATACATCCCGCCGCTCTTCGTCGAAGATCTCAAGCTTTGGCAGGGTAATGACCTCATCCTCTCGGTCGAGGGAGGCATATCGATCTCGGAAGACCCGAATTTCCGGCTCACCTATCGCGGCGCGAATACGGCCGATTTCCGCGTGGAAGCGCTCGACAGCGACAAACATGTCTATAAGGCCGAGTTCCCGAACAAGGGGCCGCAGACTTAGGGCACACGCGTGGCCGCGCAGGCGTAACGGCTGGAAGACCGATCGACGCTCATGCGCTTTCCGAGGGTCGGTTCCGACCTTCCGGCTCAGGGTTCAAAAGCACCTGATCTCGGCTTCGGCCTGGGCGCGGCGCAGTTCATCCACGACCTTTTTCGAGAATTCGGTCGCCCGGAACATATTCCCGAGATTGCCCGGCGTCTGAATCATGCTCATCACGGTTTCAGCGTCCACATAGCGCTCGTAAGGAACGAGCGAGGCGATCACATCGATCGAGCACGAGCATCGCTCGAGCGCTTGATGCGTCTCCCCATTCGCCTTCATGCAAGCGAAGACGTAATCGGCGCGCGCGGACGTCGGATAATCATTGATCTCGGCGGCGCTTGCGGGCGAAAGGGGAAGAGCCGAAAGGGGGAGAGCCGCAGCGCCGAAAACGGCAACGGCGAGCGCCGCCCACCACCGCCCCTTGATCATGCTTATCTTCATGGCTGAATTGCAGAAATGCCTGGCTCCGGAAAGCTTCTTGGAGAATGCGCCGAGCGGGCCCGACCCGGTTTCGGTCCATTTAAGCTGAACGGCGCGGCGTTTCCAAGGGTTGAACCGTGTCATCACGTCGCGAAAATCCTCCACGCACCGGAATGTGATCGCTCACGCAAGGGAATGTGATCGCTTGCGCAACGAAATCTCCGTCTCCATAATTGAAAAGCTTCGATGGCGGGGGTATGTCTGTAGCACAACGACTTTCTTGCAAACGACTTTACTGCCAATGGAGGAAGCGATGGCCTGGTCGACACCTTGCGTGACTGAAGTTTGCGTCGGTATGGAAGTGACGAGCTACGAGTCGGCGGAAATCTGAAGAAGCCGGCTTAAGTGCCGCTCGACGAGCGGCCCGCGACGAAACTCAAGATCGTCGTTCTCGGCTCCGCGGCGGGGGGCGGTTATCCCCAATGGAACTGCCGCTGTCCGGTATGTGACCTCGCGTGGCGGCGTGATCGTCGGGTGTCGGCGCGCACGCAATCAAGCCTCGCGGTCACTGCCGACGGAGACCATTGGTTCCTCTTGAATGCATCGCCGGATCTCCGGCAGCAAATCCAAAGCACGCAAGTTCTTTGGCCGGGGAAGGCTGGCCGCGATTCGCCGATAGGCGGGGTCTTCCTGACAAATGGCGATGTGGATCACGTCGCCGGTTTGCTGTCCTTGCGAGAACGGCAGGCTTTCACGGTTCTCGGGACGCCGGCGACACTCAAGCTCATCGAGGCCAATTCGATATTCCGGGTTCTTGATCCGACCTGCGTCGGCATGCGCCCGCTGCAGGACGGTGTCGAGGTCGATGCGGGGGTCGGCCTGAAGGCGACACCGTTTTTCGTGCCCGGCAAGGTGCCCCTCCATGAGGAGAGCGGGTCGGTCAGCATCGGGGGCGTCGGTGAAACGACGCTCGGGCTCGAAATCCGTTCCGCCGACGCAAGAGTGGTCTATATTCCCGGCTGCGCGAAGATGAGCGAGGATATCCTGCGAAGGGTCGCGGGCGCCGATCTTCTCCTCTTCGACGGCACGACCTTTACGGATGACGAGATGGTTCGCCTCGGGCTCTCTCAAAAGACCGCTTGGCGCATGGGCCATATGGCGATCAGCGGCGAGGACGGATCGCTTCGCGCCTTCGCCGGGGTCCGCGTCGGTCGCAAGGTCTATACCCATATCAACAACACCAACCCCATCCTCATCGAAGGCTCGCCCGAGCGGCTCGCGGTCGAGGCGGCGGGCTGGGAAGTGGCCTTCGACGGAATGGAGATCGCGCTGTGAACGACGTGATGGCGCCTCCTCTCCTCGAAGCCGAGCTGCGCGGGATCGGCGCGACGCGCTACCACAACCTTCATCCCTTCCATCGCCGGCTCCATGGCGGCAAATGCTCGCTCGCGGAGGTGCGTGCCTGGGCGCTCAACCGCTATTATTATCAATCGATGATCCCCGCGAAGGACGCGACGATCTTGGCGCGCATGGGAGATCCGGCCCTGCGCCGCGAATGGCGGCGGCGCGTGATCGACCATGACGGGGAGGCCGAGAGCGACGGCGGCATCGCGCGCTGGCTGCACCTCACGACAGGTCTCGGGCTCGACCGCGATTTCGTGATCTCGACGCGCGGCATCCTTCCTGCGACGCGGTTCGCGGTCGAAGCCTATGTGCATTTCTGCCGGGAACGAACCCTGCTCGAGGCCATCGCCTCTTCCCTCACCGAATTGTTCTCACCCCAGATCATCGGCGAACGCATCGAGGGCATGCTGAAGCATTATGATTTCGTCACCGCGGACACGCTCGCTTATTTCACCAAGCGTCCGCCGCAGGCGCAGCGCGATTCGGATTTCGCGCTCGATTACGTGTGCAAGCACGCGCACACCAAGGCCGAGCAGCAAAGCGTGCTCGACGCGCTGAGGTTCAAATGCGACGTGCTCTGGGTCCAGCTCGACGCGCTGTGGCATGCCTATGTCGAGGGACACATCCCGCCCGGCGCCTGGCGCCCCGGTGAGGCTCAATGACGGGCGAGCGCGCCCTTGCGCTCTCCGGCGCCTCACGGCCGCGCCTGCCGCGCGGCGTGCGCCTGAAACATGACGATGTGCGCGATGAATGGCTGTTGCTCGCGCCCGAGCGCGTGCTGAAGACGAACGCGATCGCCGTCGAGGTCCTCAAGCGGTGCACGGGCGAGCAGAGCCTCGACGCCATCGTCGATGATCTTGCGAGCACATTCACGGCCGAGCGCTCGCGTGTCGACACCGACGTGCGCACGCTCTTGACCGAGCTCGCGACGAAGAGGCTCGTCGATCTATGAACGCACCCGCGCCCTCCCGCCCCGTCGGGCTGCTCGCCGAGCTCACGCATCGCTGCCCCTTGGGCTGCCCCTATTGCTCGAACCCTCTCGAGCTCGATGGGCGTGAGCGCGAGCTCGACACCGCGAGCTGGAGCCAAGTCTTCTCGGAGGCCGCGGCCGTCGGCGTTCTGCAACTGCATCTTTCCGGCGGCGAACCGGCGTCGCGGCGCGATCTCGTCGAACTCGTCGCTCATGCCGCGAGCCTCGGCCTCTACACCAACCTGATCACCTCCGGCATCGGCCTCAACCAAGCCTCGGTCACGAAACTCGCCGATGCCGGCCTCGACCATGTGCAATTGTCGATCCAGGATTCAGAACCTCAATCGGCCGACCATATCGCCGGCTACAAGGGCGCCTTCGCCCGCAAGATCGAGGTCGCCGCTTTCGTGACCGAGGCCGGGTTGCCGTTGACGGTCAATGCCGTGATCCACCGCGCGAATGTGCGGCGCGCCGGCGCCATGGTCGAGCTCGCGGTGCGCCTCGGCGCACGCCGCGTCGAGATCGCGCACACGCAATATTACGGCTGGGGCGCGAAAAACCGCGGCCTCCTGATGCCCTCGCGCGAAGAGGCGCAGGCGGCGATCGAGGAGGTCGAGCGCCTGAAGGCAAGCCTTGCCGGCACGATCGTGATCGACCATGTCGCCCCCGATTATCACGCGCGCTACCCCAAGCCCTGCATGTCGGGATGGGCACGGCGCACGCTCAATGTGACGCCCTCGGGCAAGGTGCTGCCTTGCCACGCGGCCGAGCTCATTCCCGGCCTCGAATTCTGGAACGTCACGGAGCATTCGCTCGAGGACATCTGGAATCATTCGCCCGCCTTCAATGCCTTCCGGGGCGACGACTGGATGCGCGAGCCCTGCCGCTCCTGCGCGCGCAAGAGCATCGATTTCGGCGGCTGCCGCTGCCAGGCCTTCATGCTGACCGGGGAGGCACGCGAAGCCGACCCCGTCTGCCACCTCTCGCCCCACCATCACGTCGTCGAGACTATCCTCGCCGAGGCGCGCGGCGATACCGGGGAACCGCGGGCCTATGCCTATCGAAGGGTGCGCCCTTCGCCGACGCGGCGACGCGAAGGCCACGACGGACAACACCACGACGCGCACTTGGACATCTCGGCCGAGTGATCCATAGTTCGCCGAGAGAAAACGAATTCAACGTCCGACGATTCCTTCCACCCCGAGGAGCCACTACACCATGAGAAAAGCGTTTCTCTGCGCCGTCCTGGGCGCGAGCATCGGCCTTCCGGTCGCGACACAAGCTCGCGCGCAAGACGCCGCGGCAGGCGAGAAGGTGTTCACCATCTGCCGAGCCTGCCATCAGATCGGCGAAGGCGCGAAGATCGCGGTCGGCCCGGTCCTCAACGGGGTGATCGGCCGCAAGGCGGGAACCTATCCCGGCTACTCCTATTCGGATGCCAACAAGAATTCCGGCCTCACCTGGGATGAAGCGACCTTCACCACCTACATCATGGATCCGCGCGCCAAGGTGCCGGGCACGAAGATGATCTTCGTCGGCATCAAGGACGAGCAAAAGATCAAGGATTTGATCGCTTTCCTGAAGCAATATGATGCCGACGGCAAAAAGGTGCAGTGATCGGAGAGGATGCGGCCCGCTCCTTCCTCGCCGGCGCGAACCCGGCCCGTGAACGGCGAAAGCTCGCTTTCCCTGCTCGCGCCCAGGCGCCGGCGCTCTCGATCCGCCTTGCCGGAATAGGCGGAAAAGGCCTCATGTCCGACTTGGCTTGCGAGCCTGCCCTGTCGATCGAGCATGTGACGCATGCCTATGGCGAGCGCGTCGCGCTCGACGATGTGAGCTTCACGGTCGCCCGCGGGACTTGCACGGCGCTTCTCGGCCTCAACGGCGCCGGCAAGACCACCTTGTTTTCCCTGGTGACGCGCCTGTTCGCGGCCCGCCGCGGACAGATCCGCGTGCTCGGCTTCGACATCAACCGCGATCCCGGCGAGGCGCTGCGCCGCCTCGGCGTGGTCTTCCAGGCGCGCACGCTCGATCTCGACCTGAGCGTGGCGCAGAACCTGCGCTACCACGCGGCGCTGCATGGGCTCGGCTCGAACGAAGCGAAAGCGCGCGCCGCCGAGGTGCTGGCGCGCATGGACCTCGCGGGACGCGCGGGCGAGAAGGCGCGCAATCTCTCGGGCGGACAGATGCGGCGCGTGGAGATCGCGCGCGCACTTCTGCATGCTCCGCGCCTCCTCGTCCTCGACGAGCCGACGGTCGGCCTCGACATCAATTCGCGGGCCGGCATCTTGCGGCACCTTCGCGAGCTCGTGGCGCAAACGGGGCTCACCGTGCTCTGGGCGACCCATCTCCTCGACGAGGTGGAGCCGACAGATGAGGTCGTCGTCTTGCACAAAGGACGCATCCTCGCCACCGGGCCGGCGCAGAGCGTGATCGCGGCGCAAGGGGCGAAGGACATCGGCGGGGCCTTCGCGTCGCTTATCGCCTCCCCCTCGGACGCGAGCGCGGAGACGCCGCCATGACGACGGCACCGGCGTCTGCGGGCGGCTTCGACCCTCTGTCGGAGCCGCGCCGCGGCTTCTCGCTTCGTCAATATCTGATCTGCCTCACGGGCGTCGTTTGGCGCGAGGGCTTGCGCTTTCTTCATCAGCGCGAGCGCTTCATCTCGGCGCTCGTGCGCCCCCTCGTCTGGCTCCTCATCTTCGCGGCCGGCTTTCGCAGCGTGCTCGGCGTCTCCATCATCCCGCCTTACGACACCTATGTGCTTTACGAAGAGTACATCACGCCCGGCCTGATGGCGATGATCCAGCTCTTCAACGGCATGCAATCGTCCTTGTCGATGGTCTACGACCGCGAGATGGGCAATATGCGCATCCTTCTCGTGAGCCCCTTGCCGCGCTGGTTCATCCTCGTCTCGAAGCTCATGGCGGGCACGGCCGTCTCGGTCATCCAGGTCTACGCCTATCTCCTGATCGCCTGGCTCTGGGGCATCGAGCCGCCGAGGCTCGGCTATGTGACCGTGCTGCCGGCGCTCGTGCTCAGCGGCATGATGCTGGGCGCGCTTGGCATGCTGCTTTCCTCGATGATCAAGCAGCTCGAGAATTTCGCGGGCGTGATGAATTTCGTGATCTTCCCGATGTTCTTTGCCTCCTCGGCCCTCTACCCGCTCTGGCGCGTGCAGGAGACAAGCCCCATCCTTTACGTGATCTGCCAACTCAACCCCTTCACCTATGCGGCCGAGCTCATCCGCTTCGCGCTCTATTGCCAGGTCGATTGGAAATCGCTCGCCGTCGTGCTCGGCTGCACGGCCGTGTTTCTCGCCGGCGCCCTCATCGCCTACGATCCCTCGAAGGGATTGATCGGAAGGCGCGGCGCGGCGTAGGCGCCCATGGATTTGATCGGACAGAAGATGCGAGCCTTGTGCCTTCCCTTGTCTCGTCGCGCCTTCCTCGGCGCCATGGCGCTCGCCATCGCCTCGCCGGCGCGCGCCGCACCCGCCATTCGCCTCGCGGCTCAGAAGACCGGGACCTTCGCCTGGGAGCTCGACGTCATCGCCAATCGCGGCCTCGACAAGGCCGCGGAGGTTGCGATCGAGACGGCCGAATTCGCGAGCCCCCAAGCCGCGGAGCTTGCGCTTCTCGCGGGCCAGGTCGACATCATCATCTCTGACTGGCTTTACGTCTCGCGCGCCCGTTCGCTCGGCGAGCGCCTCACCTTCTACCCGTATTCATCGGCGATCGGCGCCATCATGACGCCGCCCGCCTCCGCGATCGCGAGCTTGGGCGACCTCAAGGGCAAGACGCTCGCGGTCGCCGGCGGACCTCTCGACAAGAGCTGGCTCATCGTCCAGGGCGCCTCATTGCGCGACGGCCTCGACCTCAAAACGGAGGCCTCGATCGTCTACGGCGCGCCGTCGCTCCTCGCCGCCAAGGCGCGGCAGGGGGAATTCTCCGCGAGCCTCAACTTCTGGAACTTCTGCGCCGAGCTCGAGGCCGAGGGTTTCCATCGCCTGGTCGGCGTCGAGGAATTGGCGATCACGCTCGGCGCTACCGGCCCTCTCACCAATCTCGGCTACGTGTTCAACGAGGATTGGGCGCGCCGCAACGAGGGTGCGCTCGCGCGCTTCCTCGAGATGACGCGCAAGGCGAAGGACATCCTCGCCGACACGCCCGAGGAATGGGAGCGGCTGAAGCCGAGATTGAATCTCCGCGACGCCGGAGCGCTCACCGTGCTCCGCCAACGCTACGGCCAAGGCATCCCGCGCCGCTCCGTCGAGGCTGAGGAAGCCGACGCACGCACGCTTTATGCCCTGCTGGCGCGGCTCGGCGGCGCCGAGCTCGTCGGCAAGGCGAGCGAGCTCGACCCCGGCACGTTCTACAAGATCGGCAAGGGCGGGTAGCCGCAACGTCCATGCGTCCCCTCACCCTTTCTTCGCGCTTCAATCATCGTGCGACGTTTCGCGCGACACGCGGGCACGCCGCGGCATGATCTGGCGCATCGCATCGCTCGCCGGCTTTCTCCTTGCCTGGCAATTGAGCTCGGCCCTTGCGGGCGGAACGCTCCTGCCTTCGCCGGAAGCCGTGTTCATGGCGCTCGTCGAGGAGGCCCGCTCGGGCGCGCTCGCGCTCAATCTTCTGGCCACGCTTGCAAGGGTAACGGCAGCATTCACGGTCGCGCTCCTCGCCGGTGCCGCAATCGGCTACGCCATGGGGCGTTCCTCGACTTTCGACCGGGTGGCTGATCCCTGGCTCATCCTGCTCCTCAACCTCCCGGCGCTCGTCATCATCCTGCTCGCCTATGTCTGGTTCGGCCTCACCGAAGCCGCGGCCGTCGGTGCCGTGGCGATCAACAAGCTGCCGAACACCATCGCCACCTTGCGCGAGGGCACGCGCGCGCTCGATCCGACGCTCGACGAAATGGGCCAGGCCTTCACCTTCGATCCCTGGACGCGAGCGCGCCACATCGTGGTGCCGCAGCTTGCGCCCTATCTCGCCGCCGCCGCGCGGACGGGCTTGTCCCTCGTCTGGAAGATCGTCCTCGTGGTCGAGCTCATCGGCCGGCCGAACGGGGTGGGCTTCGCCATCGGCACGGCCTTCCAACTATTCGACGTCGCCCGCATTCTCGCCTACGGTCTGTGCTTCGTGGCGGTGATGTTGGCGATCGAAACATGCCTGGTGCAGCCCCTTGAACGACATGCATCGCGTTGGCGAAGCCGGAAAGGTTGAGGTCTCCATCCGGAAGAAGGCGGTGCGGAGCGCGGCGGGCGAGCGCAAGGACATCCTTGCCGACATCGCCTTCGCCCTCGCGCCCGGAGAGGTCACGGCCCTCGTAGGCCCTTCGGGCTCCGGCAAGACGACGCTTCTGAAGATCATCGCCGGGCTCGATCACGATTTCGACGGCGAGGTGACCCTCCCGGCGCGGCGGCTCGGCTTCGTCTTCCAGGAGCCTCGCCTTCTGCCGTGGCGCAGCGTCGAGGAGAACGTCAGGATCGCGGCGCCGCAAGCGACCGACGCCGAGCTGGACGCGATCTTCGACGTGCTCGGCCTTGCCCATCACCGGCGGCACTATCCGGGCGAATTGTCGCTTGGCCTCGCGCGCCGCGCCGCCGTGGCGCGGGCTTTCGCGGTTCGCCCCGATCTGCTTTTACTCGATGAGCCCTTCGTGTCGCTCGATGAGACGCTCGCCCGACAACTTCAGGACGAGCTCATCGCGCTCGTGGAAAGCCGCTGCGTCACAAGCCTTCTCGTGACGCATGACATTCTGGAGGCCGCCCGCCTCGTCGAACGCGTGATCGTGCTCGACGGACGGCCGGCCCGCATGGTCGCGGATTTGCCGATCGAGATGCCGCGCGCGCAACGCTCGCCGGGCTTCGTGAGCTCGATCGCCGAGCGCATCCGCGCGACACGCCTCACGACCTTGTGATAACGGCGAATTCCTTCGATTGCCGATTCAATCGATGGGGCAGGCGTAGATGGCCTTGACCTTCAACGCATAGTGCATCGCCGGATAGCCGTTGAAGACGCCGTTGATCAGGATCGTCGAGGTTTCGCCGGGCAGCACGGTGCCCCCGCCCGTCGCGGTCGTCTCGTCGAGATCGAGCGTCGGGTACGAAATCTCGACCTTGCGGATGATCTTGCGAGGCAGGACGTTGTGGATGTCCCAGGTGAACGCATGCGCGTAAATGAGGAAGGAGGGGCTCGCCGAACGCAGCGCCTTGAACTCGCTCTCCGAAACAGGTTGTGGCTCGCAAGTCGCGAGCCCTTCGCCGACACCGAATGAGGCGCGCTTCTCCTCGCCTTCTTCCTCGCATATGTCGCGGCACACCGTCATCTGGTGGCGGATCATGTCATCCGTGACGTCGCTCCCTTTGACGCGTTGCGACATGCAGGCGCGAAAGCAAGTCTCCGCGGCATTCGCACGTCCCGAACCGGCCAGCATCGCGAGCGCGGCGGCAAGAATGAGGGCAAGGCGCATGGCGCGGATTAGCGTCTCGGGCCAGCTATTTGCAATCTGTCAGATCATGGTCGTCGAGCGAGAAGACCTTGCCCTCCTTCACCTCGACGCCGCGCGCCATGCAGGCCTTGCCGCTCGCGTAGACGATCGTCGCATCGTAGCGTCCTGACGCGACCCCGGTCACGTCGAGCCGTTCATCATGGTCGACGCTTTTGTCCGAATCATTCTCGCATTGGTTCTTGCCGAAGCTCGTGCTTCCGGCAGGCGCGAGGCGGAATTCCGTGATCGTCCCCGTGGTCAAGTTCCAAAACCGGGTGCGGCTCGCGGCGTCGGCATTGCTCATGATCGCCATGCTGGCGACGAGG
>DASZIL010000008.1:0-9825 GCA_035949255.1 Beijerinckiaceae bacterium | reverse complement strand
AGGAGCGGCTTGCCGGTCTGCACCACCGCCTCGAGGACGGGGAGCATCGCCTGAAGCGAGGAGAGCTTCTTCTCGTGGATCAGGATGTAGGGGTCCTCGAGCTCGGCCACCATCTTCTCGGCATTGGTGATGAAGTAAGGGGAGAGATAGCCGCGGTCGAACTGCATGCCTTCGACGACGTCGAGCTCGGTCTCGAGGCTCTTCGCCTCCTCGGCCGTGATCACGCCCTCGTTGCCGACCTTCTGCATCGCTTCCGCGATCATCTTGCCGATCGAGGTGTCGCCATTCGACGAGATCGTGCCCACCTGGGCGACCTCGGCCGAATCCTTCACCTTCTTCGAGGACTTCTCGATCGCCTTCACGGCCTCGGCGACGGCGATATCGACGCCGCGCTTGAGGTCCATCGGGTTCATGCCGGCCGCGACGTATTTCGCGCCTTCGCGGACGATCGCATGGGCCAAAACCGTCGCGGTCGTGGTGCCGTCGCCCGCATTGTCGTTGGTCTTCGAGGCCACTTCGCGCACCATCTGGGCGCCCATGTTCTCGAACTTGTCCTCGAGCTCGATCTCCTTGGCGACGGTCACGCCGTCCTTGGTGATCCGCGGCGCGCCGAAGCTCTTGTCGAGCACGACGTTGCGGCCCTTCGGGCCGAGCGTAACGCGGACCGCATTCGCCAGAATATCGACGCCGCGCAGCATTTTATCGCGGGCATCGCCGGAAAAACGGACTTCCTTGGCAGCCATATGCCTCTACTCCTCAAAAGGTTGATTTATGTTTCGGACGAGGGTCGCCTCAGGCGGCCTTCCTGCGGGCGCCGACGCCTTCGAGCACGCCCATGATGTCGCTCTCCTTCATGATCAGGAGATCCTCGCCGTCGATCTTGACTTCGGTGCCGGACCATTTGCCGAAAAGGATGCGGTCGCCGGCCTTCACATCGAGCGGAACGAGCTTGCCGCTCTCGTCACGCGCGCCGGAGCCCACGGCGATGATCTCGCCCTCCTGCGGCTTCTCCTTCGCGGTGTCGGGAATGATGATCCCACCCTTCGTCTTCTCCTCGCCTTCAAGACGGCGGACGACGACACGGTCGTGCAGCGGACGAAATTTCATGAATTTACCTCCATTTACGATGGCGCTCGCCCAAGCTGGAGCATTGCCGGGTAATTTTGTTAGCAGTCGCTACGCGCGAGTGCTAATCGCGGCTGGATGTAAGGAAGGGGCCCGAGGGTGTCAAGGCTTGGGGCGGGCCAATTTTCCTGCCGGATCCCATTTTGGGAGTTGCGTCTTCAATGGGCCCGAAAATCAATGGATTGGAGCTGCCCGCCGCGCGACGAGGGCGTCGCGGACCCGGCAGCCGCCCTCAAGACCCGGCGATCTCCTCGCGCAGGATTTCCAATTCGAGCCACTGGGTTTCGGCCCCCGTGAGTTCGGATTGCGCCTCGGCCAAGGCCTTGGCGGCCGCCTCGAAGGCGCGAGGGTCCTTGGCGTAAAGCTCGCGATCCTCGAGCTTCGCCCGAAGACCGGCGATCTGACGCTCGAGCGCCGCGATCCTGCTCGGCAATGTCGCGAGCGCATGCGTCTCGTTGAAGCTCAAGCGTCGTTTCGCGGGCTTCGCCGCTGGGGCTTTCGGCGGGGCCGCCTCGGCGGGCTTCGGCGCGGCTTTCCTCGAAGGGGCTTCACGCGAAAACCCTTCGCCCCTTTGCGCCAGCATGTCGGTATAGCCGCCGGCGTATTCGAGCCAGCGTCCGCCATCCACCGGCGCAATCACCGCGCTCACCACACGGTCGAGGAAATCGCGGTCGTGGCTGACGATGAGGACGACGCCTTCATATCCCCCGAGACGGTCCTGCAAGACGTCGAGCGTCTCGAGGTCGAGATCGTTCGTCGGCTCGTCGAGGACGAGGATGTTGGACGGCTTGGCGAAGGTGCGCGCCAGCATCAACCGGCCGCGCTCCCCGCCCGAAAGCGCATGAAGCGGCGTGCGCGCCTGCTCGGGCGTGAACAGGAAGTCCTGCAAATAGCCGATGACGTGACGCGGCTCGCCCCCGACCCTGATGGTGTCGGAGCCCCCGCCCGTGAGCGCATCGGCGAGCCGCGTGTCGGGATCGAGCTCGGTGCGAAGCTGATCGAGCTTCGCGAGCTGCAAATTGGCCGCGAGCTTCACCGAGCCCTCATCCGGCCCAAGCACCCCGGTGAGCATGTTGAGAAGCGTCGTCTTGCCGCTGCCGTTCGGCCCGACGATGCCGATCCGGTCGCCGCGCGCCACGCGCAATGAGAAATCCCGCACCACCGCCCTGCCGCCGAAGCTCTTGCCGAGGCCCTTCGCCTCGATCGCGAGCGAGCCCGAGCGCGTGGCCTCGGCAAGCGTCATCGCCACCGCGCCAGCCGGTCCCTCATGCTCGCGGCGCGCTTGGCGAAGCTGCAAAAGCGCCTCGAGGCGCCGCACATTGCGCTTGCGCCGCGCCGTGACGCCGTAGCGAAGCCAATCCGCCTCCGCGGCTAGCTTGCGATCGAGCTTATGGGCTTCGCGCTCTTCCTCGGCCAAAACCTCGTCGCGCCAGGCTTCGAAGGCCGCGAACCCCCGGTCGATCCGTCGCGCCTTCCCGCGATCGAGCCAAAGCGTCGCACGCGAGAGATTGGTGAGGAAGCGCCGGTCATGGCTGATGAGGACGAGGGCCATGCGCCGCTCCTTGAGCTCCTCCTCGAGCCATTCGATCGTCGAGAGGTCGAGATGATTCGTGGGCTCGTCGAGGAGGAGGATGTCGGGGGAAGGCGCGAGCACGCGCGCGATGGCGGCACGCCGCGCCTCCCCGCCCGAGAGCTCGGCGGGGGACTCCTCGCCCGTGAGCCCGAGCTTCTCGAGGAGGCGGCTCGCCGCGAAGCGATCATCGGCTGGGCCGAGCCCCGCCTCGACATAGGCGCGCGTCGTCGGGGCATCTGAGAAATCGGGCTCCTGCGGCAGATAGCGCAAGGTCGCGCCGGGCTGAATGAAGCGCTCGCCGCGGTCGGGCTCGACGAGGCCGGCCGCGATCTTGAGCAGGGTCGATTTGCCGGAGCCGTTGCGGCCCACGAGGCAAAGCCGCTCACCCTCGGAAACCGTAAGCTCGACGCCGTCGAGAAGCGGCGCGCCGCCGAAGGTGAGCGCGATATCGCTGAGCTGGATGAGGGGAGCGGCCATGGGCCGCGCCTCTTACAGGCGAGCGCCGCGCAACACCAGCCGAAGGGTTACGCCGCGGCAGCCGCCTCGCAAAGCCGCTGGCGAGCGCGGGCCAGGCGCGACATCACCGTGCCCATCGGCACCGCGCAGATTTCGGCGATCTCGCGATAGCTTCGGCCCTGCAGATCGCGCAGCACGAGCACTTCCCGGATCGGCCCGGGCAGGCTCTCGATCATGGTCTTGAGCCGGTCCGTGTCGGTCTTGGCGATGAGGGCCGTCTCCGGCGTCTCGACATTGGGCTCATAGGGGAGCGCCTGCCTTTGCTCGAGGCTTTCGAGGTCCTCGCCGAGAACGAGGGCCGAAGGGCGGTTCTTGCGCAGCCAGCGATAGGCGGTGTGGCGCACGATGGTGAGCAGCCAGATGCGCGGATCGCCATAAGCATATTGGCCGATGGCCCGAAAGGCGCGAAGGCTCGCCTCTTGCACGACATCCTCGGCATCCGCGCCATTGCTTGTGAGCCAGCGCGCGAGCGCATAAGCGTCGTTCAGATGCGGCAGCACCACTCGCGCAAAGAGCTTCTGGCGCTCGGCGGCGCTCATCTGTGAGGCGTCGCCAACTTCCGGCGCGATCCCTTTCGGCGCCTCCCGACACCCATTGCCGGAGGCCCCTGACCGATCGCCATAGTCGAATGCCATCGCCGTCATCGCCGGCCAAACCCCTGCCGTCCCCCAATATGACGCGCGGGCTTATGGCCGGTCGCACGGCCGGCATCAATGGATGGAAGCTCCTTTCTTCGTGGAAAACAAATCCCCTGGAATAAGTATTTCTATCAATAATTTTGTCCAAAACGTCCTCTACACGTTGCTGCTATGAGAAGGCGATGGTAGAGCTTGAAAAGAATCTTTCAGGTTTTCTATGCAACTCGTGACCACACCGCGATGCTTTCGCTTTGGAGCCTTCGAGGTCGATCTTCGGTCGGGCGGATTGACGAAGCGCGGACTTCGCCAAAACTTGCAAGAGCAACCCTTCAGAGTGCTCACCATGCTGCTCGAAAGACCGGGCGAGCTGGTGACGAGGGAAGAGCTCCGCGATCGAATCTGGACGCATACGGTCGTCGATTTCGATCACGGCATCAACAAGGCCATCGCCAAGATCCGCGAGACGCTCGGCGATTCGGCAACGCATCCGCGCTTCGTCGAGACCGTCGCCCGACGAGGCTACCGTTTTCTCGCCGATGTCACGCCGCTCGATGTCGCAAGCTCCCAGCCAACGGCCGCGATCCGCTCGATCGCGGTACTGCCGCTCGAGGATCTTTCTGGAGACAGCACACAAGACTATTTCGCCGACGGCATGACGGACGAGCTCATCATGAGCCTCGGGCAGATCAGCGCGTTGCGCGTGATCTCCCGAACCTCGGTGATGAGCTACAAGACCGTCCGCAAGCCGTTGCCGGAAATCGCGCGCGAGCTCGCCGTGGAAGCGGTGGTCGAAGGCACGGTGATGCGCTCGGGCGCGCGTGTTCGAATCGCCGCGCAATTGATCGAGGCGCCGGCCGACAAGCGCATTTGGGCGAAGAGCTACGAGGAGGATTTTCGCGACACGATCGGGCTGCAGCACAGGGTCGCGCGCAACATCGCCGAGCAGGTTCGCGCGACCTTGAGCCGACGCGAGGAGGCGCATCTCCAAAGCGGCAAGCGGATCGATCCCACGGCTTACGAGGCCTATCTCAAAGGCAGGTTCTTCTGGAACAAGCGCACCGAGGAGGGCTTGCGCAAGGCGATCTCCTCATTCAACCAGGCGATCGAGGCCGATCCGACCTATGCGCAGCCTTACGCGGGGCTTGCTGATTCCTACGCGCTTTCGGGCGATTGGCAGCACGGGATGCTGCCGCCCAAGGACGCCTTTCCGAAGGCGAGGGCCGCCGCGGACCGAGCGCTCGCGCTCGACGACAATCTCGGAGAGGCGCATGCCTCGCTTGCCTTCGCCTTGGACCTTTACTTTTGGGATTGGAGCGCGGCCGAGATCGAGCACAAGCGAGCGATCGCGCTGAACCCAAATTATGCGACGGCGCATCAATGGTACGCCTGGCATCTCATCGTCATGGGAAAAAATCGCGAGGCCCTTGTCGAGCTGCGGACAGCGGCGAGCCTCGATCCCCTCTCGCTCAGCATCGGGGCCGATCTTGCCGATGCGCTTTGCGTCGCCCGTCTCGTGGACGAGAGCGTGCAGCAAAGCCGGAGCATCCTGGAGATGGATCCGAATTTCGCGCTGGGCCATTACCAGCTCGGCCAAGCGCTCACGCAGAGGAAGATGCACGATCAGGCGATCGCCGCGTTTCGGACTGCAATTGAGCTCGCCGGAGATCGGCCTGTCTTCGCCTCCAACCTCACCTATGCGCTCGCGCTCTCCGGACGCACAGATGAAGCGCAGCACATTGTGAGGGAGCTCGTAGCCAAGCAAAGCCAGTACTCGCCTTCCCATTCGAACATCGCGCTTGCCTATCTGGGGCTTGGTGACCATGGGGAGGCAATGGCTTGGCTGGAGCGGGCTTACCAGGCGCGTTTCAACCCCTCGATCCTCATGCGCCCGGCGTTCGACCCGCTTCGTTACGATCCAAGGTTTCAAGAGCTCCTGCGCCGCCTGCGCCTACCCTCGGCGGGCTGAGGGCCCGGCATGCCGCCGATGCTCGAGATGCCTTCGCGCTCAGCTCACGCGAGCAGCCTCGACCGTCTCGAGCGCCAGGAGAAGCTCGCGGACTGTCGGCCGGAGGGGCGGTTGTGCGTTGACGGGCTCGCGTCGGGACCTTGCCTCTTCGGCGCATTTTTGCGCATGGGCGTCGCGGTTGATCACCTGCAAATTGGGCAGGCCCCAAAAGCCGAGGAGTCGCGGCCATGGCATGTCGCGATGCTGGCGCCAGAGCTTGAAGAGCGGCAGCTTGTGGTCGACCTCGGCGTTTCGCAAAAGCCGCTTGCCGCTCGTTGCGCAACGGTGCTTCTGCCACCGCTTGAGGAGCGCCACCTGATCGCTCGGCGCGTTCCACAGCCGCCAAGCCGCCACGCAGGCCGCGTGCCATTCGGCGTTTCGGTTTGGGCCGGCGCCCCAGAGATCCTCATGCCAGCCGAATCGGTAGACCTTCTGGCCGCAGACGCAGCAATGGCCCTTGCCGAGCGCGAATCTCTTTTCGCGATAGGGCGCGGGCGGAGCCCGAAAGCTCTGCGGCAGCCCGGCCGCCGCGGCTTCACCCAAACCCTCCGCCGCGACCGACCAGCGCCAGCCTTCCGGCGCGCCGCTTCGCGCCGCGAGCGCCCGGGCCAGACGATCGGCACGCAACGGGTGAGCGCGCCAATAGCCGTCGACCGCGAGCCTCGGCAGCGGCGGCACGAAAGGACGGCTCAAGGCGCGCCGCAGGACGACGCCGGGGAAGATCGCGGGAAGCGCTCGCTCGAGACGCTCCCGCGCTTTGCAGTTTCGGGCTTCGCGAAAGCTCGAGCTGGTGGAGGACAAAGGTTCGGCGATCCTGTGAACGGCTGCGCGAAAAGGTGAGGCCGCATTATCCTGGCGGCTTAGCGTAAAGGTTTCGGAAATGCCGGAGGTTCGCCAGCCGCCAAGGCAAGTGCCGAAATCTCCCCCCTTGTCGCGCCGCCCCTGACGGCAGGCGCCCCGACGCGCTATAGGTCAGGTCCGCGCACCCCCGCGTCGCTTCAACCCTCATCGCGAGCCTTCATCGCAAGCCTTCATCGCAAGCCTTCATCGCAAGCCTTGGCCAGGAATACGGAACCTTAAGGTGTCATCGTCACGTCGCAAAGCGCAGGGAATCTCCGCGCCGATGGCACAGGCGCTCGCCGACGCGGCAATCCTCGCGCCGCCACTCGAGCGGCGCCTCGAGGCGCGCCGCGCAAGAGCCGTCGTCCCGACGCGCGCCGCCTTCTGGCTGCTCGCGCCCTCGCTCTTTCTCCTCTTCCTCTTCACCTATGTGCCGATTCTCGAAGCCTTGATGCAGGCGGTGAGCCTCGAAGGCTTTGGCGGCAAGTTCACGGGCTATGGCTTCGGCAATTTTCAAAGGCTCTTCGCCGATGCCTCCTTTTGGAAGGCGTTGTCGAACAATCTCGTTTATGGGCTCGGCACCGTCGCGCCTTCGATCGTGCTTGCGGTCTCGCTCGGCGTGGCGTTGCAAGACGCGACGCGCATCAATGCGCTCTTGCGCACCGTGATCGTTTTTCCCGTCGTCCTGCCGCTCGTCGCGGTCGCGACGCTTTTTGCCTTCGTGCTGATGCCGGGCGTCGGCCTCCTCGATTACCATCTCGCGAAGCTCGGAATCGCCGGGACGAATTGGCTCGGCAATCCCGACACCGCGCTCTATGCGATCATCGGCCTGAGCATCTGGAAGAACGCCGGCTATTACATGCTCTTCGTGCTCGCCGGCCTGCAAGCCATCGCGCCCGAGCTTCATGAAGCCGCCAAGCTCGACGGGGCGGGCGCCTTCACGCGCTTCTTTCGCATCACCTTGCCGCTCTTGAAGCCGACGCTCGCCTTCATCCTGGTGATCGCGATGATCAATGTGGTCACGCAGATCGATCATGTGATCGTGCTCACGGGCGGGGGACCGTCGGATTCGACCAACATCCTGTTGAACTACATTTTCCAGGCCGCGCATCAGCAAGGCGACACGGGACGCGCGGCCGCCGCGACCGTGATCTCGGTCGCGGCGCTGCTTTCGCTCTCCGTGGCTTCCTTGAAGTCGCTCGAGCGCGGCATGCATTACGAATCCTGACGATGCGCATCGCCGGTTTCGCCCCGTTACCCCTCGTCGCCGTCGCGCTCCTTTGCGGTTTCGCGCTCGTCTGGTCGACGCCGCTTTTGTGGATGCTGGTCGCCTCGGCGCGCGACATCCCCTACGGCTCGACGGCGGCGGCTTCGCTCGTGCCCGACCTCAAGCCGACGAGAGAGCATTTCGCCGACGCCTTCGCACAGGGTGATTTCGGGCGCTGGTATCTCAACACGCTGATCGTCACGCTCGGCATCCTCATGGTGCAGCTCGTCACGATCACGCTTGCGGGCTATGCCTTCGCCCGCATGGAGTTCCGGGGCAAGAACCTTCTCTTCTACCTTTTCCTGCTCCAGCTCACCCTCGCCCCGACGCTGCTGATCGTGCCGAACACGCTGATGATCGTGAGGCTTGGGCTCTACGACACCCTGCCCGGCATCATGGCGCCTTATTTCGCCTCCGCCTTCGGCGTCTTCCTTATGCGCCAGACCTTCAAGACCATCCCCCGCGATTTCGAGGAAGCCGCCATCTTGGACGGCGCGAGCTTCACGCAGATGATCCGGCTCGTGCTCGTGCCCCTGGCGCGGCCGGGCCTCATCGCTTTCTCGATCGTCTCCCTCACCTCCCATTGGAACGAGTTCCTCTGGCCGCTGATGGTGACGGATAGTCCCGACAAGATGGTGCTCACCGTCGGCCTCACCTCCTTCGTGCGCTCGGCCGAGCAGGCGGCGGATTGGGGTCTCGTCGCCGCCGCGACCCTTTTGGTCGCGGGGCCGCTTCTCATCGCGTTTGCGCTCTTCCAGCGCCAATTCGTCAATTCCTTTCTGTTCACGGGCATCAAATAGGAGAGCTTGCATGAGGTTCTTGAGATCGATAGCGCTTGCCGCCGCGCTGACCGCGGTGGCGACGACGGCCGCGACGGCCGCGACCCGGATCGACTTCTTTTTCCCGGTGCCGGTCGATGGCGCGCTCGCCAAGGAGATGCAGAATCTCGTGGCGCGCTTCAACCAGGAAAACCCAGACATCGAGGTGACCGCGGCCTACACCGGCACGTATGACGAGACCGACATCAAGACGCGCGCCGCCATCAAGGCGGGCAAGCCGCCCGCGGTCGCGCTGATGAGCGCCAATTTCATCACGCAATATCACATCGATGATCTCGTCGAGGCTTTCGACCCGCTGGTGCGCGCCGAGGGCAAGACGCCTGAGGATTTCATGGGCGAGTTCTGGCCGGCGCTTGCGGGCAACGCCCGCGTCGACGGCAAGATCTACGGCGTGCCGTTCCAGAACTCGACGCCGCTCCTCTACTACAATGTCGAGGCGTTCAAGGAGGCGGGGCTCGACCCCGAGAAGCCGCCGGTGACCTGGGCCGATTGGGCCGAGGACGCCAAGAAGCTGACCCGCCGCGATGGGGACAAGACGACACGCTACGGCATCATGCTGCCCGGCACATACGACATTCTCGGCTGGACGATATCGGCGCTCACGCTCTCGAACGGCGGCCAATATTACAACCCGGATTGGGGCGGAGAGATCTATTACGACACGCCCTCGACTCTCGGCGCGCTGACTTTCGTCGATGACCTCGTGCACAAGTTCAAGGTGATGCCCGAGGGCACGATTCAGACGCCCGCCATGAACAATGCCTTCTTCGGCGGTCAAGCCGCGATGATCGTCACGTCGACCGGTTCCTTGTCCTTCATCCGCCAGAACATGAAGGCGCCATTCAAGGTCGCCTTCATTCCAAGGAACGTCCGCAACGCCGTGCCGATCGGGGGCGCGTCGCTGATCATCCCGAAGGGCAATTCGCAAGAGCGCAGGAACGCGGCGTGGAAGCTGATCAAATGGCTGACGAGCCCGCAAATCTCCGGCGGCTGGAGCCGCTTCACCGGCTATTTCGCGCCGG
>DASZIL010000007.1:0-26535 GCA_035949255.1 Beijerinckiaceae bacterium | reverse complement strand
GTCGCCAACTCCGGTGTCAGCTCGGGTGCGTGAACGGGTCTAACTGCCAACGCCTTACGCAGCCAATTTGCCAATTTCCCCACGCAGCAGCGCGCTTGTGACCGCCGATTTGGCCCCGTGACAGCGACCCACCATTCGCTTCAGCCGACTGCCCAGATCACTCATGACGCGTGGTTGAGCGGGGCTGCCAACTCGCGATCTTTGGTAGGTCTCGCCTAATCGTTCGTTCCGCCACCGGACGTAAGTCATGAGCCAACAAGTCTCTATTCACGCACTCTAAAATCGCTTGCGCCGTGCCGGATGCATTCCCATTTCTCAAGGCGTTCTTCTCCCACAGCTCTTGCGCGTGGCGCGCTACGATCAAGCGCCGTTTACTTGGCGGAGTACTTCTCTTTTCCTGCGCAGGTCTGACTTGAGCCTTTTGTTTTTCCTTACGTAAGCGCTCAAAGATGGGGCTTTGGAGCCCTACCGCTCCCAAGAAAAACGCTTTCAGCATCAGCGATTCTATGTCACTGACCAGCTCGTCGCGGTCATCCTTACTGTATCTATCGATGATAGAGAGTGCGTGTGGAAATGCCGTGAACATTAATGATGATGATTCAACTAAAACGTCTTCCTCTCGTCGGTCTAAATTCTTATCGGTCCAAATATTCAGCCCTGCAGAGACAATTTTGTACAAAGTAGTTGCGGCGGCCTTTGTTATTTTGCTGGCTCGAAGACCAACGGGTATCATATCCCATAAGGCCATCCGATCTGGCTCATCTTGTAGAAGATTTGGCCTCAAAGAACTGCAGGAAAAACCTGGTGAACCGCACCACTGCTCCGTCACCGTCATTGCAATCACCTCTCGGCTTAAAGCCATCACCTAGAACGCATGGAGCCCATTCGTCCATGAGAGCTCCGATGCCTCGCTGTTCGCGAAGATTCGGTAAGAAGGTAGGAACGTCGGTTGGGGCATCGCGGCAGGATGGCCGCGTGCAAGCTCGTTTCCGCTTCGAAAGCAGCTTGTCGAGGTGTCCGCGCCCACGGTTGGCGGTTGCGGTATTTGCTCCCTCGCTGATCGTCGCAGACAGGACACGGACTGGACACCAAGTGAACCTAGGTCTCTTAAGTGTCTGAACTACCTGGCGCTCCCAAGGGGACTCGAACCCCTGTTTTCGCCGTGAGAGGGCGACGTCCTGGACCGCTAGACGATGGGAGCAAAGCGCAAGCCGCCTCTATAGTGCGCGAGCGCCGACGCTTCAAGCCGCTATCTACAGCCGCTTGTTGGTGCCTGCCGTGGCGCTTGCTGGACGCGCGGGGCGGCGGGAACGAAATTGCGAGCTTCAGGGTTGAACGAGCGCTCAAGCCCTTGAGGTGATCGCCATGAAGCTCGCCGCCCCGCTTCTCCTGTCCCTTGTCTTGCTGTCGCCCGCTCCCGCTCCCGCTTTTGCAAAAGGCTGCATCAAGGGGGCGGTGGTTGGCGGTGTCGCCGGCCATTATGCCGGTCATCACGCGGTGCTCGGCGCGATGGCGGGTTGCGCCGTGGGCCATCATCGAGCAAGCCAACGCGAGAAGGAAGAGAAGGAGCACCAGCAGCATCCCGGCACCGGATAATCCCGGCCAGACTCGCACGAGCCAAGAGGGAGCGTGGAGATCGAGAGCAAGGCCGGGCTCATCCTGAGCCTGCGTCCAACCTCGTGAGATCCGATGCACGAGACCATCGTCAAGGTCATCTGTGCCATAGGTCGATCAGGGCAGCTCGGCCTTGACGGCCGCATGCCTTGGGAAGGCGACAAAGGGCGGGAGTTCGTCGCCGATGTCGCGCGATTTTTCGAAATCACGAGAGGGCATGTCTTGATGGCGGGTCCACGGACGATCGCCGCGGTCCCGGAATTCGCGCGCGCCGATCGCAAGCTTTTCGTCCTGCGCTCCAGCATGGATCCCGAGGAGACTTTGAAGCGCTTCGCGGGACGCGTCGTCTTCATCGGAGGCGGGCCTCGCGTGTGGAGCGCCTACGCACGCTTCGTCAGCCATTGGGACATCACGCGCCTCACCTATGACGGTCCGGCGGACCGCTGGTTCGATCCGAACTGGCTCGTTCGCGGCTCCGCAAGCAAGACGAGGCGTCGCCACGAAATCCGTGAAATGGGGAAAGCTGGCGCGTGAAGGCTCAAACTTGTGATGGCCCCGTCACGGCGTGTCCGTTGGAATGCCCCTCGGCAGCTTCGGTGTCGCGCGCGAGAAGCCTGCTTTCGGCAAGCTCTCCCGCCTCTTCGAGGATCGGGTAGCCGACCGAGGTGAGATGGCTGTTGATGCGCTTGAGATCGCGGATAATGTCGAGATGGATTGCGCTCGAGGCGATCGACTCGGGGCGTCCGTCGCGTAGCCGCGCATAGTGGAGATCCGAGGTCTCGCGCTCGGCCGCGCGCACGAGCGCCTTTTCGGCGATCAGCTTGCGGGCAAGCGCCACGTCGCGCGTGGCGAAGACGTTCAAGGCGAGCCGCAGATCGTCCATGACGAGCGCGTGAAATTTCTTGATCTCCTCCAGCCCCTCGCTCGAAAAGGCGTAGTTGTTCTTGATCTTCTTCGCCGCGAGCTCCATCAAATTCTTGTCGACGATGTCGCCGATGTGCTCGAGATTGGTGGTGAAGCTCAAGATTTCCTGGAAGCGGCGGCTTTCCTCCTCGCTCAAGCCCGATCGCGAGACGTCGATGAGGTAAAGCTTGATTGCCTCGTGCAGGCGGTCGACGGCGTTGTCGGATTTCTCGACCTCGCGCATGAGCCTCACATCGGAGGCCTCGAAGACGGTGAGCGCTTGGCGCAGCATGTCGCCGACGCGATCGCCCATGTTGAGCGTTTCGCGCATCGCGCAGGCGAGCGCCTCGGAAGCATTGTCGAGGACGTTGGGATCGAGATGGCGCGGGGTCGAAAGGTCCTCGAGCTTGCGCGGCTCCGGCACGAGCCGTTCGCAAATCTTGGCGAAACTGTCGGTCAGCAACAGCGAGAGGACGGCCGCTGCCACGTTGAAGGCGAGATGAAAATCGATCATCAGCCGGCCGGTATCGACGCCGAGCGTGTCCGACCAATGGGCGATCGGGGAAAGCGCCGGCAGAATCAAGATCACCGCCACGCCCCGCATCAAAAGGTTGCCGAGCGGCACGCGCCGCGCGGCGGGCGGCGAGCCCGAAAGGTCGAGGAAAGGCGCTATCGCTCCGCCGAGATTGGCGCCAAGCACGAGCGCGAAGCCTGCTTGCGTCGGCACGACGCCGGTGGAAGCCAGCAGCTTGACGAAGAGAACGATCGAGAGGCTCGAATGGGCGAGCCAGGTGAGGACCGCCGCGGCAAGAAGAGCGGGGAGGGGCTCATCGGCGATCGCGCCGATCACGACCTGAAAGGTCGAGGAGCCCTTCAACGGCTCGATCGTCGAGGTCATCAGATCGAGCGCGAGCAGCATCAGGCCAAGCCCGATTAAGCTGCGCGCGAGGCCGCGCGGCCGTTCGGCGCTCGAGCTCATGAAGAGAATCACCCCGACTGCGACCGCGGCGGACCAAAGCCACAGCACGTCGAAGGAGAAGATCTGCGCGGCAAGCGCCGTGCCGACATTGGCGCCGAGCATCACGGCGAGCGCCGCCGACAACCCGATCATGCCGCGTCCGCAAAAGGAGCCGAGAAGCAGTGCCGTCGCCGTCGAGCTCTGCACCAGCACGGTCACCACGAGGCCGCTCGCGAAGGCATAAAAGCGATTGCTGGTGAAGGCGGCGAGCAAGCGGCGCAGCGCGCCGCCGAGCGTGCGCGTCACCCCTGTGCGGACCATGCGCACGCCCCACAGGAGCAGCGTGACGCTGCCGACGAGGCTCGTGAACAGCTCGGTCCCTTGCATGCCAGCCACTCTCCAAGAAGAACCCGGTCAGCGCCCCCGCGGGAGCCGCCGGCGATGGCGCAGTTTATGTGACAATTTCATGACTAACCCCCTTGCGACCCCCTGTCGAGCCGATCCGTCAGGGCCACACGGCATTTCTCGAATGCACTAATGCGCGCTCGGAGCGCCACTTCGATTCCTCACATTGCGGACGCGGCCTCGTGGTGACAAGGCGATGAGCCATCACGCTTCAGTTTGTCGATCGAGGGTTGAGTTTTCGGAAAGCCTCCCCCTTCTCGAGAACATGGGTTAGTGTGCGGAAAGGGAGCAGTGCCGGCATGGCGTGAGAAGGTCGAAACTCGATGAAGCTGTCGTCCAAGTCTGAAGCGTCGCCGATATCCGCGACGGACGAAGCTGCGTCGAAGGCCGCGCCGACGCTCGCGGATCTGCGGCGCGAGATCGACCGGATCGATGAAGCGATGCATCGCCTCTTGATGGAGCGCGGCGAGATCATCGCGACGCTGATCCGGGTCAAGAAGTCCGATGAGACCGGCTCAGCCTTCCGTCCTGGGCGCGAGGCCGAGATGATGCGGCGCCTCGCGGCACGCCACCGCGGGCTCTTGCCTCTCGACACGGCGGAAGGCATCTGGCGCGTCATCATCGGCACCTTCACCTATGTGCAAAAAGCCTATGCGGTGCACGCCGATGTCTCGGGCGGCGACGCGCCGATGCGCGATTCGGCGCGTTTCCATTTCGGCTTCACCGTGCCTTTCCTGACGCATGGCAGCGCCGTCGAGGTGATCGCGGCGGTCGCTGCCTCGAAAGGCGATCTCGGCATGTTCCGCTCGGATCAGGGCGCGCAAGCGGGAGCCTGGTGGATGGCGCTCGCGGAGCCTTCGGCGCCCAAGATCATCGCGCGCCTGCCCTTCATCGAACGTCCCGATCATCCGGCGGGGACGCCGGTCTTCGTGGTGGCGAAGCCCCTGGCGGATGCGGCCGCGCGGGAACGCGTGCTTATCTGCGTGACCCTCGAGCGCTGGCGCGCGTCCATTCCTTCAACGCTTGCCGATCTTGGCGCCGCCGTCATCTCGAGCGCTGCGACATCAACCGGGTTGAGCCTCCTCATCGAAGGGCCGGGTTTGCTCTCCCCGAAGGAGGTCGCGACCGCGCTCTCTCGGGCGGAAGCTTCCGTCACGAGCGCGAGCGAAGCGGGGTCGCACGCCGAGCGTTTCACGTTCAAGCCGCAAGCGAAACCGGGATAGGGTTCGCGAAGGGGTGCCGATTGCCGAAAAGGCGAGAAGGGCCGCGTCGTGAAGCACCCATGGAGTTTCCATCCGGGGCCAAACGTCCCGCTAGCAGGATCGACTCGACTTGAGGCCGTCATGTTCTAAGAGGAGGCGTCAGCTCCACATCTCGCTTATCAGGTCACCCATGTCTCCGATCACCCTCTCCGACATTCAGGCAGCAGCCGACCGTCTCGCCGGCCACATCGTGCGCACGCCTCTTCTGGAAAGCCCGGCGCTTTCCGCCGCCGCCGGCTGCCGCCTTTTGGTGAAGGCGGAGGTTCTCCAGCGCACCGGCGCTTTCAAGATCAGAGGGGCGCTGAACAAGATGATGTCGCTCTCCCCGCAGGCGCGGTCGCGCGGCGTGGTTGCTTCCTCCTCGGGTAATCACGGCAATGCGCTTGCCGCCGCCGCCAAGATGTTCGGAGTCGCGGCGAAGATCGTGATGCCGGCCGACGCGCCGGCGATGAAGATCGACAACACGCGCCGAAACGGCGCCGAGATCGTCCTTTACGACCGGGCGCGGGAGGATCGTTTCGCCATCGTCGAGAAGCTTTCGCGCGACAGCGGCATGACCAATGTCCCCCCTTACGACGATGTCGACGTGATGTCGGGTCAGGGCACGATCGGCATCGAGATCATCGATCAATGCGAGGCGATCGGGGCCAAGCCGGACGCGGTGCTCGCCCCCTCGAGCGGGGGCGGCTTGTCGAGCGGCACCACCGTCGCCGTCAAGGCGCGCTCCGCGGCAACGCAGTGCTATACGGTCGAGCCCGACGGCTTCGACCGGATGGCGCGCTCGCTGCAGAGCGGAGAGCGGGAAAAGAACACGCGCAACGCGGGCTCGATCCAGGACGCGCTCATCGGCGCGCCGACACCCGGAAAGCTCACCTTCGCGGCGCTCGCCGCCAATGGGGCGCGCGGCCTCTCCGTGACGGACGAGGAGGCCATGGAGGCGATGGCTGCCCTCTTCCATCATCTCAAGCTCGTGGCTGAGCCTGGCGGCGCCGCCGCCGTCGCCGCGGTGCTCGCAAAGAAGGTCGATTTCTCCGGCAAGACCGTGGTTGCCGTCTGCTCGGGCGGCAATGTCGATGCGAGCCTGTTCGCCGAGGCGATCACGCGACAGCGGAACTAGCCGGTCACGCGCCGTCTGGTTCGCAATCCATCTTGTGCTCGTCGGATCGGGGTGTGCTCCTGAGCCTTACCCCCAGCGGCGATGCACCCACATCCACTCGCCCGGACGTTCGCGCACCCATTCCTCGAAACAGCTTTGGATGAGCGCCGTCGTCGCCGTGACATCTTCCTCGCGCGAAGCACCGCGCCTGATCGGCTGAAGCACCTTCCACTCGAAACGGAAATGCGAGCGCGGCTCGCGCAGCGTGCGCACGATCAAGATCGGCAGTCCGTCAGCGACGGCAAGAAGCGCCGGAAAGGAAGTCGAGGGTGCGGGCCTGCCAAAGAAGGGGACCTCGACGCCGCGCGCCTCGCGCAAATCGCACATCATGGCCACGGGCACGCCCTTGCGCATCAGCTTGAGGAAACGGCGCGGCGTTTGTGGCGATTTGGGAAGAAGCGCCGAGGGGTAGAGCGGTTGGCGAAGGCGTGTCACATAGCCATCGACCCAAGGATTCTTGATCGAGCGATAGATGCCGGCAATGCGCAGGCCGACGCGCAGCAAGCCGAGCGCGGTCAGCTCCCAATTGGCGCTGTGCAAAGACACGATGACGAAGGTCTTGGTGCTTTGCGCGAACTCGCGAAGCGCGTTTTCGCGGGCGACCACAAAGCGCGAAGGGTCGTCAATGAACGCGCGAATGTGAAAGCCCTCGGCGAAATTGCGTCCGAGGTTATCCCAGACTTGCGAGAGGACCGCGTCGCGCTCGTCGCCGCTGAGCTCAGGCAAGGATTGCTCGAGCTGCGTCGCGGCGCGCCGTTGGCGAGAGCTGAAACGTCCGAGCAGGCGCCAGCACCAGGCGGAGGCGGAGACGCAAAGCTCGAGCGGCAAGGCGGAGGCGAGCTTCGCGATCAGCCAGAAGCCCGCATATTCCAGCATGTACCGCAAGCGACGCGCGATGGGCCGCGCCGGGGATTTGGGGTCTGAGGAGAGGCTCGAGGACGTGTCGGGAACCCTACCTTGCGAACTTTCCACCGCTGTCGACAGGTTGTCCTCCTACTCCAAGCCCGATTGGGCAAGAACAGTTCACCTGCCGGGAAAGATGGCACAATCATGACTTGGACCCGTCATTGATGCAAAATACGACCCTCGTTTGCGCAGGTCAGGCACCAAATTGGGGCAGGGGTATCGGGCCTTCCTCAGCGAGGCTGCCGGCCGGCGTGCTGTTCCCCTCAGCTCGCAAGGGCCTTTCAGCTCGCCAAAGGCCGTCCGGCCAAGCCCTCGAGCACCTTGAGTGGAGACCGCGCCGTATCGACCATGGAAGCGAGCTCGAGATGGAAAGTTTGCTCGAGCGCAAATTGTCCGGCGAGCGCGGCGTGCAAGACTTGGTCGGTGTAGCAGAGCCAGGTCGTCCCGGGCGGAAAGCCGATCTCGACCTGCGGCGCGCCCTTCTGATAGGCGGCGTCGCGCTTGGCGCCATCGTGCAGGGCGAGCATGAGCTGGTCGTAGGGGCTGCGGCGGCTCTTGGTGGCGCCGACCGCGGCGAAGAACCAGGCGCTGAGCGGATTGGGTCGCGGCAGGGAGGGGAGAAATTTTCGCGCGAAGTCCTGGAAGGGCTCACCGACACGCCAGATGCGTGCCTGGCCCGCGGGAGCGATATTGGTGAAGAGGCGCAGGATCCTCCGCCCTTGCGTGGGCGTTGAAGGAAAGGCGTCCACATGCAGCAGCTTGTCGTCCTTGAGCGGGGAATAGCTGCGCCCCGTGATCTCGACCGGCCGGTAACTGGTACGCGCCCGCTCGAGGCCTGACACATAGGCGGGGAAGAGCTCGCTCACGAGCCGCGTGGCTTGCGAGGCAAAGCGCTCGAGCATTGTTTGGAGCGCTGCGCGATCGGCATCGGCGGCGGCGCCTTTGACGGAGCCGCTCGCGGGGTCGAGGCTGACGTTCTTCGCCTTGCCGTCGGCGACGCTGGGCGAAAGCAGGCAGCGTTCCTGCTCTTCGAGCGTGAAGGCGAGGCGAGGAAAATAAATGACGAGCCCGTCTTCCAGGGCGTCCACGGCACGATCGCACGTCTCGGCTGGGAACGGCCCCGCCCACCGCTCGATCTTACCCAATTCCAAGGTTCCAGGAATCAAGGCATCACCCCACAAGTTCAAGGAACTGTTTGCCTTGGCTTTCTTCGCCGGATCGAAGCATCCGAGAAGAGAAAGGCAATAATTGCGACGACATCTCTTATATTGCCGGCAATCGCGATGCTCGTCCAGAGCATCCATCAGATGATAATATTACCAATAGTAAGGGATGCGCCAATATGATGCTTTCAAGAGCCAGCGGATTGTGATCGGTTACGATCATTCCATTCGCATCGTGTAAAGCAGGGACGGCGGACTGGTCGGGCGCGAACGCGAGAAACCCGCGAAATCCGCGACGCGCGGCAAGCTCGACAGGTTGGGAGCTCGGCCGTTCCCCTAATGGGCAACGCCAAGATAGGCGTCGATGACGAGCCGGTCCCGTTTCACCTTGCCGGGCGTGCCCTCGGTGATCTTGCGGCCGTAGTCGAGCACGAGGACCCTGTCGGAGAGGTCCATCACCACGCCCATGCCGTGCTCGATCAAGGCAATCGTCGTGCCGAATTGCCTTGTTCACATCGAGGATGGAGCGGCACATATCCTCTCCTCGAGGTTCATGCCGGCCATAGGCTTATCAATGGGCGCATGGCGATTTTGCGCCTGCGCTCGGCCGCGTGATGCAGTGTGAGCCGCGGAAATGCGTCGAGCCTCTCGCGCAGGTCGGCGGCCAAGTCGCGTCCCTTCGGCTGAGGACGACGATTCCCTCATCGCACCGGGACTTTACTGATGCTTCTCGCGCCCGCAAACCGACCTTGGGGTCGACCGAAGCGGCCTCGCGTGCCCATCGAGATCCAAGTGGCTCTACTTGGTTCGATCGAGCGTTTGCAATCCGACGGCTTCGGGACCTTTGCGTTGCCGGTCAGCTAGACCATGAGCCTTCGAGCTTCACTTGGCGCCGACGGGGCTCGTCCCATCGTTCGACGGGGGCGCGCCATCCTCGGCGTCGGCCGCGGGTTCCACGGTACGGCGGGGCCTGCCGCGCTTGGCGCGTGGTGCGGCCGCGCCGGCTTCGGGCGCGGCGGAAGCCGCACCGCCAGCCTCTCTCGGCGTTTGCACCGGTTCGGCGTCGTCGACATGCGTTTCCGCGGCAGCTGGCGCCGGGCGGACCGGCGCGGTGATGAAGGACGGAAGGGCCTGCTCGTCGCGTGCGGCCTCCTCGCGGGGGGCTTGGCGGGCCGGCCGCTCGAAGCGCTCGCGGCGGTCATTTTCCTTGCGTTCGCCGCCCTGCGGCCCCTGATTCGGCTGGCCTTGAGGGCGGCGCTCGAAGCCCGGTTGATCACCCGCGCCTTCACCCTGTCCGCCGCGCGCTTGCGGCGTTGCAGAATCAGGCGAGGATGCGCCCTCGTCGCGGCGATAGGGCTCGCGGCGATGGCCATCCTGCCGATGATTGTCGCGACGATTGTCATGGCGGTTGCCGTCCCCCCGGCGAGACCATCCTTCACGGCCCTCGAAGCGCTGGTTGCGATTATCGAAGCGCTCACGCGGCGGGGAGAACATCGGCGGCTGATCGTCACCGTCGATCGGGCCATTGCCTGAAGGAGAGGGCACTTGCCGGGGCTGGCCGTTGTAGGCGCCGTTTTGAGGGTATGGCGCGCCCAATGCCTCCATATCGCCTTCCTCGCCGTCACCCTCTTCCTCGGCTCCGTTTTCCGAGCGCGGGCGATACCCATACTGCGCCTGCATCTGGTCCTGCGCGGCCGCGATGATACGAAGATAATGCTCCGCGTGCTGGAAATAGCTTTCGGCCGTGACCGGATCACCGCTGCTTTGGGCATCGCGCGCCAGCTGAAGATAGCGGTCCGCGATGTGCTGCGCCGTACCGCGCACCTTCACGTCGGGCCCGTTCGACTCGTAAGAGCGCGCCAACGGATTGGGACCACGCCGGTTGCGACCCCGCATGCGCTTGTTTGAACCTGGTCTCATCCAGCCTGTCTCCAGTTGTCCGTTACTGCTGTCTGATTCGGGAGGCTAAACTCGTCGCCCTTGCCGAGATCCGAGGCCGCCGCAGTGTTCCCGGGAGAACACCATTCGGCGCCGATGAAAGATCCGGCCCCCGTGAATTTCTGCTCGCCAACGCAGCGCCGCGCGCAGCGCACCGTCCTCAGCGAAGGAATTCCATACGTGTGATCCGTGCCGTTGGGCGGGTCATTCCATGCGCCTGCAAATGAGCGAACCCCGGTCCCGCTTGCGCCAAGCTCTTTCTTAACAAGCTCTTTCTAAAGCTGCCTTCGTGATGTCCTGGCCGATCGGAGCGGTAAGCTCATCGATGGAACAGCGCCATTCGGTGGCGCCCAACCGCAATCCCATCCGCCAGTATCGCTTTGCCGCGTCCTCGCCCGGCTCGCGTCAGCAACACGGCGACGATCTATTCGGGAACGTGTCTTATCCGTTTTGCAACGGAAATCCAAGCGAAATTCGTAAATGGCCCCTAAAAACCAGCCGGCTCTCTCGTGCCAGCGTCGCTCACGGCCTGAGGGTCCTCTTGAATTTAGGGTGCGCCGCGCCGCGTTTCAAACCAAGGGACGCGGGCATCGGCCCTTCCCCAGCACGCATGACAGGTGCGCGCGACAGCCCTGCGCTGATGACGCGACTGATGGCGGCAAGGTCCGCATGCGAAGAAAAGTCCGTAAAACCAAAGGCTTGAAGCAAGGCGCGCGCGTCATCAAGCTGTCCGGCGCCGATTTCGAGGAAGACGCGCCCATCGCTTGCCAATAAGCGGGGAAGCTCTTTTCCAATCGCCCGATAGCTGTCGAGCCCGTCCGCGCCTCCATCGAGCGAGAGGCGAGGATCGTGAACGCGCACCTCGACCGCAAGGCCTGGGAGATCGCCGGCCGCTACATAGGGTGGGTTCGAGACGACGATTTCGAATGAGGCGCGAATAGGTTTTGCCCAGTCGCCTGCGATGAAGCGCGCGCGATCGGCGGTGCCGTGGCGGCGCGCATTGGCCTTGGCGGTCTTCAGGGCGTCGACGGAGCGGTCGACGCCGAGCAGCATGGCGCGCGGCAGCTCGGTCAGGAGCGAGACGCCGATGCAGCCGCTGCCCGTTCCGAGGTCGAGGATGCGCCAAGGGTGGTTTCGCCCGCGCGTCGCCTCGCAATGGCGAAGCGCGGCCTCGACGAGCGTCTCGGTCTCGGGCCGCGGCACGAGCGTCGCGACCGAGAGCTGGAACGCGAGACCCCAGAACTCGCGGGCGCCGAGAATACGAGCGAGCGGCTCTCCGGCAAAACGCCGTGCCGTGAGCGCGGCGAGGCGGGGCGCGGCCTCTCCGAGGGGCCCATGGCCTTGTGCCACGAGATTGGCGCGATCGAAACCGCAAGCGGCTTCGACGAGGCAGCGCGCCTCGAGCGCGGCGCCCGAGACGCCCCTGGCGGCGAGCTCTCGGCGAAGCGTTGCAAGTGCGCTCGCCGCCGGCTGATCGGCGCTGAAAGCGAGCGCTGGGCTCCTGGTCAAGCAGCCTCCTCCTCGACCATCGCAAGAAGCGCCGCTTGGCGCTCGGTGACGAGCGCATCGATCAGCTCGTCGAGAGCGACGCCTTCGAGCATCTCGTTCAGCTTGTAGAGGGTCAAGCCGATACGGTGGTCGGTCACGCGCCCTTGCGGGAAATTATAGGTCCGAATGCGTTCCGAGCGGTCGCCGGATCCGACCTGGCTGCGCCGGCTCGCGGCGCGTTCGTCCTCGCGACGCGTGCGTTCGAGGTCGTAAAGCCGTGCGCGAAGGATGGCGAGCGCCCTCGCCCGGTTGCGATGCTGGGAACGTTCGTCCTGGACGAACACCACGATCCCGGTCGGGACGTGGGTGACGCGGATGGCGGATTCGGTCTTGTTGACATGCTGGCCGCCGGCGCCGGAGGCGCGCATGGTGTCGATGCGCAGCTCCGTCTCATCGAGCGCCATGTCCAGATCCTCCGCCTCCGGCAGCACGGCGACGGTCGCGGCCGAGGTGTGGATGCGACCGGAAGCCTCTGTCTCGGGCACGCGCTGCACCCGGTGCACGCCGCTCTCGAAGCGCAAGCGCGCATACGCGCCGCGCCCGCGCACTTCGGCGATCGCCTCCTTCACCCCTCCGACCGAGCCTTCGGTTTGCGACAGCACCTCGAAGCTCCAACCTTTCGAGGCCGCGTAGCGCGCATACATGCGGAAGAGATCGCCAGCGAAAAGCGCGGCCTCATCGCCGCCCGTGCCGGCGCGCACCTCGAGGATGGCGCCTTTCTCGTCGGCTTCGTCCTTGGGCAGCAGCATCACCCTTAGGCTCCGCCGCGATTCGTCGAGACGCGCCGAGAGCTCTGCTCGTTCCGCCAGGGCAAGCTCGCGCATCTCGGGGTCGATGGCGGGCTCGTCCAGCATCGCTTCGGTGCCGGCGAGCTGCGCCTCGGTCGCGCGCAATTCCTCGATCGCGCCGACGATCGGTTGCAGCTGCGACAGCTCGCGGGAAAGCTCGATCGTCTCCGCGGTCGGCGGGTTCTCCGCGAGGCGGAAAACGATCGCCGCGTGACGGGTCAGAATGGCGTCAAGCTTGGCGGCCGGAAGATTCATGGTGAGGCGTATATAGAGGCGGGAAGGGCGAGTAGCGAGTAGCCACTCGCTACTCGCCTCCTACCGCGGCTCTATCGTCACGCCATGGGTTCTCGCCAGCGCCGCGATCTCGGAACGCAGCGTGCGGTTACAGCCCAATTCCTCGACGAGAGGCAGGAGGGCGCGGCGCAGCGCACCCGCATCGAGCGACAAGAGCATCGCCTTCACAGGGCCGATCGAGGCCGGCGGCATCGACAAGGAGCGGTAGCCGAGCGCGATGAGCGTCATGGCCTCGAGCGGGCGCCCGGCGATTTCTCCGCACACCGCGGCGGACACACCGGCCGCGCTCGCCCGATCGGCGATGCGCATGAGCACCCTGAGCGCCGCCGGCGAGAGCGGATCGAACCGATCCGAGACGCGAGGATTGTCGCGATCCGCGGCGAAGAGGAATTGCAAAAGGTCGTTCGAGCCGACGGAGATGAAATCGACCCGCGACAAGAGCTCATCGAGCTGGAAAAGCAGCGAGGGAGCTTCGATCATCGTGCCGAGCCGGCAAAGCCGCGGCAGCTTGTGCCCGTGCCGCGTCAGATACTCCTGCTCGCGCAAGACGATGTCGCGCGCCCGGTCGAACTCATCGACGCTCGCCACCATCGGGAACATGATGGAGATGTCGCGCCCGTCCGCGGCTTGCAGAAGCGCACGGACCTGTGAGCGCAGGAGGCCCGGGCGATCGAGCCCGATCCGGATCGCCCGCCAGCCGAGCGCCGGGTTTTCCTCTTCGACCGCCCGCTGATAGGGAAGAATCTTGTCTCCGCCAATATCGAGCGTACGGAAGATCACCGGGAGATCGCCGGCGGCGCGCAGCACGGCCTCGTAAAGCCTTCGTTGCTTCGCCGTGGTCGGCAGGCGCTCGGCGATCATGAATTGCAGCTCGGTGCGGAAGAGCCCGATGCCTTGCGCTCCGGTCTCCTCGATATGGGGCAAATCGACCGAGAGGCCCGCGTTCAGCGCCAGCATGACCTCGACGCCGTCGCGCGTGACCGAGGAGACATCCTTCAGCTTGCGGTATTGCTCCTGGCGCCTGGCGCGCAAACGCGCCTTCTCGCGATAAGCGGTCTCGACGTCGGGCTGGGGGCGCAGGTGCACTTCGCCCGAGCCGTCGACGATGATCGCATCGCCATTGTCGGCGAGCCCGACGATGCCTTCGACCTCGCCCACCGCCGCGATGCCGAGCGTGCGCGCCACGATCGCCACATGGCTCGAGGGCCCGCCCTCCTCGAGCACGAGGCCGCGCAAGCGCGAACGGTCATAATCGAGGAGAGCTGCGGGTCCCATGTTGCGCGCCACGATGATGGCGTTTTCCGGCAGGTCCCTAGCGCGCGTCGCATAGGCACCCTCGACGAGCGCCGCGAGAACGCGGTTCGCAAGGTCGTCGAGGTCATGCAGGCGCTCGCGCAGGTAAGGATCGGTCTGGCGCATCATCCGGGCGCGCGTGTCGGACTGCACCCGCTCGACAGCGGCTTCGGCCGTGAGGCCCGAGGTGATGGCCTCGCGAATGCGCCTTTGCCAACCCTCGTCGTTGACCAGCATCCGCACAGCCTCGAGCACGTCGCGATGCTCGCCGTGATGCGCCATGTCCCCGCGCTCGATGAGGCTGTCGATCGAGGCCCGCACGCCAAGGACGGCATCCTGGAGCCGCGTCAATTCGAATTGCGGGTCATCGGCGACGAGATTCTTCACCACGACGCGGGGATCATGCAGGACGACGTAGCCGAGCCCGACGCCTTCACTGAGAGGCGAGCCCTGAAGCCGGACGGGGCGGCGCGCCGCCGTTGCCGTTCCGGGGGAGGCTGCCGTCTGCAGCTCGGCCGAGGCGATGGTCTCGGCGAGCACCATCGCGGTCGTCTGCAACGCCTCGATCTCATCCTCGGAATAGAGACGGCTCGTGCGGTTTTGCACGACGAGCACGCCGAGCACATTGCCGAGGCGCAGGATCGGGACGCCCAGAAAGGATTGATAGATCTCCTCGCCCGTCTCGGGCTTGTAGGAGAAGGCCGGATGGGCCCTCGCATTGGCGAGGTTGACGGGCTTGGCCTCCTCGACGACGAGGCCGACGAGGCCTTCCCCCGGACGCATGGTGGTGACGTGCACCGCTTCCGGCGCGAGGCCCTCCGAGGCGAAGAGCTCGAGCACGCCGTCATCGCGCGTGACATAGATCGAGCAGACCTCGGCCACGACATTCGCCGCGATCAGGCTCACGATCCGGTCGAGGCGAGCTTGCGCACCGATGGGCTCGGCCATCAATTCGCGCAACCGCCTGAGCAGCAGGCGAGGTCCGCCGAGAGTTGGCCGCATGGTCTGGCTACCTTCCGAGCCGATTCGAGGCCGGCCGCTTTCAGTCACCTGCCCGGCGCTTTGTCGCATCGATCGGCATCACCCGCCCGATGGCGAATCGCGCCAACTCAAGATTTCAACATGTCCTTATCGCCAAGCGCCTGACCGGGCCAAGTGGGATGACTTCGTGGTGGAGGCGGAACAAGGCCGAGGTCGGGCGCGGGACATTTCTCAAGGGCGCTTTAGCGGGGCTTACGGGCAAATGCAAAGCCGTGTCGACCCGGTCGCTCCGACCTTCGCAATTTGGCCGCCCGCGGGCCGCAATCAGCCTTTGTCGAGGCCGTAAAGCGAGTGCAGCGTGCGCACGGCAAGCTCGGTATAGGCGGCGTCGATAAGCACCGAGAACTTGATCTCCGAGGTGGTGATGGCGCGAATGTTGATGCCCCGCTGGGCAAGCGCCCGGAAGGCGGAGGCGGCGACGCCCGCGTGGCTGCGCATGCCGACGCCGACCACCGATACCTTCACCACATCGTCGGCGCCCGCGATGCGGGCATAGCCGATGGCGTCGCGCGCCTCTTCGAGGATTACCATGGCGCGCTCATATTCGCCGGCCGGCACGGTGAAGGTGATGTCGGTCGTGAGCTGATCGTCGGAGACCACCTGAATGATCATGTCGACATTGATGTTGGCCTCGGCGAGCGGGGTGAAGATCGCCGCAGCGACGCCTGGCTTGTCGGCGACGCGCCGCAAGGTGATCTGCGCCTCGTCCTTCGAGAAGGCGATACCCGTCACCATCTCCTGTTCCACGATGTCCTCCTCGTCGCAGATGAGCGTGCCGGGCTTCGGATTCGCGGGATCATCGAAGCTCGACCGCACATAGGTCTTGACCTTGTGGTTCATGGCAAGCTCGACCGAGCGCACTTGCAGCACCTTGGCGCCGAGCGAAGCCATCTCCAGCATTTCCTCGAAGGCGATGCGGTCGAGCCGCTTCGCCTTCGGCACCACGCGCGGATCGGTAGTGTAGACGCCGTCGACATCGGTGTAGATGTCGCAACGATCGGCCTTGATGGCGGCCGCGAGGGCCACCGCGCTTGTGTCCGAGCCGCCGCGGCCGAGCGTCGCTATGCGCCCCGTTTTCGGCTCGACGCCCTGGAAACCGGAAACCACGGCGATTTCGCGCCGCTCCTCGAAGCCCTTGATGATCGCGCTCCCATCGATCGTCGCGATGCGCGCCGCGCCATGCGCGCCATCGGTGGTCAGGGGGAGCTGCCATCCCTGCCAGGAGCGCGCCGGCAGCCCTTCGTTCTGCAGCACCAGCGCCAACAGGCCCGAGGTCACCTGCTCGCCGGAAGCGACGACCGTGTCATATTCGCGCTGATCATAGACGGGGCCGTTGCGCGTGCCTCGCGCCGCCTCCTTCACCCAGGAGATGAGCTCATTCGTCTTGCCGGACATGGCCGAGACGACGACGGCGACCTCGTTTCCGGCGTCGATCTCACGCCGCACATGGCGCGCAACATTGCGGATGCGCTCGAGATTGGCGACCGAGGTGCCGCCGAATTTCATGACGAGACGGGACATGGGTTCGGGAAAACGAGACAGATCGGCTGAGGGCGCTTGACGCGAAGGGCGCCTCCTTGGCCGCGATGCGGGCCGATGTCAAATCGAAGCTTGTGCTTTGCCGAGCGCGAGGACGAAGCTACAAGGCTTCCATGCGTGCCCCTTCCGTAGATGAAGCCGAGGTCGAGCGCTTCGAGCGCCTCGCCGCGACATGGTGGGATCAGCAAGGCCCGATGCGGGCCTTGCACGCCATGAATCCGGCCCGCCTAGCCTGGATCCGGCGTGAGGCATCGCGTCATTTCGGCCTTGATCCGAGCGAGCGGCGCATCTTCGCGGGGCATGGAGTGCTCGACATCGGCTGCGGCGGAGGGCTTCTCTGCGAGCCGCTCGCGCGCTTGGGCGCGAAGGTCACGGGCATCGATCCCGCGGGCGAGAACATCGAGGTCGCCAAGGCCCACGCCGAGCGTTCGGGGCTCGCGATCGACTATCGACAGGCGACCGTCGAGGCTCTCGCCGCGCAAGGCGAAAGCTTCGATACCGTGCTTGCCATGGAAGTGGTCGAGCATGTGGCCGATGTCCCGGCCTTCTTGTCCGCCTGCGAGCGCGTGCTAGAGCCCGGCGGAATTTTGCTGATGTCGACCTTGAACAGGACCTTGCGCTCCTTTGCGCTCGCGATCGTCGGGGCCGAATATGTGCTGGGCTGGCTGCCGCGCGGCACGCATGATTGGGAGAAATTCCTCACCCCCGAAGAGCTTGCGCGGCAAGTGCGAAGAGCCGGGCTCGTGCCTCGAAAAGCCGAAGGCCTCCTCTTCGATCCCCTGCGATGGGAGTGGCGATCGTCGCGCGACACGGCGGTGAATTACGTGCTCTGCGCCCGCAAGCCCGGCGCTTGGCCGGGGTCCCTCGCCGCGGACCGAGAACCATAGGCTTCACACCAGGATCGTTTGGCAAGGAAGAGATCATGACGATGAACAAGCGCGTATTGCTCAAGAGCCGGCCGAAGGGTTGGGTCAGCGAGGCCGATTTCGAATTTGCCGAAGCGCCGGTTCCACAACCGTCCGAAGGCCAGGTCCTGGTGCGCAATCACTGGCTTTCTCTCGACCCCTACATGCGCGGGCGCATGAACGACACGAAGTCCTATGCCGCCAAGGCCGAGATCGGGGAGGTCATGCTGGGAGGCACCGTGGGCGAAGTCCTCGAAACGCGAGATCCCTCCTTGAAGAAAGGGGATATCGTCGTCGGCGCGCTGGGTTGGCAACAATATGGGGTGGCGCCGGCGAAGAGCTTTCGGGTCATCGACACCAAAACCGCGCCCGCCCAAGCCTATCTCGGCGCCATCGGCATGCCGGGCGTCACCGCCTGGATCGGCCTTTTGACCATCGGGGAGCCGAAACCGGGAGAGACTGTCGTGGTCTCGGCGGCGTCTGGCGCCGTCGGCTCGGTCGTCGGCCAGATCGCGAAGCTCAACGGCGCACATGCCGTCGGCATCGCCGGCGGCCGCGCGAAATGCGCTTACGTGGTCGAGGAGCTCAAGTTCGACGCTTGCGTCGATTACAAATCGCCGAGCTTCGTCCGGGATCTCGAGGCGGCCACGCCGAAAGGCGTCGACGTCTATTTCGAGAACGTCGGCGGCGCCGTCCTCGAAGCCGTGTCGCGCAGATTCAATTTATTGGCGCGCATGCCGCTCTGCGGCCTTGTCTCGCAATACAATGAGGTGAATCCCGAAGGCGTGCGCAATCTCCACGCCTTCCTCGCCAATCGCGTCAAGCTTCAGGGCTTCATCGTCTCCGACAGATTGGAGCTCTGGCCGCAAGCCTTGAAGGACCTCGCCTCATGGGTCTCGAGCGGCAAGATCAAATACCGCGAATCGATCGCGCAGGGGCTCGAGAATGCGCCCAAAGCTTTGATCGGCATGTTGAAGGGGGAAAATTTCGGCAAGCAGCTCGTCAAGCTCGTCTAAGGCCGAAAACCCTGTCGCGTATGACAAAAGGCAAGGGGTGGGCGGCCCCTCATTTGCGCCCAGCCTTGTCTTGCCAGGATGGTGGATGGCGCGATCCTGCCCCTTGACCGAAGGCTGTCGGGGAAGGCACGAAGCTTGCTTGAATTTCCCCAGGGGGCCAGTCTTCGGCCCCGCGAATAGAGGGTCGCGCGGCGGCCGAGCCGGAGGTGGCCATGCAGAGCCAAAGATCACGACTTTCCCATAAGCCGCGAGGCTGGCGCCACGGTTTGGCGCGCGCCGTCAGGGAGGTGCTCGTTCCGGCGCTTCTCGCCTGCGTCGGGGCGGCCTTGCCGGTCGACGCGCAGCAGCTCACCAAGGTGACCTACGGCACGAACTGGCTCGCCGAGGCCGAGCACGGCGGCTTCTACCAGGCGGTCGCCGACGGCACTTATAAGAAATACGGGCTCGACGTGACCATCATGCAAGGCGGGCCGAACAACAACCTGCGACTCATGATGTCGTCGGGGAAGATCGATTTCTTCATGGGCACCGACATGATCCAGGCGATGAGCGCCGTCGCGGAGGGCATCCCGACCGTCGTGGTGGCGGGCATGTTCCAGAAGGACCCGCAGGTGTTGATGAGCCACCCCGGCGAAGGCCTCGACACATTCGCGAACCTCAAGGACGCGCATGTGATCCTGGTTTCGAAGGAGGCGATCACTTCTTTCTATCGTTGGCTCGAATCGGCCTGGGGCTTCTCGGAAGAGAAGATCGGCCCTTACAATTTCAACCCGGCGGCCTTCATCCGAGACAAGAAATCGGTGCAGCAGGGCTTCGCCACCTCCGAACCCTATGCGGTCGAAAAAGTCGGCGGCTTCAAGCCGAACGTCTTCCTGCTCGCCGACAACGGCTTCGATACCGTCGCGACGACGATCGAGGGACGGCGCGATTTCGTCGAGAAGAATCCGGATGTGGTGCAGCGCTTCGTCGATGCCAGCGTGATCGGCTGGTATCATTATCTCTATGGCGACAACAAAACCGCCAATGAGCTCATCAAGAAAGACAATCCGGAGATGACCGATGAGCAGATCGCCTATTCGATCGCCAAGCTCAAGGAATATGGGATCGTCGATTCGGGGGATTCTTTGAAGAACGGCATCGGCGCCATGTCGGACGCACGCATGAAGAGCTTCTATGACCAGATGGCGAAGGCCGGCGTCCTGCCGCAAGGGCTCGACTACAGGAAATCCTACACGGTGCAATTCGTGAACAAGGGGGTCGGCTTGGACCTCAGGCCGAAATGACCGGAGCCCGAAGGATGAGCGCGAAGTGAGGCGCCAAGGCGCGGCAAGAACCAAGCCTTCAACCGCGCGCATCGCCGCGGCGCGTGCTTGCCACGCGTGCGGCCGGCCCTGGAAGCGCGGGCGCGACCATCCCAACTCTTTTGCACCATGAGCGCATCGGCCCTGCCTCTCACCCGGTCCGCACTGCCTGCTCGCGACGCGGCCTCGCGCGACTCGGGGATGGCGGTGGGCGCGGGCGCGCCGCTCGTCACGCTCACGGGCGTTTCGAAGGAGTTTCAAAACGGCGTCACCGCGCTTGCGCGGCTCGACCTTTGCGTTCGCGCGGGCGACTTCCTGTCGCTTCTCGGCCCCTCCGGCTGCGGCAAATCGACGGCGCTGCGGCTCATCGCCGGCCTGGAGCCCGCGACTTCGGGCAGGATCGAATGGGCAACGGGCGGCGCCACGGCGCGCCCGAGCATCGGCTTCGTCTTCCAGGATCCGACGCTCATGCCTTGGGCGAGCGTCGAGTCGAACGTATTCCTGCCGTTGCGGCTCGCCGGCTGGTCCTTCCGCGACGCGTTGCCTCGCATCGAGGAGGCGCTTTCGCTCGTCGGTCTTCCCGATTTCAAGAAGGCGATGCCGCGCGAGCTGTCGGGGGGCATGAAGATGCGGGTTTCGATCGCGCGCGCCCTCGTCACCCGCCCGAGCCTGCTCCTCATGGACGAGCCCTTCGCCGCGCTCGACGAGATCACCCGCTTCAAGCTCAATGATGATCTGATGCGCTTGAAGCAGGAGATGGGCTGCACGGTAATATTCGTCACTCATTCGATCTACGAGAGCGCCTATCTCTCGACGCGGATCGCGGTGATGGCGGTGCGCCCCGGCCGCGTCATCGCCGAGATCGGCATCGACGCGGCGCTTCCGCGCGAGGAGCATTTCCGGCGCGAAAGCGCCTATCTCGACGCCTGCGCCAAGGCATCGGACGCCTTGCATGGCGCCATGGACACCAAGGATCACCTGTGAGCCTCGAACTCCCGCACATCACCGCGCCGGATGATGAGGCCGAGACGGCCGGAAACTCGCCGGGCGGCCGCCGGCGCGGCGACATCGCGAGGGCGCGCCTCGTCGGCATCCTCTTGCCGATCGTCGTTTTCTCCTTCGCGATCGGGTTGTGGGAATTCATCGTGCGGGTGAACGGGATCGAGCCCTTCATCCTGCCCGCGCCGAGCGTCGTCATCGCGACGCTCATCAAGGATTGGAGCACGCTCTCGCTCTCCCTCCTCGTCACCTTGCGCACCATGGCGATCGCGCTTTTGCTCGCAACCTTCGGGGGTGTCATCATCGCCGTCATCTTCGCGCAATCGCGGCTGATCGAACGTTCGCTCTATCCTTTCGCGGTCATCTTGCAGGTGACGCCGATCGTCGCGATCGCGCCGCTGCTTCTCGTCTATCTCAATTCGGGAACGGCGATCCTCGTCTGCGCTTTCATCGTCGCCTTCTTCCCGATCCTGTCGAACACGACGCTCGGCCTCGCCTCGACCGATCCGAACCTGCGCAACCTCTTCAAGCTTTACGGAGCGGGACGCTGGCGCGAGCTTGTGCTGTTGCGCGCGCCCTCGGCCTTGCCCTATTTCCTCGGGGGCTTGCGCATCGCCGGCGGGCTCGCCCTCATCGGGGCGGTGGTCGCCGAGATCGCCGCGGGATCAGCCGGCCACGGCTCGGGCCTTGCCTACCGCATCGTCGAATCGGGCTACCGCCTCAACATCCCGCGCATGTTCGCGGCTTTGCTTCTCATCTCGCTCACCGGCATCCTCGTCTATGCGCTGCTCGCGCTCGTCTCGCATCTTCTGTTGCGCCGCTGGCACGAAAGCGCGCTCGATCGGGGAGGGTGATGCGACGCGCTTTCGGCGCTCGTCTCCGGGCGACGAACGGCGGCGCGCGCTCAGCGCCGGTATTGCGCTTCGCTCACCTTCTCCATCCAATCGACGGCCTTGCCATCGAGCTTCTCCTGGATGGCGATATGGCTCATCGCCGTAGTGGCGCTCGCTCCATGCCAGTGCTTCTCGCCCGGTGCGAACCAAACGACATCGCCCGGGCGGATCTCCTCGACAGGCCGGCCCTCGCGCTGCGCCCAGCCGCAACCGGAAGTGACGATCAAGGTCTGGCCGAGCGGATGCGTATGCCACGCCGTGCGAGCGCCAGGCTCGAAAGTGACGAGCGCGCCGGCGACGCGCGCGGGATCGGGCGGGCTGAACAACGGGTCGATGCGGACCGTGCCGGTGAACCATTCGGCCGGCCCTTTGCCCGAAGGCTGCGAACCCGCGCGCTTGATCTCCATCGTCTCTCTCCTTGATGGGCGCGGCAAAACGCGCTGATCCTCACCCCGTCTTTTGCCGTTCGAGCGCCTCGCGCACCGCCTCGACGAGCTTCGCCTCGGGCACGGCGAATTGCGCCGGTCGCGCGGCCTTGTATTCCTCGTGCGAGGCGATGGCCTTGGCCTCGCGCGCGCCTTCGACGAGATCCTTGATCTCGACCTCGCCCTTCGCCTTCTCGTCGCCGCCCTGAATCACGACGAGCGGCGAGCCGCGCTTGTCGGCATATTTCATCTGCGCCTTCATGCCGGCGCTCCCGAGATACATCTCGGCGCTGATGCCGGCCGAGCGCAGCGCCGACGCCATGCGCTGGTAATCCTCGACACGCTCGCGATCCATGACGAGCACGACGACGGGTCCGTGTTCGGCGGCGCCCGTCACGATCGGGCTCTTCACCGCCTTGAGCGCCGAGAACAGGCGCGAGACGCCGATGGAGAAGCCGGTCGCCGGCACATCCTCGCCGCGGAAACGGCCGACGAGGCCGTCATATCGCCCGCCGCCGCCGACCGACCCGAACACCACGGGCTCGCCTTTCTCATTCGGCACCTTGAAGGTGAGCTCCGCCTCGAAGACGGGGCCGGTGTAATATTCGAGGCCGCGCACGACGGAGCGATCGACGAGGATGCGGCTTTCGTCATAGCCGCCCGCGCGAGCGAATTGTGCGAGGGCTTCCAGGTCGAGCAGCGCTTGCGTGCCAGTCGGACCGAAGGCGACATTCTCCTTGAGCCAGCTCAGGCGCGAGAGATTCTCTCTTGGTAGCTGAGTGAGCGCCGTGTCCGGCTTGTAGGCCGTCGTCCCTTCGGGCGCGTCACCCGAAAAGCCGAGAAACCGCATCACCTTGTCGGCCTGCTCCGGCGCGAGCCCGGCGCCCTTGGTGAAATCGCCGCTCTCATCCTTGCGGCCGCCAGTCAGGAGCTGGAAGACGCCGTTGGGTCCCAGCCGCTCGAACTTGTCGATGGCGCGCAGCACGCCGAGCCAATGCGCGTCGCCGATCGCGCCTTGCGCCGAGAGGGCCTCGCGCAGGCCTTCGAGCAATTTGCGGCTGCTGACCTTGATCACATAGTCGCCGCGCGCGATGCCCACCGCTTCCATCGCGTCGGCCATCATCATGCACATCTCGGCATCGGCCGCGGGCGAGGACGCGCCCACCGTGTCGGCGTCGAATTGCATGAATTGTCGAAACCGGCCGGGACCCGGCTTTTCGTTGCGGAACACCCATCCGGCGCGATAGCTGCGGAAAGGCTTCGGCAAGGCGTCGAAATTCTCGGCCACATGGCGGGCGAGCGGCGCGGTGAGATCATAGCGCAGCGACAGCCATTGCTCGTCGTCATCCTTGAAGGAAAACACGCCCTCATTGGGGCGATCCTGGTCGGGGAGGAACTTGCCGAGAGCGTCAGTGTATTCGATGAAGGGCGTCTCGATTGGCTCGAAGCCGTAACGCTCATAGATCTCGCGGATCTTCGCGAGCATGCGTTCGCTCGCCGCGATTTCGGCAGCGCTTCGGTCAGCGAGGCCGCGCGGCAAGCGGGCTTTCAGGCGATTGGCTTTGTCGGTTTTCATAAGCGCTGTTGCTATCGCAGGGCTTCAAGGCGCGCAAGAAATCGCGCGAGATGGCAGGAGCTAGCTCCCCGTGAAAGCGGGAATCGAGGCCTGTAATGGAAGAGCAAGGAGGGCTGCATCGCTCCCTTCGCGGCGGTGAGCGGAACAGGGTGTGCCCCTTGCCTCAACTCCGCTCTCCGCCATCCGCCTTTAGACTTGTCATCAAAATGAGATGCATTTCGGTTCTATCGATGTGCATGCTCGATCGTCCTGATGCTGATTCGAAGAACAAGGTTTCGGCGATCTTCGTTTCCGATCTGCATCTCGGCACAAGGGCGAGCCAGGATCAGCACTTCCTCGAATTCCTCAAGGCCTATGACGCCAAGACGCTCTATCTCGTCGGCGATCTGATCGACGGCTGGCGCCTCAAGCGCTCGGGCTGGTATTGGCCCCAAGGCCATAACGACGTGCTGCAAAAGCTTTTGCGCAAGGCGCGCAAGGGCACCAAGGTCATCTATATCCCGGGCAACCACGATGAGTTCCTGCGCAATTTTCTCGGCCTCAAGTTCGGCGGGGTGAAGGTCGTCGACCGCGTGGTGCACCGAACGGTCGATGGCAGGCGCTTCCTCGTCCTGCACGGCGACCAGTTCGACATGGTGGTGCGCCACGCGGTGTGGCTCGCCTCGCTCGGAGATGTGCTGTATGATATGGCGCTCTGGCTCAACCGGCAGGTGAACGGGGTGCGCCGTCGCCTCGGCTTCACCTATTGGTCGTTGTCGGCTTGGGCGAAACACAAGGTGAAGCAGGCGGTGAATTACATGGGCCGCTTCGAGGAAGTGCTGGTCGCCGAAGCCCGACGCGAGGGCGTCGACGGCATCGTCTGCGGGCACATCCATCACGCCGCGATCGAGCATTACGACGGCGTCACCTATCTCAACAGCGGCGATTGGGTCGAAAGCTGCACGGCGCTCGTCGAGCATCTCGACGGACGCTTCGAGATCATCCGCTGGCTCGACGCGGGTGCTGAGGCGCCCGCCCCGCTTCCCATGGCCGCGCTGGCTTCGCGTTCACCGCTCCTGGACGCGGCGGCTTGACGCGTATCCTCATCGTCACCGACGCCTGGGCGCCTCAGGTGAACGGGGTGGTGCGCTCGCTCGAGAATTTGTTGCGTGAGGCGCCGCGGCTCGGCGTCGACATCGCCATGCTCACGCCCGAGACCTTCCGCACCGTCCCGTTGCCGACTTATGCCGAGGTGCGCGTCGCGCTGACGCGTCCGGGCGTCATCGCGGAGCGGATCGAGGCGGCAGAGCCCGACTACATTCACATCGCGACCGAGGGGCCGCTCGGCCTTTGCGCGCGCCTCGCCTGCCTGCGCTCCGGGCGCCCGTTCACCACGAGCTACCACACGCGTTTTCCGGAATATCTCGCCGCGCGTTTCATCGCGCCGGCGTGGCTCACCTATGCCTTGATGCGCCAGTTCCATAATTCGGGATCGGGGGTCATGGTGGCAACCGCCACCCTCGAGCGCGAGCTCGCCTCGCGCGGCTTCAAGCGCCTCATGCGCTGGTCGCGCGGCGTCGATGCCGAGCTCTTCCGGCCGCGCGCCGAGCGCGCCTTCGATCTGCCGCGGCCGATCTTTCTGAGCTGCGGGCGCCTTGCGGTGGAAAAGAACCTCGGCGCCTTCCTTTCGCTCGATCTTCCCGGCTCGAAGCTCGTCATCGGGGAGGGCCCCGCGCGGCGCATGCTCGAGACGCGCTTCCCCGATGCACATTTTGCCGGCGCCCTTCAAGGAGAGGCCCTCGCCGCGGCCTATGCGAGCGCCGATGTCTTCGTCTTCCCGAGCCTCACCGATACTTTCGGCATCGTGCTGCTCGAAGCTTTGGCGTCGGGCCTTCCGGTTGCGGGTTTTCCGGTCGCCGGACCCATCGATGTTCTCGGCGAAAGCGGCGCCGGCGTGCTCGATCACGATCTCGGCATGGCGGCGCTCGCCGCGCTCGCCATTCCGCGCGAGAAGGCTCGCACCCACGCGCTCACCTTCAGCTGGGAAGCCTCGGCGCGCGAGTTCATCGACAATGTGCAAAGCGCGCACGCCAAGGACGCGCGCTTCGCGCGCCGCTCTTGGCTTCGCCGCCGCAGGGTGGCGGCGGCGAGCCTGCAGAGCTGAGGCTTCGGACCTGAGGCTTCGGAGCTAAGGCTTCGACTGGCATCGCGCTCGCTTCAAAGCTTGATCGCCAGCATTGTTCCTTGCCGCGAAGGTTGATAAGAGCCGGCCCGGGCGAGGCGGATGGCGCCTCCGGAGGCAGGGCATGGCGCAACCGATGAAACTCGTCGCCGGCAATTCGAACCGAGCGCTGGCCGAGGCGATCGGTGAATATCTCGAACTTCCCCTTACCGCCTGCTCGGTGCGCCGCTTCGCCGACATGGAAATTTTCGTGGAGATCCAGGAGAACGTTCGCGGCCAGGACGTGTTCGTGATCCAATCGACCTCGTACCCGGCGAATGACCATTTGATGGAGCTGCTCATCATCATCGATGCGCTGCGCCGCTCCTCGGCCAAGCGCATCACCGCCGTGATGCCCTATTTCGGCTATGCGCGGCAGGACCGGCGCTCGACGGGCCGCACGCCGATCTCG
>DASZIL010000006.1:0-40656 GCA_035949255.1 Beijerinckiaceae bacterium | reverse complement strand
GCTGGTGCGTGCCGATCACCCAGCCCAAGCGCTCCTTGCCTATGAGCAGGAGCGCGCTCCGATGACCGCGGAACTCGTGCGGCTCAACCGCAAGGGCGGGCCCGAGGGCGTCATCGACGCGGTCGAGGCGCTGGCTCCCGAGGGCTTCCAGCGCATCGAGGACGTGCTCTCTTTCGAGCAACGCAAGGCGATCGTGCGCGGCTATGCGTCGACGGCGGGCTTCGCGAAGGAGCAGGTCGCGCGATCGGCATCAACGGCGCCGCCAGAGCCAGCGAACAGCAATCGCGCCGCCTGACCCCTTGTCACCAGGAATGCAGGAAGATGCGAAACCGGCCGCGCCTGACGGAGACGTTCGGCCGCCCCAGCTCTTCTGCGGGGATGACGAACTCGGCTATCTGCGTAGCCGGACGCGGTTCGCGGCGGGCGAAGGGCTCGCACTCGACGACGCTTATTGCCTGGCGCACCTGCCGCTCGTTGCGCCCCGCCATCCGCGCGTCGTGACACGCCGCGAGGGCACGCCTTATGAGAGCGGCCGGCACCCGCCCATCTTCTCTCTCGTCCTGCCGGTTCCCGGCGATGCTCTCAACCGCTCGGCGGCCTATCGCAAGCTGACGAGTGAGCTTCAAGCGTCGGCCTTCGCGCCCAAGATCGCGTGGCACCTCATCGAACGGCGCGAGAGGAAGCTTCATGCCACGCTTTGCGGCTCGCTCGCGTTCGGCGAGCAGGCGCCGGCCCTCGACGACCTTCAGCGTCGCGAGCTCGCGAGCCTCGGCCCAATGGAAGTCGAATTGCGGGGCTTGTTCTCAGGCTCGGTAAACGTCGGGCGCCTCTATTTGCGCGCTTATCCGCAGCGGCGAGACGGCGTCAACGCGTTCCAGCAGATCCAGCAGGTGTTCGGCCGAAGGCCAACCGACCTATACCCCGTCGGCATCTTCAACTTGGTCGACGGTCTCGACGCAAGCGAAGCCTCCGCTCTGTCGCGCATCATCGAACGCTGGTGGACGAAGCCGATCTTGCGTTTCCGGGCGGATCACCTGTGGTTATTGCGCGCGAGCGACGACCTTGTTCTCGATTCGTTGGTCATAGATACAATCGCGCTCAGCCGCGCGAATGTTCGCCGTTGTGTTGGCGGCAAAAATTTGTCAATAAGGGCGCGAGCGCGACCGGGGAAGTAATGTCCGCTTTGCATCCGGCCGGGCCGCCGGTTGGATAGGTCTTTCAATCTTGTTCTCGTCGGGCACGATACAGCTCATGAGGCTGTGATGGCTAAGGTTCGCAAGAAGCGGTTTCTCCTCTACCTGATCAAGCCGTCACATTACGACGACGACGGCTACGTCATTCAATGGTTTCGCTCGTCGATCCCCTCGAATTCGCTGGCTTCCCTTTATGGCCTCGCCGCCGATTGCCGCGAGCGCGCCGTGCTCGGCGAGGATGTCGAGATCGAGATCGAGGCCGTGGACGAGACCAACACGCGCATCCGCCCCGAGCGCGTCGCGCGGCTCATTCGCGAGAACGGCGGCCACGGGCTCGTCGGCCTCGTGGGCGTGCAGTCGAACCAGTTTCCGCGCGCCATGGACATCGCCCGTTCGCTGCGCGCCGAAGGCATACAAGTCTGCATCGGCGGCTTCCACGTCTCGGGTTGCCTCGCGATGCTGCCCGAGATGCCCGACGACATGAAGGAGGCGCAGAGCCTCGGCATCTCCTTTTTCGCCGGCGAGGCGGAAGGGCGGCTCGACGCCGTGCTGAAGGATGCGGCGGCTGGAAAGCTCCAGCCGATCTACGACTTCATGAACGATCTGCCGACCCTCGAAGCCGCGATGATGCCGATCCTTCCGGCCGAGAAGATCGCCCGCACGCGCGGTTGGGAGACGAGCTTCGACGCCGGGCGCGGCTGCCCGTTTCAATGCTCGTTTTGCACCATCATCAATGTGCAGGGGCGCAAATCGCGCTATCGCACGCCCGACGACGTCGAGGCGATCGTGCGCGCCAATGTGGCGCAAGGCATTCGAAGCTTCTTCATCACCGACGATAATCTCGCCCGCAACCGCAATTGGGAGCCGATCTTCGATCGCCTCATCGAGATGCGCGAGAAGCAGGGCGTTCGCTGCCACTTCATCATCCAGGTCGACACGCTCTGCCACAAGATCCCGAACTTCATCGAGAAGTGCCGGCGCGTCGGCGTGAAGCGCGTCTTCATCGGGCTCGAGAACATCAATCCGGACAGCCTCGTCGGCGCCAAGAAGAAGCAGAATCGCATCTGCGAATATCGCGACATGCTGCTCGCCTGGAAGGCGGCGGGCGTGATCACCTGCGCGGGCTACATCCTCGGCTTCCCCAAGGACACGGTCGAGAGCATCCTGCGCGACATCAAGATCATCCAGCACGAGCTGCCGCTCGACATCTTGGAGTTCTTCTTCCTCACGCCGCTTCCGGGCTCGGAAGATCACAAGAAGTTGCATCTCGCCGGGGTGTCCATGGACCCCGACATGAACAAATATGATCTCGAGCACGCCACCACGGCCCATTCCTTGATGTCGAAAGCGGAGTGGGAGCGTGCCTATCGGCTCGCCTGGGAGACCTATTACACAAAAGAGCATGTCGAGACGGTGATGCGGCGCGCCACCGCTTGCGGCATGAAGACCATCAAAGTGATGTTCTTCCTCGCCTGGTTCCAAGGCTCGCTCTCGATCGAGGGCCTGCATCCGCTGCAAGGCGGCTATTTGCGGCTCAAATATCGCAAGGATCGCCGCTCGGGCTTCCCGGTCGAGCCGCCGGTGCTCTGGCATCTGAAATATATTGCCGAGGCGGTCGTGAAGACCGCAAAGACCGCCGCGCTGCTCTGGCGGCTCGATCGTATCCGCCGGCGCATCCTCAAGGATCAAAAGCGCATGGAATATATGGACTTGGCGCTCACGCCGGTGCAAGACGCAGAGATGGACACCCTCGAGATCTTCAACGTCACCGAAGGCGGCCGCGCGGCTGTCGCCAAGATGCGTGAACGCGCCGAGCTGCTGCACCCCGGCGAGGCCGTGGGAAATCCGGGCGCGGCGGCGTCGCGTCTCACGGTCGGTGTGGGCTCGTGATGGAGGTTGCGAGCGCCGTCCCGGCGGCCGCTTCCGCGAAGCGCCGCTTCAAGCTGTTCCTCATCAAGCCTTCCCACTATGACGATGACGGCTACGTCATCCAGTGGATGCGTTCGGCCATTCCCTCGAACACGCTCGCCGTCCTCTACGGACTCGCGTCAGATTGCGCCTCCCGCAAGGTGCTGGGCGAGGATGTCGAGATCGACATCGTGGCGCTCGACGAGACGAACACGCGAATCCGACCCGAGCGCATTGCGGGCGAGCTCGCCCGCAATGGCGGCTTCGGTATGGTCGCCTTCGTCGGCGTGCAATCGAATCAATATCCGCATGCCATGGACATCGCGCGCAAATTGCGCGCCGGCGGCGCGCAAGTCGCGATCGGCGGCTTCCATGTGTCGGGCTGCCTCGCCATGTTGCCGCAGATGCCGGAGGATCTGAAGGAGGCGCAGGCGCTCGGCATCTCGCTCTTCGCGGGTGAGGCCGAGGACCGGCTCGAGCTCGTGCTTCGCGACGCGGCGATGGGCGCGCTGCGCCCCCTCTACGATTTCATGAAGGATCTCCCCTCGATCGAGGCGGCCCCGACGCCGTTCCTGCCGATTGATCGGGTCGGGCGCACGGGCGGACGCGTCACGAGCTTCGATGCCGGGCGCGGCTGCCCATTCCAATGCTCGTTTTGCACCATCATCAATGTGCAGGGGCGCAAATCCCGCTTCCGCACGCCGGATGATGTCGAGGCGATCGTGCGGGCCAATTTGGCGCAAGGGGTGCGCTCCTTCTTCATCACCGACGACAATCTCGCGCGCAACAAGAATTGGGAGCCGATCTTCGACCGGCTCATTGAAGTTCGGGCCGACACGGGGGTGAATTTCTCGATCGTCATCCAGGTCGACACGCTCTGCCATCGCATCCCGAACTTCATCGAGAAGGCGGCGAAGGCCGGCGTGAGGCGCGTCTTCCTCGGGCTCGAGAACATCAATCCCGATAACCTGATCGCCGCCAAGAAGAAGCAGAATCGCATCGCCGAATACCGCACCATGCTGCTCGCCTGGAAAGCGGTCGGCTGCTTCACCTATGCGGGCTATATCCTCGGCTTCCCCAACGATACGGTGGCGTCGATCATCCGCGACATCGAGATCATCCAGCGCGAGCTGCCGCTCGATCTTTTGGAATTCTTCTGCCTGACGCCTTTGCCCGGCTCGGAGGATCACCAGAAATTGCTCAAGGCCGGCGTCCCGATGGACCCGGACATGAACAAATATGATCTCGAGCATGTGACGACGGCCCATCCGAAAATGTCGAAGGCCGAGTGGGAGGGCGTCTATCGGCGGGCATGGGAGGCCTATTACACGCCTCGGCATATGGAAACCATCATGCGCCGCGCTTATGCGACGGGCATCAGCCCGGGCAAGATGATGTTCCTGCTCATCTGGTTCTACGGTTGCGTGACGATCGAGAAGATCCACCCGCTCGAGGGTGGCTATCTGCGCCGCAAGGTGCGTCGCGACCGGCGTCCGGGGATGCCGATCGAGAACCCTTTCGTCTTCTACCCGAAATACGCAGCCGAGCTCATCGCCAAGCATGTGAAGATCGCCGGCATCGTCTGGCGCATGGGCCGCACGCGGCGCGCCATCAAGCGCGACCCGAAGGCGCGGCTCTATCGCGACCTCGCGCTCACGGCGGTGGCGGATGAGGATCTCGAGACGCTCGAAATGTTTCAGCAGAACGATGCCACGCGCGCCGCCGCCGCCAAGGCGAAGTTGCGCGCCGCGGCGGCCGCCTGATCGGCAGGCACGCTGAAACATGGTTCAGCACATCGGCATCGTCGCCTGCTCGGCTGAAGGCGCGGCGCTTTGCTACCGTACGATCTGCGCGGAGGGTGCTCACCTTCTCGGGCGCCATGCGCATCCGGAAGTCTCGATGCACACGCCCTCGCTTGCCGAATATGTGGCGTTTCTCGAACGCGACGATTGGCGAGGAGTTGGCGAGCTGATGCTTGCGTCGGCCGAGAAGCTCGCGCGCATCGGTGCTGATTTTCTCATCTGCCCCGACAACACGATCCATCGCGCCTTTTCCTATCTCGAGCCGCGCTCTCCGCTTCCCTTCCTGCACATTGCCGAAGTCACCGCCGCCGAAGCGGCACGGCGCGGGTTTCGGCGTGTCGGCGTCGTCGGCACGCGCTGGCTCGTCGAAAGTGAGGTCTACCCCGAGAAGCTTGCGGAGCGCGGCATCGGCCATATGCGGTCGAACGCAGCAGAGGGCGGGGAAATCAACCGCATCATCATGGATGAGCTCACTTACGGCGTGTTCAAGCCCGAGGCGGTCGACGAATTTCGGCGCGTCTTCACGCGCATGAAAGCCGAGGGCTGCGATGCCGCGGCGCTTGCCTGCACCGAGATCCTGCTCATCATGAACGACGATAATTCGCCCCTGCCGACCCTCGACACCACGCGACTGCTGGCGCAGGCGGCCTTGCGACGCGCCACCGAAGGTGTCGCCGCCGTCGCCTGAGGCCTCAGGCCGGAGGCGGCAGGAACATCACCTCATGTTTCGCCGATAGCGCCACGACCTCCTCGGGCTTCTGCTCCTTCATCGAGTGGATGCCCCAGAAGAGATCGTAGAGCTTACGCGTCGGCGTCACCCAAAAAAGGCATTTGATCGTCTGCTCGCCCTTGTTGAAGAGGCCGTGCGGCACGCCCATGGGAAGGCGGATCAGATCGCCGACGCTCGCCACAAAGTCCTTACCGTCGAGCACGAGGTCCATGCGGCCTTCGAGCACGTAAATGAACTCTTCTTGCGTCGGATGGATATGGGGCGGAACGAAGGTTCCAGGCGGAAGGGTCGCGTGCCAGGCGAAGGAGGCTTCGGAAAGCTGTTTCGGCACGTAGGTTTGGCCGAGAATATTCCAGGAGATACCGTCGATGCCGGTGTTCGCCTTGGTGACGCCGCCAGTTTCCGCCTTCATCTGCCGTCTTTCCGTTCTTGCGCCGTAGCCACGCGAGAATGGACGGGGATTGCGCGATGCGCAAGCGGCAAGACGCAACAGGCTTGAGAGGGCGAAGCGCCGGACCGAAAGCACCTCGAGGCCCGTGCGGCTGCGGTGCGACACCCCAGAAGAAGCAGTCTCACGAATGCTTCCATCTTGAGTCGCCGAAGCGTATTACCATGCTTTTGTCGGTGTCCGACAAGTTGATCCGACGGGAGAGAAAGTCATGGCAACCTATATCGTTCTTGCCAATTTCACAGATCAGGGCATCCGCAACATAAAGGATACGACAAAACGAGCCGATGCCTTCAAGAAGCTCGCGAAATCCATGGGTGTCAGCGTCAAGGAGATCTATTGGACGCTTGGCGCCCATGACATCGTGTGTGTCGTCGAAGGGCCCGACGACACGGCGATCACCGCCATCGGCTTGGCCTTGGGCAAATCCGGCAATGTGCGGACGCAAACGCTTCGAGCGTTCTCGCAAGCCAATATGGATGCGATCCTGGGTAAGGTCACGTAAGCGAAAACGGGATCGGTCGAGACGGAATCGGCGCTGCCGCTTCATCTTTTCGGTTTCTCGTGCAATTTGGCTAAATCCATCCGCTCGTGCCCGCGCAGGCGGGCATCCAGGTCTTTTTTTGGCATGGCGCCGAAAGTCTGGGTTCCCGCCTGCGCGGGAACGAGCGGGGGTGAGGCCGCGCCTTCACAAGCGTGATTTTTCAAGCTTAACTCTCCATCAAGGCGCCGCGATATCGAGGGGATCCGCCCAAGGCGGCGACAAGAGGGTGAATGCTCATGCAGCGAATTCTCAGGTCTTTCGTGCTCGGCGCCGCGCTCGTGCTCAGCTTGCCGGCACAAGCCCAGGAAAAGCTGAAAGTGGGCGTGGTGCTCAGCCTTTCCGGGCCGCCGGCCGCGCTCGGCAAGCAGGCGCTCGACGGTTTTCAACTTGGCCTCAAGGCGCTCGGCGGCAAATTCGCCGGGCGCGAGGTCGAGACGGTGGTGGTCGACGACGAATTGAAGCCCGATCTCGCCATCACCAAGGTCCAGGCGCTCATCGACCGCGACAAGGTCGATTTCGTGGTCGGGCCGATCTTCTCGAATGTGCTCCAAGCCATCATCAAGCCCGTGACCGATCAGAAAATCTTCTTGATCAGTCCGAATGCGGGTCCGTCGAGCTTCGCCGGCAAGGCGTGCAATCCCTATTTCTTCGTCACTTCCTACGAGAATGACCGAATTCACGCGGCGAGCGGCACCTTCGCTCAGGAAAAGGGCTACAAGCGCGTCTTCCTGCTCGCCCCGAATTACCAAGCCGGCAAGGACGCCATCGAGGGCTTCAAGCTCACCTTCAAAGGTGAGATCGTGGACGAGGTCTACACGCCCTTGACGCAGCTCGATTTCTCGGCCGAGCTCGCGAAGATCGCCGCGGCGAAGCCGGACGCCATCTACACCTTCATGCCCGGTGGGCTCGGCGTCAATCTCGTCAAGCAATATCGGCAAGCGGGCTTGAGCGACATACCCTTCATTTCGGCCTTCACGGTCGATGAATCGACCTTACCGGCCCAGCAGGACTCAGCCGTAGGCTTCTATGGCAGCTCGAATTGGGCGCCCAATCTCGACACGCCGCAGAACAAGGCTTTCGTCGCCGATTTCGAGAAAGCCTATAATTATGTGCCCGGCTCCTATGCCTTCGAAGCCTATGACGCGGCGCTCTTGATCGATTCCGCCCTGAAGGCGACCGGCGGCAAGACCGACGACAAGGAAGCACTCCGCGCCGCTCTGAAGAAAGCGGATTTCCAATCGCTGCGCGGCAGCTTCAAATTCAACAACAACGGCTATCCGATCCAGAACTTCTACATCACCAAGGTCGCCAAACGCCCCGATGGCAAATATCAGACCGAGATCGTCCAGACGGTGTTCAAGGACGATGTCGATCCCCACGGCAAGGAATGCCCGCTGAAATAGGGAAGCGATCGGGCCAGGCGCTCGCCTCGGGCCTCGCAAGCGAAGCGAGGCCGGGTGCAAAAGCCTCGACGCGCTCCCTCTCCCCGCGACCCTCGGACTTGTTCCGAGGGGAGTGCGGGAGGGTGGCCGACCCTCGGACCTGATCCGAGGGGAGGTCGGGAGAGGGGCGGGTCGGAAAGGGGATGACAGGTTTGGAAGTGAGAGCCTGTGGCATCGCTCACGCGAAGAATGAGCATTAAGGCCTCCTCTCTCGGCTCGTTTCGCTTCGCCCAACGAGTCCGATCTCTCCCGCAAGGGGATAGATTTGGCGGCTAACGATCAGTGCCTCGTCAACCGCTTTTAGTCTGGGAAAAAGCCTCGGCGCGTTCCCTCTCCCGTCTCGCAAGCGCTCGGCACCCCCACTCCCGCGAGCGGTAGAGGGAGGCGGCTAACGATCGGCGCTAGGGCCATGCGATTCGTTGATCGCGATTGAAGATCTGCCGCACCATCACCTGGACCCGGATCAGATCATCGAGGGCAACACGCGGTCGGGCGGTGTATGGCCATCGATGAAGGTCTTGATGTTCACGATGACCCGCTCGCCCATGTCGATCCGGCCCTCATTGGTCGCCGAGCCCATATGCGGCAGGAGCGTCACCTTGCCGGCCTTGGCGAGACGGGCGAGCTTCGGGGGCACCGAGGGCTCGTGCTCGAAGACGTCGAGGCCCGCGCCCGCGATCTCGCCGGCCTCGAGCATCTTGATGAGCGCGGTCTCGTCGATGATCTCGCCGCGCGCCGTGTTCACGATGATGGCGCCGGGCTTCATGAGCTTCAGCCGCCGCGCCGACAGCAAATGGAAGGTCGCCGGGGTGTGCGGGCAATTCACCGAGATGATGTCGACGCGCGCCAGCATCTGATCGAGACTCTCCCAATAGGTCGCCTCGAGCGCGTCCTCGATGCGCGGGTCGACACGTCTTCGATTGTGATAATGGACCGCGAGGCCAAAGGCGCGCGCGCGCCGCGCCAAGGCTTGGCCGATGCGGCCCATGCCGACGATGCCGAGCCGCTTGCCGGTGATCCGATGGCCGAGCATCCAAGTCGGCGACCAGCCGTTCCAATTCCCGTCCGCAAGTGTGCGCGCCCCCTCGACCAGACGACGGGCGACGGCGAGCACGAGCGCCATCGTCATGTCGGCGGTGTCGTCGGTAAGCACGCGCGGCGTGTTGGTGACGACGATGCCGCGCGCGGTGGCCGCCGACACGTCGATGTTGTCGACCCCATTGCCGAAATTGGCGACGAGCTTGAGGGAGGGACCGCCGTTTGCGATGAGATCGGCGTCGATGTCGTCCGTGACCGTGGGAACGAGCACGTCGGCCGTCGCCATCGCCTCGACGAGCTCGTCGCGCGTCATGGGATGGTCATCGGCGTTGAGCTTGGCGTCGAAGAGCTCGCGCAGGCGCGTCTCGACGACGCTCGGCAAGCGACGGGTCACCACGACGAGAGGTCTCTTTTTCGCCATTGCGCCACCCGCTCCTTGAAGCCTGTTTTGCAAAAAAGCAGCTTAGTCTTGCGATGCGACCATGCTCAAGCGATTGAGCTAGCCCATAGTGGTCGTCGCAAAAAGGGGAAACTGCCCAAGGAGTACACGGCGACGCTCGGCTTCTCGGATGATCCATCGCAAATGGGTTCGCGCGGTCGTGCGCCCATTCCTTTGCTTTACGCGCTATTAAGCCTGCCGCCTCATTCATGCAGGCCGAAGGGCGGGTGAATATCCGGCCGAAAAGGCACGAAGGCTGCCGCCGTTTCGGCATGTTTCAACGTCAAAGCCGTGCCTGGGCTTCCAAGGAGCTTCGCATGCATTGCCAACGAGATTCGAGCGGTGTGGCCTTGGCGTCGCCCGAACGAGACGCGAAAGGGAAGGGAGTGACGGTGCGGGTTCGGCCAAGAGCAAAGGTTCGGGCAATGCTCATGCGGGCGCTCGTCCTGGGATTTGGCCTTGCGCTTGCGGCGGGCATGGACGCTCGCGCGGAGGATACCGGCGTCGGGCCGGTGACGAAGCTGCCCATGCCGCGCTTCGTCAGCCTGAAGGCTGACAGCGTCAATCTTCGCGAGGGCCCGAACCGCGACCATCCGGTGAAGTGGATCTTCAAGCGCGCGGGCCTGCCGGTCGAGATCACGGCCGAGTTCGAGCAATGGCGACGCATCCGTGATTCTGATGGCACTGAAGGGTGGGTGCTGCAGAACCTCCTGTCGGGCCGGCGCACCGTCCTCATCGCCCCCTGGTCGAAGGAAGAGACGATCAACCTCTTCGAGCGTCCGGATGCGAATTCCGCGACCGTCGCCAAGCTGCAGCCGCGGGTCCTCGCGGCGGTGCATGATTGTTCGCGAAACTGGTGCCGGCTGAAGAGCGATAAGTTCGACGGCTATATCCAGGAGGATAAGCTCTGGGGTGTCTATCCGCGTGAGACGGTCGAGTGACGACGAGATCCGCCGAGGCCGTCTCACACCGTCAATTGAGCTTGATGCTCAACCCGCGCTTGACGCCGGGGCGTGCGGTGAGCGCTCGATACCAGCGCTCGACATGGGGGAAGTCGCTGAGCGCGACCTGATGGCGTTCGTGACGCCACGCCCAGCCCAGAATGGCGAAATCGGCAATCGAAAGCGGCCCCGCCACGAATTCATGCTGTTCGAGCCGCCGATTCAGCACGCCATAGAGGCGTCGCGTCTCGTTCATGTAGCGCTCGAGCCCGTAGCGCCGGTCTCTCTCATCCTTCACCTGAAGGAAATGATGCACCTGGCCCGGCATCGGGCCGAAGCCTCCCATTTGCCACATCAGCCATTCGAGCACGGGAACCCGGTCACGGAGCTTCTTGGGCAGGAACTTGCCCGTCTTCTCGCCGAGATAAAGCAGGATCGCGCCCGATTCGAACACGCTGATCGGGGCACCGTCAGGTCCCTGCGGATCGATGATGGCGGGAATCTTGTTGTTCGGGCTGATGCGCAGGAAGCCCTCCGCGTGCTGCTCGCCTTTGGTGATGTTCACCGGGTAAACCCGATAGGCGAGGCCCATCTCCTCGAGCGCGACGCTGATCTTGCGCCCGTTGGGCGTGTCCCAGGTGTGAAGTTCGATCGTCATTGATAAGGGGCCCCGTGCGATGAATTTGGGTCGAGAGCGTCGTCGAGGGCGACGGCCCTGCCGAGAAGGCGAGGTCCTCACGACCCCGCGCGATGGGTTCGAGCCGACGGCGAAAAGCCCAAGCGGAGAATCAAACTTTCTCGATCGACTGTGATCAGGCCTTCTCGATCAGGCCTTCTTGCGCCGCAGCCTCACGACGACATCGACGCGTGCCACCTCGAAGCCTTCGGGCGCGGGCGGCACATCGCTCACCTCGACGGCAGAGGCCGGTATGTCGATCACGCGCCCCTCGTCCTCGATGAAGAAATGATGGTGCTCGGCGATGTTCGTGTCGAAATAAGTGCGCGTGCCGTCGACCGCGATCTCGCGCAGAAGCCCGGCCTCGGTGAACTGGTTCAGCGTGTTGTAAACCGTCGCCAGAGATACCTGCAGGCGCGAGCGGGACGCCTCCTCGAACAGGGCCTCGGCGGACAGATGCCTGTGGCCCCTGGCGAAGATCAACCAGCCGAGTGACAGACGCTGCCGCGTGGGGCGCAAGCCCGCGCATCTCAGCCGCTCGCGCAGATCGCGCACCACGCAGGCGCCATTAGCCTGGCCCGGGCCCGATTCCCGCAGCGTGAAGCTTTGGTTGAGCGTCGTCATCTTTCGTCCTGATCGGTCTTGAATATCGCTTTCGCATCATGACATAAGCCCTTGCAGGCTCGGCTGCAACAGAGGGCTTTTGCCGCAGCGCGCGAGCCTTCCGGTGGCTGGTGCCGCGGGCGGCCAACCACGGCTCCCGTCGAGGGAGCGTGCTTTTCAATTCGACGCCGATTGTGATACGAGGCGGCCGAAGCGAACCGGCATCGGGGCGCCGTTTTCCGCCACGATTGGCTGCAGGGAGCCGGACCAGGGCTATGTCTCGCCGCAACAGCTTCTCTTACGAAGATCTGCTCGCCTGCGCGCGGGGGGACCTGTTCGGGCCTGGCAATGCGCAATTGCCCTTGCCCCCGATGCTCATGTTCGACCGCATCGCGTCGATCGCGGAGAGCGGGGGCTCGCATGGCAAGGGACATATTCGGGCTGAGCTCGATATCCGGCCGGATTTGTGGTTTTTCGACTGTCATTTCAAAGGTGATCCGGTGATGCCCGGCTGCCTTGGCCTCGACGCGCTCTGGCAGCTCTGCGGCTTCTTCCTGGGCTGGCTCGGCGCCCCGGGAAGAGGGCGGGCGCTCGGTGTCGGTGAGGTCAAATTTTCCGATCAGGTGCTGACGACGGTCAAGAAGGTCGTCTACGGCGTCGATTTGAAGCGCGTCTTTCGCACCAAGCTGGTCCTCGGCGTCGCCGACGGCTGGCTCGAGGCTGACGGTCGGCGCATCTATGAGGCCAAGGATTTGCGCGTTGGGCTGTTCCAGCAGGCAACCGCAAGCCCGGCGACGTGAAGGGGATGGGAGCGGCAGGTTTCTGGCGAGGATCGCCTCGCCGGCGAGACGGGATCGCCTTTAAGGAACACCGCGATAGAAAAAGAGCAGCGGCGGGGAGTTCGTTCACATGAGGCGGGTCGTCTTGACGGGGATGGGTATCGTCTCGTCCATCGGCAATAATACGCAAGAGGTGCTGGCTTCACTGAGGGAGGCGAAGTCCGGCATCACCTTCCAGCCGGAATATGCCGAGCGCGGCATGCGTTGCGCCGTCGCCGGCGCGCCCACCTTGAACGCGGAAGATTATGTGGACCGGCGCGCCATGCGGTTTCATGGCGGGGGCACGGCCTGGAATCATGTCGCGATGGACCAGGCGGTTCGCGATTCCGGTCTCGAGCCCCATGAGGTCTCTCACGAACGCACCGGCCTCATCATGGGGTCCGGCGGCCCCTCGACGCGCACCATGATCGCCTCGATCGACAAGTTCCGCGAGACGCATTCGACGAAGCGCGTCGGGCCCTTCGCCGTGCCCAAGACGATGAGCTCGACGGCGTCGGCGACGCTCGCCACCTGGTTCAAGATCAAGGGCGTCAATTATTCGATCTCGTCGGCCTGCGCGACCTCGGTGCACTGCGTCGGCAATGCTTATGAAAGCATCCAGGCGGGCAAGCAGGACATCGTCTTCGCCGGCGGCTGCGAGGAGCTCGATTGGACCTTGTCGGCGCTCTTCGACGCCATGGGCGCGATGTCGACGAAATACAACGACACGCCGGCGCGCGCATCGCGAGCCTTCGACAAGGGACGGGACGGCTTCGTCATCGCGGGCGGGGCGGGCGTGCTGGTCCTCGAGGAGCTCGAGCACGCCAAGGCGCGCGGCGCGCGCATCTATGGGGAGATCACCGGATACGGTGCGAATTCCGACGGCTACGACATGGTCCAGCCTTCGGGCGAGGGAGCGGTGCGCTGCATGCGAATGGCGATGGCGACCGTGAAGGAGTCGATCGACTACATCAACCCGCACGCCACCTCGACCCCGATCGGCGATCTGAAGGAGATCGAAGGCGTTCGCGAGGTCTTCGGGCGAGGCGAGAAATGCCCGAAAATATCGGCAACCAAATCGCTCACCGGCCATTCGCTCGGCGCCACCGGCGTTCAGGAAGCGATCTACTGCCTTTTGATGATGAACAATCGCTTCATCTGTAAAAGTGCCCATATCGACGAGCTCGATCCTGCTTTCGCGGATATGCCGATCGTCACGAGCCGCATCGACAACGCCAAGATTGATTGCGTGATGTCGAACTCCTTCGGCTTCGGCGGCACGAATGCGACAATAATTTTGCAACGATATGATGGTTAATCTCGACGGATCGGGCCGGACCGAGGAAGAAATCTGTGCCTCGGCGCGGTTGCGAGCATGAGCGGATGGGCTTGGCCGGACGCGGCGGGCGCGTCCCAGGTCTTCGGCTGGGATGCCCTTTCCGCTAATGGGGCCGCTTTCCGGAGACGCCCTGCTCGCGACAGGGTGATTGAGGGGATCGATCTGTCGACGGCCGAAAGGCGCCAGTCGACAGCGGTCCTTGCGAGGAGGACGCGCTCTTGTAAGGGGCCGCGTAACAGCAACCGGGGATTGGGACCATGGACGAGGTCGAATTGTCATTCGCCGCGCTCGCCCGCAAGAATGGTGCGGCCGTGAACACGAGCGAGACGAGGCCGTCCGCGGCCACGGGATCGCGCGTCCAGGGGTTGATGGCGGGCAAGCGTGGCCTCATCATGGGCGTAGCGAATGACCATTCGATTGCCTGGGGCATCGCCAAGATGCTCCACGCGGAGGGAGCATCGCTCGCCTTCACCTATCAAGGCAGCGCGCTCGGCAAACGGGTCCGCCCGCTCGCCGCTTCGCTCGGCTCCTCCATCCTCGAGCCCTGCGATGTCGAGGATGCGGGCTCGGTCGACACGGTCTTCGACAATATCGCGGCTCAATGGGGCGGGCTCGACTTCGTCGTTCATGCCATCGCCTTCTCCGACAAGAACGAGCTCAAGGGCCGCTACGCGGATACGACGCGCGAGAACTTCACGCGCACCATGCTGATCTCCTGTTTTTCCTTCACCGAGGTCGCGTGTCGCGCTTCCCGCCTCATGAAGCCGGGCGGAGCGCTTCTCACCCTCACCTACGACGGCTCGAACCGGGTGATGCCGAACTATAACGTGATGGGTGTCGCCAAGGCGGCGCTCGAAGCCTCGGTGCGCTATCTCGCGGCCGATTTCGGTCCCTCGGGCATTCGTGTCAATGCCATCTCGGCCGGCCCTGTTCGCACGCTCGCGGGTGCCGGCATCACCGACGCGCGGCTGATGTTCAATTTCCAGAAGCGGCACGCGCCCTTGCGCCGCTCGGTGTCGATCGAGGAAATCGGCAACGCCGGGCTTTACCTGCTCTCGGATCTGTCGAGCGGCGTCACGGGCGAGATCCACTATGTGGATTCAGGCTACAACATCGTCTCGATGCCGCACCCTGAAGCCTTGAAGACCGTCGACGCGGCGGAAGCCGCGGCCGAGTCGTCGTCTGGCAAAAGCGAGGGTTGAAGAGACTCGCGCGAGCTTTCCTATCGTCGAGGAAGCCGCATCGGGCCAGGAGGCGAAACGACATTAAGCGGGCGTTCAGATCGCCGCGTGATACTTCCGGTGAAGCGGAAAGGCGACGCGCGCAACGATGTTGGTTTGACGCATGAATCTCGCCCAGGGGTCGATCAGGCTTCTTCTCGTGGTGTTCGTCACCTGGAGCGTGCTTTGCTTCGTCTTCGTGTTCGCGCGCCAGGCGGCCCATGTGGAGCAGGGCTTCGTGGCCGATTGCCAAATCCGCAAGGAGACGATTGCGCAATTCGATTTGCAGAAATGCCTCGATGATCCCGCGGTCGCTGGGCGCAAGCGCGGCGAGGTGCTCGAAGCCGTCAAATCCTGGTTCGTCGAGGGCGGTTATCTCCTTTGGCTCATCGCGCCCTTCGTGATCACCGCCGTCGCCGTCATCCTCATCGCGGCCGGCGCCTTCGTCTATCGCGGCTTCGCGCGCGATTGAGATTGAAATCGCGCCCGGTTTTGGAGCCTCAGGTCTCAACATCCGTGACGAGGACAGTCACCGCCCGACGGTTCTGCGACCAGCACGAAATATCATCGCACGCCTTCACTTTCCGGTTAGGCGCATTGCCGAAGGATTTCGCCTTGAGCCGCGCGGCGGGAATGCCTTTCGAGGTGAGATAGGTGACGACCGCCTCCGCGCGCTTCTGCCCGAGCTGCATGTTGAACTGAGCGCTGCCCTTCTCGTCGGAGAAGCCTTCCACCTTAACCTTGTAGGCCGGGTAGGTCGAAAGCCACTCCGCTTGATTGTCGAGCGTGGTCTTCGCCGTATCGTCGAGCGCCGCAGAGTTTTCCGCAAAAAACACGCGCCGTCCGACATTGACGATGAAATCCTCGTTCGAACCCGCCGGGACGTTGAGCCCGGCTCCCGCGGGTGCGTCATTCGCCGAGGATTTCTGCGGCGGCGCCAAATCCGAGGCGCAGGCCGCGAGCGCCAAGGCCACGGCGAGCGCCATCCCGAGCTTCACCGTTGCAAATTCCCGCATTGATCCGCCCATGATTATCGACCCCTCTCCATTCGATCCCGACCGAGGATGACGGCTTCAACTCGGCTCGCCGTTTCCGCTCGTTCACGACGTTCTCATAAATTTTGAGAAGACTGGTTCTCGCGTTGCGCGCCTGGCGATCACACCAGATGCTCGAGAACCAGCACCTTCGTGCCGACCGGCGTGCGCTGGAACAGATCGATGATATGCTCCGGCAAGAGGCGGATGCAGCCGCTCGACACGTCCGAGCCGATGCTCCAAGGCTCGACGGTGCCGTGCAGGCGATAATCGAGGTCGTGCCCGTCGCGATAAAGATACATGGCGCGCGGGCCGAGCGGGTTATCGGGGCCGCCGTTCATATGGCGCGGCAGCTCGGGACGCCGCGCCAGCATTTCCGGCGGAGGCGTCCAGCCTGGCCAAAGAGCCTTGCGCTCGACTTGCGCCCGGCCATACCATTTGAAGCCTTCCTTGCCGACGCCCACCCCGTAGCGCAGGGCGGTGTTGTTCTCGAAGGCCACATAAAGGAAATGTGCCTTCGTATCGACAACGATGGTGCCGGGTTGCTCGTTATGGACATAGTTGACGAGCTGCTTGCGCCAGACCGGGTCGATCCGGTCCATGTTGGTGCGCCGATAGACATAGCCGTTGTCCTGCACCGTGCCGGCAAAATAAGCCGCTTCGTCATCCTCCTGGGCAAAGCCCCGCATGGTCGGCGCCGCGAACATGCCCACTGAGGCGAGACCTACAAAAGCCCTTCGCGTCAACGACATCGTCGAGACCTCCCTGTCGCGAAACTTGCGAGCGGCCGGCAGCCGCTCTCGTCTTCACGCTGTGCGCATTGAGGCAGGTTCCTTTTCGAAAATCAACGAAGAAAGAGAAATACACGATTAGTTTGAGACGTTGCTTCAAAAGCAAAAGCGTATTCGAGCTAATGCCGATTCAAGAAATTCTGATCGTTGAGGTGAAGGCATCATGCCATCTTCAGTGACCCACAGATGGACTTTGTAGGCCTTCAACGATGCCTTCCACTACTGCGGATCACGCCCTGAGGCACGCACCGTCTAACCCGAATAGCCGTCCACGAGCACCACGTCTCCCGACGCGCTCGCCAGACGAAGCTTCAGTACGGGCGCGTATTCCGGGCTGTCGTAGAAACGCTGGGCCTCGGCCAGCGAAGGAAACTCCAGCACGATGAGGCGTTTGAAATTCGAATTGCCCTCGAGCGTGCGAAGCTCTCCGCCGCGCACCAGATATCGGCCCTTGAATCGGGCGATGAGCGGCGCGACTTGTTTTCGATATTCCTCGAAGCCCTTGGGATCGCGGACGCTGATATTGGCGATGAGATAACCCGCCATTTCGATTTCTTCCTTTTCAGTGCCGAAGGTTTGCCTTGTGAAGACCTCGGTTCCTCAAGGGCTCGACCGGGAAGACGACAAGGCGATCTCGTCGAAATGGACTGCTTGGCCCTCGCGCGCGCAGAAAGAGCCTGGAGAGACCTTGTCGAGCATGGTGTCGATCTCGGCGAGCTTGGCGTCGTCATATTCGGGGTTGTGATGGAAGGCGGCGAGCCTTTTGGCGCCGGCTGCCGCACAGAGCGCAAGCCCTGCCTCGACGGTCGAATGGCCCCACCCCTTGCAGGCCATGTAATCCTCGACCGTGAAGGTCGTGTCATAGATCACGAGATCGCAGTCGCGCACGAAGTCGATCATCTCTTTTTCGGGGGCGGGGCCGCCATGCTCGAAATCGCAGACATAGGCGACGGCGTGCCCGCCCGCGTCGAAGCGATATCCGGTCGCGCCGCCCGGATGACGCAAAGGGATGGTGCGCACACTCAATCCATCCTCGAAGCGCAAGGTCTCGCCGGCATGGAATCCGATGAAGTCGAGATGCTTGGCCTTATGGTCGAGCTCGATGGGAAAGAGCGGCGGCGAGAACATGGTGCGCAACGCAGCTTCCGGCGTGCGCCCTCCAAGGTTGCCGGCATGGATCTTGATATGCCGGTCCGGGTCGTAGAGCGGGGCGAAGAAGGGAAGCCCGACGATGTGGTCCTGGTGCAGATGGCTGAGCAGGATGTCGAAGGAGCGTTCGGGCCCGTCAATGAGCGCATTCCCGAGCGTCGCGAGGCCGCTGCCCGCATCGACGATGAACAACCTTCCGTTGACCCGGATTTCGACGCAAGCGGTATTGCCGCCGTAAATAAGCGTGCCCGCGCCGGGAACGGGAATTGAGCCTCTGACCCCGAAAAAGCGCACGCCGAGCCCGCGCGTCGTGAGCGGCGCGACATCGAGGCCTGTGGGCGTGCGTGTATCCATCTTGCCCATGATCGCTCGCTACCTCGTGACCGCCAAGAGCTTCGCGTTGGTGGCGTCGAGGCGTCGGGCGAGGTCGCGCATAACCGCGAGAGACATCTGTGGAAATTGGCGCAAAAGATCGAAGAAGACCTCCCGGCCGATCTTGAGCGCGACCACGTGAGAACCGGCCACGATGGTCGCCGAGCGCGGCTGATCGACGAGCACTCCCATCTCTCCCACCATCGCTCCCTCGCCGAGCTCGGTGACCTTGATGCGCTCATTTCCCGCGCTGAGCCAGACCTCGACCCTGCCTTCGATGATCACATAGGTCGAATCGGAGATTTCATGCTGGTGGAACAAGACATCGCCCTTGTCGTAGGAGAGCCGCTCGCTGGTGAAAGCGAGGAGCTTCAGCTTCGCCGGATCGATGTCGCGAAACATCGAGACCTGCCGCAAGGATTGCACTTCCGATTCGATCGTCATTCGGCCACCTGCCTCTGAATCGTGCCTTCATCCCCGCCTTCATTTTCTTGCGCCGATGTCGGAGTGCCGGCCTCCGGCTGGGCTTTCTTCGCGGCTTCTTGCGACGGTTCCTTCGAGCGCTGCTCCGCGGCGGCCTCGCGAGCGGATACGCCGATCTCGCCGGTCGGTCCGGGGGCTTCGCCGCCCTTGTCGATGCCGACGAGGCGCCCCTTGTCGAACCTGATCTTCAGAACGAACGGCACGGCGTCGTCGAGCCCTGGAAGCGCCGTGATCAAGACGCGGGCTTTGAACTCTTCGGCCAGGCGTTGGAGGATCGCCTTGGCCTCCATGCCCGGGAAAGCGCGCAGGGCGTCGTCGAGCACGAGAATCACCGGATACTTGACGAGGCAGCGAGCGAGATCCAGAGCCGCGCGCTGGCGCGGGAACAAAAGGCGGCCGTGCGCGCCGATCTGGTAGTCGAGACCGATGCGATAAACCGTGTTCAGAAAGCCGCTATCGGCAAGCGCGGATTTCATCACCGCCGATACCTGCTCCTGCGCGTTGGCGATGCCATAGGCGACGCGGCCGAAGAGGAGATTGTCCCGCACCGGCGCGGCGTTGCAATAAGCCTCCGGTTCATAGAACTCGACCGAGCCCGCGAGCGACTTCGGGATCATCTCGCGCAATCTCGAGCGGGCCCGCACGATCGCCTGTCGCTTTGGCTCGTCGAGAAGGCCGAGGCGGTGACGCGGCTCGATATACGCGAGCGCGAGCGAGATCAGCTTGTCGCGGTCCGCCGTCGTCTCGCTCCGCCGCCGCGATCTCGAACGGTTCACGATCTCCTGAAAGCCCGGAAGATCCCCCGCGGCGAGGAAGGAGAAACGCTCATAGAGCGGATTTCCCGCCTGCACCCCCGCGAACATTTCGAGCATCATTTCGGCGAGCCGGAGCCCGATCTCGGCAAGCCGCGCCGCAAGCCCGTCAGCCTCGATGACCTTGCTCACATAAGGGTTGGAGGGCAGGTTGTGCTCGGCAAAGACCTCCCCCACCGGCTCGCCGAAGAGAAGGTTTTCGCCGATTGTCGCGTTCGAGTTGAAGCGCTTCGGATCGAAGGGCTCGACGAGGCGCGACTTGCCCTCCTGGCTCAATCTCTTGCGAATGGCCTCGCGCATGGCGACGAATTCTCGGCCGAGCTTTTCGTCGTCCGCCGCCCGTATTTTCCCCAAAAGGCCGAGCCGGTAAATATCCTCCTCAAAACCGAGGAGGGTGAAGAGTTGCAAAATCCGATGATCGAGCTCGACCGCGTCCTTCACGCCGGCCGCGGCGAGATCGAGCCAGTCGTCGCCTGGAGCCTCGAGCGGATTGCCGCTGCGCTCAGCCTCATAGCGGCGCTTCGCCTCCTCATTGGGTAAGGGCGGGCCGGGAAGCTCGGGTGGCCTGCGGCGCAGTGAATAGACAACGTTGTCGCGGATGGTGCTGGGAAAAAGCACCGGCTCGGAGCCCGCATAGGCCATCACGCGGGCCAGCGAGCCCGAGCGCAGGCGCGAGACGTCCTGGCCGTTCAGGCGGATACTCCCTCTCCAGCGCGTGATCTGATGCGCGAGCGCGCGCGCCACGATCTCCCCGCCGCTTCCCGGCGGCCCGCCGAGCGTGACGTGACCAGGCTCGTCGATCGAGAAGGTGACATTCTCGACGAGGGGCGTGCCGTGTATATCGCTGACCGATAGGGCATCGACCGTGATCCTCGGGGAATGCGCAACCTCTTCGGGGGCGGCGAGCTCCTCGCCTTCCTCCGGCTCATCGACGTCGAATTGCTCGATGATCTGCTCGTATTTGACAGAGACGTCGTTGCGTTGCTGATCCCAATCGATCAGCTCCTTCACGGGCGGGGGCAGGTCGCGATAGGCCGCGATGACGGCGACGAGCTGGCCGACGTCGAGCCTTCCCTTGAGCGCCAGATACCCACCGACGGTGTAGAAGAAGAAGGGGGTGAGCTGGGCCAGGAGATTGTTGAGAAATTTCACCGCGAATTTGCGATTGTAGAGGTCGAGCCTGATGAAGAAGAGGCTTCCGAGCCGCGAGCCGATCTCGGAACGCTCATAAAAGTCCGTGGCGTGGGCGCGGATCGCGGGCGAGCTCTCAACGATCTCACCGATGCGTCCCGCGAGCTGGCGCGAGGCGATCTGGCGTCGCTTCCCGAGGCGGATCTGCTCGCGCCGCAGGATCGGGATGATAACGCCCTGGATCGCGACGATGCCGCCCGCCGCGATGCCGAGCCAGACGCTTTGCACCAGGATATAGACGAGCGCGGTGAGCGCTTGCGTGCCGAGAAAGGCCGGTTGCACGAAGGCGTCGCCAATGAAGACGCCGATCGGCTCGACCTCGTTGTTGATCATGCTCGCCGCCTCGGCCGGCTTCATGCCGCGGATGTCCTCGGGCGCGAACCAGGTGAGCTGGCGCACGAGATCGAAGCGCAGGCGGCGTAGCATGCGCTCGCCCATCACCCCCTTCTGCAGGTTGATGATCCATTTGAAGCCGCCGTTGATCAGGACGAGCACGAAAAACAACATGCTCAGCGCGAACAGATAGGTGGCGCGCTCCATGTCGAGCCCGCCGAACAGCTCGTAGGATTTTCCGCCGAGGACGTCGGGAAGCGTGAGGACGAGCTTGAAAGCCCTGATCGTTGCGCTGCCGTTCTTGAAGGCGCGACCTTGGATCGCGTCATTGACGATCGATTTCGGCAAGTCCAGCGACCAGAAATACAATGGCAGCGACGCCAGCACGATCGCCAGTATGGTGATCTGCTCGCGTCGGCTGTTCCGCCAGACGTAGCGAAAGAAGCTCTTGTCGATTTTGGCCACTAATCGCCGCCTTTCCTCCTCACCGCCGTCCCAGCCGCCGGTTCAGAGGCTAGCCTTTCGAATCCGCGCGGGCCGCGACGCGATCGCGGCAGGTTTCGCCGCGCCCTTTCCGGCCGCGGCCGAATGGTTATATAATGCGCGAATTGGGCATGACTGCCAAGCGATGGGTGTCCGACTCAGCCGCGGCGTGCGCTCGGGTTGGCCAAGCGGGAAGTCGAGATGGGTTTGGCGAACGGGGCTGCGTCGCTTGACGAGCATGGCAAGGCGTCGCGCGCGGGCCGGCGCGCGCTCTTCTACAGCCATGACACCTTCGGGCTCGGCCATCTGCGGCGCACGCGCGCCATCGCCAATGCGCTCGTCCAGGCCCACCCCGGCCTTTCGATCCTCATCATCTCGGGCTCGCCGGTTGTCGGCAGCTTCGAATATGGCAATGGCGTCGATTATGTGCGCGTGCCGGGCGTGGTGAAGCAACCGAACGGCGATTACACGAGCATGAACCTCAAGGTCGATCTCGACGAGGCCGTGAGCTTGCGCGAGGCCATCATCCAAGAGACTGCCGCGAAATTTTCGCCGGATCTTCTGGTCGTCGACAAGGAGCCGGCCGGGTTTCGCGGCGAGCTCTTGCCGACGCTCGACATGTTGAAGCGGCGCGGCGCGCATATCGTGCTCGGCATTCGCGACGTGATGGACGATCCGGCCCTCTTGCAGCGCGAATGGGAACGCAAGGGCGCGGCGGACGCGCTTTTGCGCCATTATGACGATGTCGTCGTCTATGGATTGAGGAGCTTTCACGAGCCGCTGGCGAGCCTCGGCTTGCCCGAATGTGTAGAGAAGCGCATCCGTTACACCGGCTATTTGCGGCGCGATTTGCCGCTCGAACCGCATTTCGTCGAATACCCGCCCGTCGCACGCGGCCAGTTCGTGCTGGTGACGACCGGCGGCGGCGGCGACGGGGACCATCTCATCGATTGGGTGATCTCGGCCTATGAGAGCGACGCACCTCCCGCCGTGCCCGCCCTCATCTGCTTCGGGCCCTTCATCTCGCGCGAGCAGCGTCGCAGCTTCCTCGTCCGCATTTCGCGCCTTTCGCATGTGGACGCGATCGCCTTCGACGCCAAGATCGAGAATCTCATGAACCGCGCGAGCGCCATCGTGGCGATGGGCGGCTACAACACCTTCTGCGAGATCCTCTCCCTCGACAAGCCGGCCCTGATCGTGCCCCGCGCGCGGCCGCGTCTCGAGCAGACCATCAGGGCGCGCCGCGCGGCTGAGCTCGGCCTCGCCAAGGTGCTCGAGGATCCAGAGGAGACCTGTCGGGGACGCCGGGAGCCTTCCGTCATGGCGAGAGCCATCGATGATCTTCTCGGCAGCCCCCGTCCCTCACAAGCCTATGTGGCGGGGCTCCTCGACGGGCTCGATACGATCGTGGAAGCGAGCGGCGGCTGGCTGGCGCGGCGTGCCATCGCCGACCGGCCGCAACCGCATTATGGGGAAGCGGTCGCCTGAAACGTCCCGACCTCGCCGCCCACCCCCATCCGCCGCAAGCGGCCGAACGAGCGCGCCCCTTGCGTCTCGCGGTGATCGTCAAGGGTTATCCGCGGCTTTCGGAGACCTTCATCGCGCAGGAGCTTCTGGCGCTCGAACGTCACGGCTTTTCAATCGACATCTGGTCGCTGCGCCAACCGACCGACGGGGCCGTGCATGCGCTCAATCGGGCCGTGCGGGCGAAACCTCATTACCTGCCCGAATATCTCTATCAGGAGCCGGGGCGCGTCTTGCGCGGTTTCCTGCACGCGATGCGCTTGCCGGGGTTCTCGCCGATGATGCGTGTCTTTCTTCGCGATCTTCGGCGCGACTTCACCGCAAATCGCGGACGCCGCCTCGGACAGGCTTGCGTCCTTGCGCGCGAGCTTCCTGCGGACATCGCCCATCTGCATGTCCATTACTTGCACACGCCAGGCTCCGTCGCGCGCTACGCCTCGCTCTTGACGGGGCGCGGATTTTCATTCTCGGCCCATGCGAAGGACATCTGGACGACACCCGAATGGGAAAAGCGCGAGAAGATCGCCGACGCGCATTGGGGCGTGACTTGCACCCGCCAAGGGTTCGACGAACTCACCCGCGTCGCCGAAGAAAAGGATCGCGCGCGCCTCGCTCTCGTCTACCACGGCATCGGCCCCGATCGGATGCCGCAAGCGCCGGCGTCACGACCCGGGCGCGACGGCTCCGATCCCGATGATCCGGTCGTGCTGCTCTCGATCGGACGGCTGGTGGCGAAGAAGGGCTTCGAGACCCTCCTCGAAGCCGCCGCGAAATTGCCCCGCGAGCTCAATTGGCGCGCAACCATCATCGGCACCGGCGCCTTGCGCGAAGAGCTCTCGCGCCGCGCCGCGGCCATCGGTCTCGCGGATCGCGTCAGCTTCGCGGGCGCGCTCGCCCAGGACCAGGTGGTTGCGGCGCTGAGAGCCGCCGATCTCTTCGTCCTGCCCTGCCGGGAAGGCGAAAAGGGGGATCGTGACGGGCTTCCGAACGTCATCCTCGAGGCGGCCTCGCAAGGGCTGGCGATCCTCTCGACGACCTACGCGGCCGTGCCGGAATTCATCGAGAATGGACTCCAGGGGGTGCTGGTTGCCCCCGACGATCCTTCCGCCCTCTCGAGCGCGCTTGCGGCCCTCATCAACTCCCCCGCGCGGCGCTCGGCGCTCGGCAATGCGGCCCGCGAGAAATTCGAGGGCGCCTTTTCCTTCGAGGCCGGCATTGCGGCCATCGCGGCGCAGCTCGAAGCCTCGGTCAAGGGCGCGCAGGCCGAGCGCGCAAGCCTCTCATCGCTTACCCCGGCGGGCGTCGAGGGAGAAGGCTAGAGCATGATCTTTGAAAAATGGAAACCATTTTTCCGAAAAGATTATGCTCCACTAATAACTTAGAGCATAGTGACGCTTCCACTTAAAGCCATCACGCTCTAGCGCGCCGGGCGCTTACTTCTCGGCCTGGGGTTTCAGAACGCGGCGATCTCGAACGCGACCTCGCCCAAGCCCTCGAGCTCGGCGAAAACCTTGACGGTCCCTTCGACATAGGGGCAGCCGCTCAGCGTTCCCGTGGTCACGATCTGGCCCGCCTTCAGGCCGCCGAGCACGTCACAAGGGCGATTGACATAATCGATTACCGCAAGGAGCGGATCGCCCTTGGCGTGGCCGCCCACGCCTTCGTGCGCCACCTTCCCATCGAGCGCGAGCTTGCAGCAAAGCCGCGATAGGTCGAGCCCGTGGAAGTCCCGCACCTCCCGGCCGCACACGAAAGCGCCGTTACTGCTGTTGTCGGCGAGCACCGCGAGAAAAGGAGGCTTGGGCGTTTCGCCAAACCGGCTCTCGACGATCTCGACACCCGTGAGCAGCGCCTCGCAGGCGTCGAGAATTTCCGTGCGCCCATAAGGGCGACCGCTGCGCGGCGGCAGGTCTTTGGCGAGACGAAGCGCGAGCTCGACCTCGATGCCGCTTTTTCGGCTCGGCCCGAGAGGGACCCTGTCGCCGCTCGCCTGCATGACCTTGGCATAGATCGGGCCCGCGACTGGCGTGCCGTCCGGCGCGTAGCCGACTTTCCAGCCCGCGACAGAGGCGCCGATGGCGTCCGCCACCTCTTTTTGAATGCCCATGGCCTCGGCGAGCCCCGCGGGCGCGTTTTCGGGCGTGAAGGGTGCGAGCCCGCCGCGCCGGCGCGCCTCGATCAACGCGGCGGCAAATTGCGTTTGTCGCGAATTCATGTCGGGGGCATTCTCCGTCAAAGGGCGAAATCAAGAAGTGAGCCGTCGGCCGGCCGGAGCGGGCACATAGCCCGACACCTCATTGCCGGCATCGCGCGGCAGGCGAAGATTCATCAGGATCGAGGAGGCGCTCAACAAGGCGACGAGCACGAAGGCGGCCTTGAAGTCGCCGACATGGATGACGTGGTCGTGGCGCAGCGTCTGCATGCCTTGCAGCACCAAGGCCGCGAAGGCGATGCCGACCGAGCCCGAAAGCTGCTGCGAGACGCTCGAGAAGCTCGACGCGCGGCTCATCGCGGCTTGCGGCACATCCGCATAGGCGATCGCATTGAGGCTCGTGAATTGCAGCGAGCGGAAGAACCCGCCCGTGAGAAGCACGGCGAAGATCAAGAGATGCGGCGTCGTCGGCGTGAAGAGCGCCGCGGCGGCGAGGAACAAGGCGCTGATGATGGTGTTCGACACGAGCACATTGCGGAAACCTAAACGGCGCAGAATCGGCCCCGCCGTGAATTTCATGCAGAGCGCACCGGCGGCCGAGGCAAATGTAAGCGAGCCCGATTCGAAGGGCGTGAGCCCAAAGCCCACTTGCAGCATCATCGGCAAGACGAAGGGGATCGCGCCCACGCCCGCGCGGAAGAAGAAGCCGCCGATCACGCTCGTTCGGTAGGTGCGAAGCGAAAGCAGCCGCAAGTCGAGGATTGGGGCATCATGGCGCGCCGCATGGCGGATATAAAGGCCCATGAGCACGGCGCCCATCAGGATGAGGCCGGCGTCCGGCAGGGTCGGCATCACCTGCCCGCCGGCGGCGGTCAAGCCGAACACGAGCGTCGACAGGCCGAGCCCCGAGAGCACGAAGCCGATGAGGTCGAGCGGCGGACGATCGTCCTCGCGAAGATCCGGAATGAAGCGCGTGGCGAGCCCGATGCCGAGAAAGCCGATCGGAACATTGATCCAGAAGATCCAGCGCCAGTGGAAATAGGTGGTGATGAAGCCGCCGAGCATCGGGCCGAACACCGGTCCGATCAGCGCCGGCATGGTCAAATAGGTGAGGGCGCGCACGAGATCGCTCTTCGGCACGGTGCGCAGGATGATGAGCCGTCCCACCGGAACCATCATGGCTCCGCCCGCGCCTTGAAGCGCCCGAGCCGCCACGAAGCCGAAGAGCGTGTCGGTGAAGCCGCAGGCGATTGAGCCGAGAGTGAACACGCCGATCGCGGCGCGAAAGACGGTGCGCGAACCGAAGCGGTCGGCGCACCAGCCGCTGATCGGGATGAGCACGGCGAGCGTCAACAGATAGGAGGTGAAGGCGAGCTTCAGGTTGATCGGATTGACGTTAAGGTCGACGGCGATCGCCGGGAGCGAGGTCGCGATCACCGTGCCGTCGATATTCTCCATGAGGAGAGCGCTGGCGATGACGAGCGGCAGAAGGAGTGGGCCTGATGGCATGGGTGCCCTTGTGCCGCGCCGGGAACGGCAATTCAAGAGCGCGTAATCAATCGCCAGACGCAGGGCAAAGGTGGCTAACGAGGAGGGCGAGCCAAAGCCGGTCTCAGGTGCCCGTCGCTCCCTTCATCGTCGCTTTTGCCTGCTTCGAGGCAACGCTGATCGGAATATAATTCGAGGGCCGACGGTCTTGTCCCGCTTTTGCGACCCGGAAAAGGGGAGAAGGAAACCGACTAATGATTTTGGGGTGGGAGGCGACGAGCTTAGGCCGCTTCGTCCCGCGCCTCTTCCGGCTCGGCTTCCGCAAGCTTCGGCCCGCGGCGCGGCCCCTTCTGCAGGAAGGATTCCATCAGCTTCAGCGTCTCGTCATGACCGGTGCGATGGACCGCGGCGATCTCACGCGCCAAGCGGTCGCTCGCCGCTTCGTAGAGCTGGCGTTCGCTGTAGGACTGCTCCGGCTGCGCATCGCTGCGATAGAGATCGCGCACGACCTCCGTGATCGACAAGAGATCGCCGGAATTGATCTTCGCCTCATATTCCTGGGCGCGGCGCGACCACATGGTCCGCTTGACCCGAGGCCGACCCTTGAGCATCTCCAGCGCCTTGTCGACGGCCGCGCTTTCGGAAAGCTTGCGCATGCCCACGCTCGCGGCCTTGGCGGTCGGAACGCGAAGCGTCATCTTCTCCTGGTCGAAGGTCACCACGAACAATTCGAGCTTGAAGCCTGCGATCTCTTGCTCCTCGATGCTCATGATCTGCCCGACGCCATGCGCCGGATAAACCACGTGCTCGCCGGTCTTGAAACCGTGCCTTTGAACCGCCTTCTTCGCAGACATAACTATCAGTTCCTCTTCTGTGGCCGGCCGTCGGCGACGCCCAAGCAAATCCGTAAGCAAACCCGCAATATGCGGCGCCATCGAGCGGTCGCCCGTATACTCGCAAGTGGCTCGAAATAACGATCTTACGCTCGATCAGACCAAAAACGGCGCGAAAAGCATTTTCCGCGCCTTTAGTCTTTCCCTTCAAATAGAAGTTGCGGCGAGACAAGATCGTTACTTGGAAGTGAACGTATATCATATTCCCGGCAAAATTGCAAAAACCATTGGCAAAAAAACGGCTTGTCCGGGCGACGTTTGGCTAAATCGAAGGCAGGAACGTGCCAAATTCTGCCAACAGCAGGGCTGAAAGCTGCCGTCGAAACACATAGCTGGTTCGCGGCATGCGCATGTGGGACGGCAAAAGCCCCGCGAAGCGCCGAATTTCACGCGAAAGGCGGCTGCAACCTCGGCGCGCCCTCTGCCGGCGTCAAGAAACCGTGAGGATCGCGAAAAAGGACGCCACGGCCGGCATCCGCGCCGCCGGCTGGGCTGGCGGTTGGGAAATTCTCGTCAGGAATTCTCGTCAGGAATTCTTGGCCTTGAGCACTTGGCGCCCGCGATACATCCCGCTCTTCAGGTCGATATGATGCGGCCGGCGCAGCTCGCCCGAATCCTTGTCCTCGACATAGGCGGGGCGCGAAAGCGCGTCCGCGGAGCGGCGCTGGCCGCGCTTCATGCGCGAAGTCTTTCTTTTCGGAACAGCCATGAGGAACTCCAATAGCGCTTCACCCGGCCGCCGACCGCGGAACTCGGGCGCAGGAAATTTCGGAACGCGGCGGATACACCAATTCCCCTGAGGATGAAAGCCCTATCGGCAGTCCGCTTACCCTTCCTCCGGTAAATCCCGCGGCCTCACTTGCCCTCGACGCAATCGAGCCAATCCGCATCCGGAGAGGCGCGGCGCGCGATGGTCGCGGCGCGCCGAAGGTATCCGCGGCTCGGACGGCGCGGGTCGCGCAGCTTCGGGTTGGGGAGCGCCGCCGCGAGGAGGGCCGCCTCGCGGGGGTTCAGCTCCTTTGCGGACTTGCCGAAATCCGCCCGCGAGGCCGCCTCGGCGCCGAACACGCCGTCCCCCCATTCGGCGATGTTGAGGTAAATCTCGAGGATACGCCGCTTCGACCAGAGACGGTCGAGCACCAGCGCCATCGGAATCTCGAGCCCCTTGCGGATGAAGGAACGGGAATTCCACAAGAAGAGGTTCTTCACCGTCTGCATGGTGATGGTCGAGGCGCCTCGGCTCGGCCCGCCTTCCTCGTCCTCGTCGATCGCCGCGTGCAACTCCACCCAATCGACGCCGTGATGGCTGCAAAATCGCGCATCCTCCGAGGTCACCACGGCGGCCACGAGATTGGGCGAGATGTCGTCGAGCGCCACCCAGCGGCGATCGACCGGCTGTCCCGTGAGCCAGCGGCCGAGCATCAGCATCGAGGGCGGATGCGCTTGCGAATAGACGAAGGCGAGCGTGACGAAGAGAAGCAGAAACGCCAGGGGCACGAGATAGACGAGGTTCGCCAGGCGGTGCATGAGGGTCGCGCGGCGGCGCGGCTGCTTTCGGGGAGCGGTCATCGCAACTAAGTCTTACCGGCTGGTCAAGGCGCCGAGAAGATGCCCTCTCCGGCTTCTCCTTTCAGCTTGCCTTCGGCGGAAGCGCAATGAAGGATTGTTGGCATTCTCTCGACGAGATATGCCTGTTGGAAGATCTGGAGCGTTCCATGCCCGAGCGGGCCCCACGATGAGCCGATGGCGCGGCTGACCCTTTCCGCCCTGCGCAAGTCCTATGGCGCGCACGCCGTCGTACACGGCGTCGATCTCGATGTCGCGGACCGGGAGTTCATCGTCCTTGTCGGCCCGTCCGGCTGCGGAAAGAGCACGATCCTGCGCATGATCGCCGGGCTCGAGGAGATCACCTCGGGCACGATCGCGATCGACGGGCGGGTGGTGAACGAGGTCGACCCGAAGGACCGCGATATTGCGATGGTGTTCCAGGATTATGCGCTTTACCCTCATATGACGGTTGCGCAGAACATGGCCTTCTCATTGCGCTATCGGGGATTCGCCAAGGCAAACATCAAGAGGCGCGTCGAGGAAGCCGCGCGCATGCTCGACATCGAGGCGCTCACCGAGCGCATGCCGCGCCAGCTTTCCGGCGGACAACGCCAGCGCGTTGCCATGGGGCGCGCCATTGTCCGCGACCCGAAGGTGTTCCTGTTCGATGAACCTTTGTCCAATCTCGACGCCAAGCTTCGGGTCGCGATGCGCACCGAGATCAAGGCGCTGCGCCAGCGCGTGCCGGTGACCACGGTCTACGTCACGCATGATCAAGTCGAAGCCATGACGCTTGCGGACCGCATCGTGGTGCTCGACAAAGGAAGCGTGCAGCAGATCGGCACGCCCGAAGAGGTCTACGAGAGGCCGGCCTCGATCTTCGTCGCTGCCTTCATGGGTGCGCCGCCCATGAACCTCGTTCCGGCTTCCCTTTTAGGGGAGGGGGCGGTCGAGTTGCCCGGCGGCGCGCGGCTTGCTCTTCCCGCGAAGACGTCCGCGCGGCTCGACGCGGCGCGCGCCAGCGACATCTGGTTCGGCGTGCGGCCGGAACATCTCGTTCCGGCACGTGATACGGGCAAGGCTGAGATCACGGCAAAAGCCGGCGTGGTCGAGCCGCTCGGGTCGGACACGATGGTGCAATTCGATCTCGGCGGCGCGACGCTCATCGCCCGCATGCCGCCGAAAAGCGTGCGCGCGCCAGGCGATGCTCTGGCGCTTACGGTCGATCCGCATGATGTGCATCTCTTTGATCGCGCCTCGGGGAAGAGGATCTAGCCAAGGGGAAAATCCGAACACGATCGGGGCGGAGGCGGAAGAAGGGAACCAAGGGAGATGGCCATGCAAAAACGCAGGGATGTGCTCAAAATGTCGGCCGCCGCCGCGGCGGCGAGCTTCTTGCCGAAGAGGATCTACGCCCAGACGGGGACGAAGAAGCTCTCGCTTCTCACCTGGAACATCATCGACATGGAGCCGCTGTTCAAGCAGTGGTTCGCGAGCTTTCAGGCGCAGAACCCTGGCGTCGAGATCGAATGGCTCGATAAGAAGGGGCCCGAGCTTCCCGCCTTCTACCAGACCCAGCTCGCCGCGGGCACGCCACCCGACATCGTCGACATCCAAGGTGGGCTTGGCCTCGAATGGGCGGGCGAAGGCGCGCTCATGGATCTCACCCCCCTCCTCGAGAAAGAGCCGGAGGTGCGCGCCCGTTTCAACCCAGAATATCTCGCGAATTGGGTGTTCGAAGGCAAGAATTACCTCATCCCGTTCTATGTCTCCAAAAGCCTGCTGTTCTACAACAAGCCGATGTTCAAGGCGGCCGGTATCGACTATGCGCCGAAAAGCCTCGACGACATCTTGAGTTACGCGAAGGCGGTCTCGGGAGGCGATCGCACCGGCTTCCTCACCTTGAATTTCGATTGGCTCTATTGGCCGCTGTTTCGCATGCAAGGCGTCGATCTTCTTACCCCCGATCTGAAGAAGCCGAGCTTCAATACGCCGGCCGGCATCGAGACCGCCGACAAGCTCGCCAAGGCGACGGTGGAAGGGTCGATCAACAAGATCTCCTGGACCGGGCGTTGGGTCGAGCCGAACGGCGCTTTCGCGGCCGGCAATGTCGGCATGCTCCACGCCCATTCCTCCGCCTATTTCTTCGTCAAGACGCAAGGCTCCTGGATCACGCCCGAGACCATCGGCATCGCCGAGGTGCCGGGCTTTTGGTCGACCCCGAACTCGCACGGCTATGCGATCTCGAAGGGCGCCAAAAACCCCGAGCTCGCCTGGGCCTTCCTGAAATTCGTCACCGAGAAGACGCAAGCCATGCAATTCGCGCGCGGGCGCACGCTCACGACGGCGAATGCCGAGGTCGACAAGGAATTCCTCGCCGAGCTCGACAAGAATGATCCGACGGCCGCGGCCGTGCTGCGCACCCAGATCGAACACACGGACAAGCTCACCGGCAATTGGCGCTTGAGCGATGATTCGGCGGTGAAGAACGTGGTCTGGGCGGAGATGCAGAACATCTTTCTCGGCCGCCGCGACGCCAAGACGGCGCTCGCCGACGCCGAGAAGAAGGTCGAACGCGAGCTGCGCAGGGCGTGAACCTCGAAGCCCCGAACCCAGGCGGGTCGACCACGCGCCTCGGCGCCGTTGCGGCGCCCACCCGTCCGACGGGCTGGTACCGGCGCAAGCGCACGCGCGAGGCCATGCTCGTCGCCTGCTTCCTTCTGCCTTCGCTCGCGATCTTCCTCCTCTATCGCATCCTGCCGCTCGCCTGGAACGTCGTCCTCTCCTTCGAATATTGGTCGCCGCTGAAGGCCGCGCGCTTCGCCGGTCTCGACAATTACGCCGAGATGTTCTTCGAGGACGACGTCTTTTGGCAGGCGCTGACGAACACGCTGATTTTCATTCTGGCCTCTCCGGTCGCCATCCTGCTGGCGCTCGCCGTGGCGCTCGCGGTCAACAGCGATCTCAAGGGCGCCGCGATCTACCGCACCATCATCTTCCTGAGCTATCCGCTGATGAGCGTCGCGGTCGGTATCGTCTGGCGCTGGCTCTATGACGAGCGGGGCGGCTTCATCAATTTCGTTCTGCGCGGCATCGGGTTGATCAAGGACCCGATCCCCTTCCTGCAATCCTTCGGCTGGGCCTTGCCGAGCGTCATTCTCGCGGACATTTGGCAGGTGATCGGCTTCTACATGATCATCCTGCTCACCGGGTTGCAGAGCATTCCCCAGCACCTTTACGAAGCCGCGCGCATCGACGGCGCGCCGGCCGTCGCGCGCTTCCTTCGGATCACGCTGCCGATGTTGCGCCCTTCGCTCTTCATTTGCGCCGTGATCGGCATCCTGAATTCCTTCACCGCCTTCGACCTCGTCTATGTGATGACGGGCGGCGGCCCGGCGCATGCGACCGAGCTTCTCGTGACGCATATCTACAACATGGGCTTCGGCGAGACGCGCTTCGATTACGCCGCGGCGCTCACCGTGGTGCAATTTACGCTTCTCGTCATCCTCACCTTCCTGGCGAACCGCGCCGTCGGCGGCAACGCCGGCTCGGTGGAGAGCGCCTGATGCGAAAGCGCGGGCATCTCCTTCGCCATCTCGCGATGGTCCTCGTCTGCGCCCTCATGCTCGTCCCGTTTTATTGGGTGGCCAAGACGGCGGTCACCAACGAGAACATCTATGCCTATCCGCCGCGCATCCTGCCGCTCGATCCGCATCTCTACAACTTCGTCGATGTCTGGTACCTGATTCCCTTCGCCCGCTACTTCGCCAACAGCGTGATCGTGTCGCTGATCGCGGTCGCCGGCAACATCCTCTTCAACGCGGCCGCCGGATATGCCTTGACGAAAAATTTCGCCGGCAAGCGGGCCGTCGTGCTGCTCTTCCTTTCCTGCATGCTGATCCCCTTTCAGGCGACCATCATTCCGGCCTATCTCGTCAGCGCGAGGCTCGGCGTGCTCAACAGCTATCTCGGGCTTGCGCTTCCGCTGTTGTCGACGATCGTCTGCATCTTCATTTTCAAGGCGGCTTTCGAGGCGATACCGACGTCCTTGCAGCAGGCCGCGCGCATCGATGGGCTCGGCGAGCTGCGTATCCTGTTTCGCATCATGCTGCCGCTCGCCAAGCCCGCCATCGCGACGAATGTCATCTTGTCCTTCATCTGGTCCTGGAACGCCTTCCTTTGGCCGCTGATCATCACGCGCGATGTCACCATGCAGACCTTGCCGCTCGGCCTTGCCCGCTTCCTCGCCTATGTCGAGGACACGACGGGCGCGCTCTACGCCTTTGTGTGCATGGTGCTTCTGCCGGGCATCGTGGTGTTCCTCATGGCGCAGAAGGAGTTCATTCGCGGCCTGACCTCGGGGGCGACCAAGGGATGAACTGGCGCGCCATTCTCACGAGCCGCTTTTTCGTCGTGCCCTCAGCGCTCGTGGCGGCCCTCATCGGCTGGAACCTCTATGTCGCGGCCCACGCGCATGGGCAGGTGAGCGGCAAAGTGTTGCGCGCTGACGGCGCGCCGGCAGCCGGAGCGACCGTCGTCCTCTATGAGCGCAACCTCACCTCCCATTTCCTGGAGAAATCACGTACCATCACGGATGCGGCGGGCGCGTTCAGATTCGACGACAACCGCTCGCACCAGATCAGGCTCGACACGATCGGTCCCAACGGCCGGCAGGGGCAGCCCCTCATCCTGCGCCTCTGGTTTGCCGCGCAAGATATACGGTTGCGCGACGCGCTCGTGCTGCCGGCGCCGAAGGGATGATCGAACGCCAGTCCGGCCCCGACATTGAAATGACGATGCGGTTCGGGAGAGCTCATTTCGCGGAGCCTCGAGCCCGAGCCGCGCCTGTCTGGGGAGGACCGGTTCGTCCGTTCGCGTGGTTGACAACCTGTTAGCTAATATATCTTAGCTAAGCGATTGGGAGAGTAATATGGAAACGGTTACAATCCACGCCGCAAAGACGACCCTGTCAAAACTCCTGGAACGTGTCGAAGCCGGGGAGGAGATCATCCTCGCGCGCGGCAAGGTGCCGGTCGCCAAGCTCGTCCCTTTCCAGCCACCGTCGAGCAAGCGTCGATTCGCGGCATTCCGTGGAATGATTACTATCGGCCCGGAATTTTTTGAACCCTTGCCGGAGGAAGAGTTGGCAGCTTGGGAGTAGCAAGATGCAACTGCTGCTCGATACGCACACCTTGCTCTGGTGGTTTTCGGGTGATGACGCTCTCTCTGTTGAAGCCAGAAAGGCAATAGCGGACGAGTGGAACGGTGTTTTCGTCAGTGCGGCAACGGCCTGGGAAATAACCATGAAGCATCGTATCGGCAAATTGGCCATCGATGCCAAGCTGATAGCAGATCTCGACGGATCAATCGCGAGTCAGGGGTTCGTCGGCCTGCCTATAAGCGTCCGGCACGGACAAACGGCGGGCGGCCTGCCGGGTCCTCATCGCGACCCATTCGATCGGATGCTGATCGCCCAGGCAATCCTCGAGGGCCTCGTGCTGGTCTCCAACGAACGAGCGTTCGATGCTTATGGCGTCGCGAGAATGTGGTAAATGAGGCGTATCCAATTCTCATCCGGGTAACCCCGCCCAAAGCCTAGGCCATTGCCTATTTTTTAGGCAGGCGGGGGTGAGTTGCCTCCGCCAACGCCCACCCGGGAGCCGGGCCCTCGCTCGCCTTGTCCGCTCTCTCCAGCATCTCGGCATGCCCATCAGCCAAGCTCCACGTGCTTTCTTTGGCATGTCCTTTGTAAAGAGCCGTCGAAGGGTCCGGATTCATTGGTCCCACGGAGGCGAATTCATGAAAATCGTGATGGCCGTCATCAAGCCCTTCAAGCTCGAGGAGGTGCGCGACGCGCTGACCGGAATAGGCGTGCATGGCCTTACCGTTACCGAGGTCAAGGGATATGGGCGCCAGAAAGGACACACCGAGATCTATCGGGGTGCCGAATATGCCGTGAGCTTTCTTCCCAAGGTGAAGATCGAGGTGGCGGTGGCCGCGAGCCTCGTCGGCAAGGTGGTCGAGGCCATCTCGACGGCGGCCCGCACCGGCCAGATCGGCGACGGCAAGATCTTCGTCTACGAGCTCGAGGAAGCGGTGCGCATCCGTACCGGCGAGCGCGACGAAGACGCCCTTTGAAAATCACTTCTCAAATATCGACGGACAGGATCAATCTCATGACGCTCACGATCTTTTCTCGCGCGGGACTTATGGCACTTTTGTGCGGGTTTCTCCTCGCCGCGGCCGCGACGGTGATGTCCTCAAGTCATGGCTTCGCGCAGACCACCGCGCCCGCCGTCACGGCGCCTGCCTCGCCAGCGGCTGCCGCGACCCCGCCTGCCTGCGATGCCAAGACGCTCAAGGAGTGCACGCCGAATTCCGGCGACACCGCCTGGATGCTCACCTCGGTCGCGCTCGTCTTGATGATGACCATACCGGGCCTTGGCCTCTTCTACGGCGGCATGGTGCGCAAGAAGAATGTCGGCGACACGGTGATGACGAGCTTCGCCATCACCTGCCTCATCACCGTGCTCTTCGCCTGCGTCACCTACAGCCTGGCCTTCACCGGCGGCACCGCCTTCATCGGCGGCCTCAGCCGCGTCTTCCTGCGCGACATCGTGAGCGACATCTCGAAAGGCATCGGCAATCCGAATTCGCTCGCGCCGACGATCCCTGAAACGGTTTATATGTGCTTCCAGATGACCTTCGCGATCATCACGCCGGCGCTGATCGCCGGCGCTTTCGCGGAGCGCATGAAATTCTCCGCCATGCTGTGGTTCATCGGGCTATGGGCGATCTTCGTCTATGCGCCCATCGCCCATTGGGTCTGGGGCCCGGACGGGATTTTCAGCGCCGCCAACACCGATGAGAAGGGCGATTTCGCCGGTTGGGTCAAGGTGCTCGATTTCGCCGGCGGAACGGTCGTGCACATCAACGCGGGCGTCGCCGGTCTGATGTGCGCCCTCATGCTCGGCAAGCGCCGCGACACGGCGCCGGCGCACAACATGGTGCTCACCTTCATCGGCGCCTCGCTGCTTTGGGTCGGTTGGTTCGGCTTCAACGCGGGCTCGGCCGTCAGCGCCGGCATGCAGGCCGGCATGGCGATGACGGCCACCCAGATCGCCACCGCGGTCGCCGGGCTCACCTGGATGTTCGTCGAATGGGCGCATCGCGGCAAGCCGACCGTGATCGGCATCGCCTCAGGCGCGGTCGCGGGCCTTGTCGCCATCACGCCGGCCTCCGGCTTCGTCGGCCCGGTCGGCTCGATGGTGATCGGTATCGCGGCGGGCGTCGCCTGTTATCTCGGCGCCACCTCGCTCAAGCACGCCTTTGGCTATGACGACGCGCTCGATTGCTTCGGCGTGCACGCGGTCGGCGGCATGGTCGGCGCCATTCTCACAGGCGTCTTCGCCATCGAGCAATATGGCGGCACGGCCGGCCTCATCGAGGGCAATCCGCGCCAGGTCCTGAACCAGATCATCGGCGTTGCCGTCGTCTTCATCTATGACGCCGTCATCTCCCTCATCATCCTGAAGATCGTCGACATGGCGATCGGATTGCGCGTCGACGGCGATACCGAGCTCGAAGGGCTCGATCTCGCCTTGCATGGCGAGGCGGTGCAGTGAGGCTTTTCGCGGACGCGGCCAAAAGGCGCAAATAACCGCTGATTTCACAAGATCCTCGTGGATCGGCTGCTTACGGGGGTGCGGTGCAGACCGCGCCCCCTCGCATTTTCGTGGCCCTCGAACGCCCAAAACTCGGGTTTTCGGGCGGTCGCGCGAGGCCGGCGGCGATTTCCCGAAAGTCAAGGTTAATTAACCCAGCTGGCTTAGCTTCTGGCCGCGACAGCGTAGCCCCAAGGTTTGCGATGCCATGCGCATGATGCGCCTCATTTCCTCTCCTCTCGACGGCCTGCCCGATATCGTGCACGAATTCCTCGCGCGCCGTGCGCTCGAAGCCGCAGGCGCGGCGCTGATCGCGTCCTCCGGGGCGACAGCGGTCGCGCTCGCAAGCTGGTCGGTTTCGGACCCGAGCATCAATCATGCGGTGAATGGCGCGGTTCACAACCTTGCCGGATATCCGGGGGCGGTCGTCTCCGACATCATGATGCAAATGATCGGTCTTGCGAGCTCGGCGGCCTTGATGCCGCCTTTGCTTTGGGGGTTGCGGCTTCTTTGGCGCCGAAAGCTCGCGCCGCTATGGCCGCGCATCGCCATGTGGATCATCGGCACGCTCGCCGCCGCGGGCTTTGCCAGCGCTTGCCCGACGAGCGCGCGTTGGCCGCTCCCGACAGGGCTCGGCGGGGTCGCCGGCGATGCCATCCTCGGCCTCTTCGCCACCTTCAGCTTGGCCCATGGCGTCGGGCGCCTCGTGATCGCGGCGGGGCTCGCGATCGTGGCGATCCTCGCGCTCACAGCCTCCATCTCGTCCGGCGCCGACGCGTCGCGGCGGGTGACCGAGGATGACGAGCCGGTGCCGATGCCGCTTCGCGGTCCAGCGGGCTCGCGCCTCGACGATTACGAGGATGCGGACGCGGAACCTGGATTGGCCCTTCTTTCGGCCGGTGCGCTCGCACACGCTTTCCTCAGCGCCAAAGGTGCTTTGGCGAGGCGTTTGCGCGCTCGCGCCTTGAAAGGCGCCGAGAGGGGCCTCGTTCAGCGAGAGCCGCGCCTTGGGGCGGCTACTGCGGACAGCATCGGGCTCACGCAAGCACGGCGAGAGGGTCAATCGCGCATCCAGATTCACAATCTTCAGCCGGTCGCGCCGGGGCAAGCTCCCTCTCTCACCCGTGACGTTGTGAGCGCGCGACCTTCACCGATCGATTCGCCGGGTGCCAGGCTCGCGGCCGAGATGCTGGTGCGCAAGGCAAGCCTTGTGACGCATGCGCGACGGCTCGCGCGGGCGGTCGCCGGCGCGGGCGCGTCCACGGTCGATCCCGCGGCGCCGGCGCGGATCGAGCCGGAGCTGCCGATGGCCGAGGCGGCGACGCTCGGCTCCGGGCGAGCGGAGACGGAAGAGGCCGAGGATAGCGGCGTCGAAATGCAGGCGGCGACGCCGCGAAAACGCGTCGCCAACCCTGCCGCTCCGCCAAAAGCCGGCCAGCGCCTGGTGAAGGAGGCGCAGCCGAAGCTCTTCGACAGCCTCACCTATCAGCTTCCCCCACTGATGCTGCTTTCCGAGCCGCGCCGGCAGCTTGGGCCTGTGGTGAGCGAGGACGCGCTCGAGCAGAATGCGAGGCTGCTCGAGGGCGTGCTCGAGGATTTCGGCGTGCGCGGCGAGATCGTGAATGTGAGGCCGGGACCCGTCGTCACGCTCTACGAGCTCGAGCCGGCGCCGGGCACCAAATCTTCCCGTGTCATCAGCCTTGCGGATGACGTGGCACGCTCGATGAGTGCGATCTCGACGCGCGTCGCCGTCGTCTCCGGCCGCAACGCCATCGGCATCGAGCTGCCGAACCAGCGGCGCGAAACCGTGTATCTGCGAGAGCTCCTCGCCTCCTCGGATTTCGAGAGCTCGAAATATCGGCTGCCCCTTTGCCTCGGCAAGACGATCGGCGGCGAGCCGGTGATCGCCGAGCTCGCGCGCATGCCGCATCTCTTGATCGCGGGCACCACGGGCTCGGGCAAGTCGGTCGCGATCAACACCATGATCCTGTCGCTTCTCTACCGGTTGAAGCCGGAGGAGTGCCGCCTGATCATGGTCGATCCGAAGATGCTCGAGCTTTCCGTCTATGACGGCATCCCGCATCTCCTCACGCCTGTCGTCACCGACCCGAAGAAGGCGGTGGTGGCGCTCAAATGGGCGGTGCGCGAGATGGAAGAGCGCTACAAGCGCATGTCGAAGCTCGGGGTGCGCAATATCGACGGCTACAACGCGCGCATTCACGAGGCGAAACAGAAGGGCGAGGTCATCAACCGCACCGTGCAGACCGGCTTCGACCGTGTAACGGGCGAGGCCGTCTACGAGCAGGAGGTGATGGACCTCGAGGCCTTGCCTTTCATCGTCGTCATCGTCGATGAGATGGCCGACCTCATGATGGTCGCCGGTAAGGAGATCGAAGGAGCGGTGCAGCGCCTCGCGCAAATGGCGCGCGCGGCCGGCATCCACGTGATCCTCGCGACGCAACGCCCCTCGGTCGACGTCATCACCGGCACCATCAAGGCGAATTTCCCGACCCGCATCTCCTTCCAGGTGACCTCGAAGATCGATAGCCGCACCATCCTGGGCGAGCAGGGCGCCGAGCAGCTTCTCGGCCAGGGCGACATGCTGTTCATGGCGGGCGGCGGGCGCATCTCGCGCGTGCACGGGCCCTTCGTCTCGGATGCCGAAGTCGAGAAGGTGGTGGCGCATCTCAAGTCCCAAGGCCGGCCCGAATATCTCGCCGACGTGCTCGCCGAGGACGACGATGTCGCCGAGGCCGATGAGGACGGCGCGGTGTTCGATCAAGGCGCCTTCGGCGCGCCCTCCGGCGACATTTACGATCAGGCGGTCGCCGTGGTGCTGCGCGACAAGAAGGCCTCGACCTCCTACATCCAGCGCCGCCTGCAGATCGGCTATAACCGCGCCGCCTCCTTGATGGAGCGCATGGAGAAGGAAGGCATCGTCGGCCCCGCGAACCACGCCGGAAAGCGCGAGATCCTCATCGAGAGTTCCGGCGCTCAACGCGACGAGATGATGGCGGAGGACGAAGCCGAGGCGTGATCGCGCGACTGGTTTCGCAGGCGAGTATCACCCTCCTAAAGCTCCCTCATTTATTGATCTTTGGGATCAACGTGGACTTCCTCGGAGATAACAGGGTTGTTTTCGACGTAGGCGGAAACAAGTACCGTCTTGTTGTTCGCTTCGCCTACAAATTCAAAAGCGCCCTCATCAAGTTTGTCGGCACGCACGCCGAGTACGACCGTATGGATGCGGAGACGCTGTGATGATGAACGTGAAGCCTCTCCATGACGAACGGGACTATGACTGGGCGATCAGCGAGGTCACTCGCTACTTCGAATCCAAGCCCAAGCCTGGCACTGATGAGGGCGACCGCTTCGAAGTGCTCGCGACCCTTATCAAGGAGTATGAGGATAAGCACTTTGAAGTGTTGCGGGGGGACCCGATCGACATCCTAAAATTTGCGATCGAATCCATGGGAAGATCGCAAGCCGATCTCGGCGAGCTGATCGGGCGCAATCGCGCCTCCGAAATACTGAACCGCGTCCGTCCTCTAAACCTCGACATGATCCGCGCGATCAGCGGGGCCTGGCAAATCCCGAT
>DASZIL010000005.1:0-23439 GCA_035949255.1 Beijerinckiaceae bacterium | reverse complement strand
GTTGAATCGAGTGATAGATTGGCTAATGTCGGGTCCTTGACACGCCGCTGAGCGCATGGCCGTTTGCAATTAAATTGCACATCATAGCCCCGCTTCTAGAATGGACCGAAATAGGTTGGCTAAGCCCTAGTAGCGGTCCCTCCCATCCCACCCCTCACACCTATCTTTTGTGAAGAAATAATATTTGCGTCTGTCGGAGCCACCTTTAGGCCTTTTGCATAGGTCCAACGCTGTCCCCTCGTGCACTTGCGATTCCTCTCCAGGCCCCCAGGAAACATCACCTTCTACTGCCGCCACGACGGAGCCGGGAAAACTCTCGTATTGTTTTAGCAAATCGCGGTGTCCATGCCTTCACCAAGCGCTTGGTCGTAGCGTACCGTCAGTTCCGGCAACGTATTCTTCGCCTTAATCCAGTCTTCGTCATCGTGCGCATGCTCTGAATTCACTTTTTTATAAAGTTGTGGAACTATACTTTTGTAAATTGGCCTGCGAGCTTCGAGACGCGAATGCCGGAGTTGGTCTTTTTCAAAGTGCTTGCATAGGAAAGAATAACACTCCAGCTCGGTAAGTAGGATCACGGTGATATTCTCGGCGGCGGACGGTTCGTACTCAATCAGCTCCTCTATCGCCTTCCGTCCGCTTTCATAGCCTAGATAGATCATGAAGATCACGTTGCAAACCGCCTCACGCCAGGGGTCGGCGGTCTTGGTCTCCGTCGTTCCGGCGTCAGTCTTCGCGGCTTGCGACGGCTTGGTCTGTCCTAGCCTGCGCTGCGAATCTCGAGCCGCCTTCATGAAGGTATAGAACTCGGTGATCTTCCGTACAACTGGAGCTTCGAGGCGCTGCAAGTCTTGTGAATTGTCATTAAAGACTGGAAAGTAGTTTTCTTGCGAGACGAAGCTCGAGACGGAGCCCACCGCCGGCTTGGTGGTCGTGGTTGGCTCTTCGGGTGGCGGCTCATCGTGCAGTTTGACGTAGTGCTTCCCGATGTCGAAAATTGTGCCAACGCGGCATAGCGTGCTGATTTCGGACGCAAACAGGTCAACGACGCCCAACCGTGTTGCGGCAGATAAGTAGGTCCACGCCACTATGCCGCCGTAAATCGTGAGCGACGGTCCCAGCCAGGTGAATAGGAACGTCAAAAAATTAGACCACCCAATAGTGGACATCCAGCCAGCTAACGCGACCAGAACGGTATGCAACCCGATCAGGCAAGTTGCCAGGTTAGCAATCACCCTCAAGTCGGCGACATGGTTAGATCGAAAAAATCGAAAGAGAGTCGACGCAGATTCTTGCGCCGTGAGATCGGCGTCGGGGGCCATCACTGCACGTACCAGAGTGTTGGACCACCTCGTGGGCCCTGGTTGTCGCTCCTCCACCATTTTAATCCCCCTGGCTAGTATCTCCGTGCGACAATCTTGAATCCGAGAGTGCCCCATATAGTCACGGGTTGAAATAAAAATCGCGACTCCTTTGTTGTGACACTAATTCTCTTTTGGATGTTGAAAATAATTCAGTCAAGGCCTTCTGAATATAAACTGAAGACGGCGACAGAGATGAGATAGTCAAATTCCCACAGGAAGTCGTGCATTGCCGCAAAGCTTCGCCAAAGCATGTTCTCTCAAGGCACTCACATTGTTTTCTGTTTTCTGGATGAGTATAATTTGCACAATCTCGTTCTTGGCCGGCATTTCGGTCGAGCATTTTGCCTGACAGTCGGCGCGCCCATAAGGGGGCTTTCCAATTCCATGTCCGCACGGCAGCCATAGGTTGCACTAATGTGCGAAAAAGGGATCGCAAATTAAGAGGTTGTAATGGCGAGCCGAGCTCCAGGGTACACGTTGTCGATGACGCTGGAGACAAGAGCGTGCCTATCGCACCGCAATCAGACAAAGCATCTGCGTAAAAAAATCAATGTTTGAACCAAGTTGTCCCAGCCGGCTAAGAGGCTGACCGAAAGAGGTTACGTGATTTCAGTGACTTATGATTCCGTTGTGGCGCGAACAACGACGGAGTTAGCAATGGTCTGGACCGAAATCGCTCGGCCGGAGTATCGGCGAGATGGGTTGCGTTGTGCAGGACACGACCAATGAGGAATGCGCAGTCATTGAGCCGGAAATGGCCATGGAGGGGATCGCCCTCGCGAGACGCCACTGTGCCAAGTTGTGAACGCAATTTTCTACATCGCCCAAAGTGGCTGCCCTTGGCGCATGTTTCCCAAGGGTTTTCCACCCTTCACGGCGGTGCAGTACTAGTTCTGCCGTTGGCGCGATAACGGCACATGGTTGGCGATCAATCACGCTCTAGTGATGTTAGCGCACGAGCGGGACGCGCGAGGCCAGTCCGGCGGCTGGGTCATCGATAGCCAATCGGTTAAGACGACAGAGGTGCGTGGCCCGCATGGTCATGAGGCGCGCCGCTGCTACTCGCCGCCCTGCGCAACGCATTCCCTTGGTTGCGTCTCGTCTTCGCCGACGCCGCCAATGCCCGTAGCGAGCTCCGACGGGTACTGGCCAAACTCGGGAGTCGGACGTTCGAGATTATCCGCCGCTCCGACACCGTACAGGGCGTCGAGCCCCTCCCGCGCCGATGGGTCGTCGAGCGCATCATCGCTTGGCTCAACGCAACTGCTGCCTTGCCAAGAACTTCGAAGCCACCCTCGAAAGCGCGCAGGCTTCGCTTTTCACACAATGTCAAACTTCTCTCGCGACGCCTCGCCAGAGATTCAGCCGGATAAAATTATAAGTCAGGCTCTTAGGCTTTTTGCATAGTCCGACGCTGAATTTCCCCTTGTGTGCTTCGCTACTCACCGTTGGCGATTTCTCGACGGACACCCGGAAGCGTCGAACTTCTACTCCCACCCCGGCAGAGCCGGGGGAATTCCCATGTCGTTTAGACTAGGGGAAATTTGGTGGAGCCAGGCGGAATCGAACCGCCGACCTCTTGAATGCCATTCAAGCGCTCTCCCAACTGAGCTATGACCCCACGAACCTGCGGCGTTTTGGGGAACGCCCGTATTTTCCCTATCTAGCGGAGCAAAGCCCCAAGCTCAAGCTTCCTCGTCATCCTCGATGTCGCCATCGATGAGGGTCGACACATCGTCATCGCCCTCCTCTTCCTCCTCGAGGAAGGTCTCGTCCGCGCCGTTGCCCTCGGCCGCCTCGACCTCATCATCGGCTTCGATGACCTTGTCGGCGGTCGCCCCTTCGGCCTCTTCGAGCGAGACGATCTCGGGACCGGCGGCCGGTTCGAGCTTCGCGTCATCCTCGGACCCGACCTCGCCCCCTTCGGGCGAAGTCGGCTTGACCTCGTGAAGCTGGAAGACGGCCCCGCATTTCGGGCAAAGGATCGGGTCGCGGTTCAAATCATAGAACCGATTGCCGCAGCTACGGCATTGGCGCTTCGTGCCAAGTTCGGGTTTGGCCACGTCAAATTCCTTCGCGGTGGAAAGGCGGCCCGCTTAGTCGGGCCTCGCCTTGATGTCAACCATCCATTCGAACTTACGTTTTCGAGCGGCTCGTCGAGGCGCTTGCGAAAGCTGCAACCGAGCGCCTTCCGCGTCATTGCGCCTGATGAAATCGGCGAGCCCCGCGCTCGCCTTCGGTGGCTGTCGTGAGCGCAAGCACGCTCGGATGAAGCCGCACCCGATAGCCGGCCGAAAGCGCAGCGACGATCGAGGGCGGCGTCAAAAGATGAAAACGCCCCGGCTCGGGCTTCCGATCGGCGAGATAGCCTGGCCCGGTCCACGTAAAGAGCTTTCCGGCGAGCACGAGCAAAGCCTTTCCGCCCTGGGCGATCATGGCGCCATCCGGCAGATTTCGCCAATCATCGAGCGCCGGGCGAGGTGAGCGGCGCTCGACGTGCAAGCAGATATCCATCTCGTTGGCTTGCGGCAAATGCCGGTAGCGATTGCCGCGCGCGAAAGCATCCCGGAACCGCACCGCATCCCCATAGCGGCATTCGAAGCAAGGGCGATGTCCCGCGGCGAGCGCCGTCGCCTCGTCGAGAAAAAACAGCTCCGTATAGCCGTCGCCGAAAACCTTTCGCCGGCGGCCCTTGAAGCTGAGCTCACAGCAAATCCAGCGCCGTGAGACAAATCGCCGCCTCTTGAGCGAGAGCGTGCGCGGATCGTGAAAGCGCCCTCCCCTGTTCCCGAACATCGTGCCGCGTTCTGGCGTCGCGACGATCTCGCCGAAAGGCGTCACCCTGTTCTGCAAGGACATGATGCGTTGAATTCCAGCAGACGAAGCATGCACGCGACGTTGGCGGAGAGGCCACTTTCCGCGAGGCTTCACGGGGGCAGGTCCGTCACCTTGAGATTGATGAATTTCCATGTGTCCCGATGCGCCTGCTCGGATTCGGCGTGAAGCCCGATGGCACCACCATTTTCGGGTACTTGCGCCTTCACGCTCGCGAATTTCACATCGTTGATATAGGCGGTGACTGTGCTGCCGCTCGTCGTGACGCGCAAAATATTCTTGTCGCCCGGCTGCGTCTTGATGCCTTCGGCCTTGCGATATTCCAGGACATAGACCCACCGGCCTTTGATGCGGCGTACGATCGCCGCCGAACCGGCGGGCGTGATCGCGAAAGTATAGTAATTATTGTAGTCCTGGGCCCAGAAGACGGGTCCGGCGGCGAGCTGATCGGCATTACCCGTCTGGCTCGGCACCTGCACCGTCACGCAAAGATCGGCATCGTCGAACAACAATCCTCCGTAAAGGATGGTATACCCGCCGCTTGGATCGGCCTTCACCTTTACCTTGCCCGCTTCCACGCTCACCGTGTCGGATTTCGGGTCGATCCCCCAACTGTCGTCGACCTGGCGGAAATCATCCGTGAACTTGACGTGGGGGCCCTTGCAGGCAAGGGCGGGGCACGCCATGAGGGCCGTGGCGCCCGCGACGATGATCACTGTTTTCAGCACGGCGCCCCTCCTGTTCATCCTGCCGAACATCGTCGGAATTCTCGAGGCGCAATCACCACGCGCGAACTCGTCCGTCCGAGTGACGCCCAAGCAGCTATTGCACGCAGGACCAAGCCCTCGTCTCAAGGTGCGACGTCGGTGACCTTCAGATTGCTGAATTTCCACGTATCGCGCTTGTCCCTTTCGGAATCGGCGCGAAGCCCGATCTGGCCTCCCCCATCGGGCTGCTGGCCCTTCACGCTCGCGATCTTCTCGTCATTCACATAGACGGTGATCGTGTTTCCGGTCGTCGTCACGCGCAGCACATTCTTGGCCCCGGCGCCGGTCTTTGCATTCGCAACCTGGCGCCAGCCGAGCACCGTGACCCATTTGCCCTTGACCTTGCGCTCGAGCGCGATCTTGCCGTTCGGGTCGAGCTCCAAATAATAATAATTGCTGTGATCCTGCGCCCAAAAGAGCGGCCCGGCCTCGATCATATCGCCTTGCTTGAAATTGTTCGGCATCTGCACGGTGACGCAAATGTCCGCGTCGTCGAACAAGGCGCCGCCATAAAGAACGGCATAACCCGCGTCGGGATCGGCCTTGAATTTGACCTTGCCGTCCTCGACGGTCACGGCATCCCCGTCCTGCTCAGTTCCCCAGGTCTGGTCGACCTCGCGGAAATCGTCGCTGAATTGCACATGCGGGCCTTTGCAGGCCTTGGCCGACCCCGCGGCAAGGAACATGCCCAAACCGGCGGCGATCGCGATTGCACTCGCTCTTTTCGACATTGTCTCTTCCCCTATGTGCGTTCCTTCAGGTTCAAGCGCATCGCGGATCGACCTGACGGATGATCCCGATCCGTCGAAAATCCATCCACAAATTCAATAAAGTTGCGATCTGGCCGTTTCCAAAAAAATAAGCGCCCGTCATCAGTTCAGGATCACGAGAACATGGTGCCCAATTCTTGTCCTTCGCAAGTAGAATACGTCGATTGCTTCCTTTCCGCTATCCCTCGACGACGATGATGTGCAGCTTGCGTGGCCCATGCGCGCCCAGGATGAGCGTTTGCTCGATATCGGCGGAGCGAGACGGGCCGGTGATGAGGTTGAGCGTGCGCGGCATCTTCTCCTTGCCGTATCGGGCACGCAACTTTTCGAGAATCTCCTCGAAGCTTCCGGAAAGGTCGCCGGCCGCGACGACCACGAGGTGGTTGTCGGGCAGGAAATTCAAGGTCGTTGGATTGTCGCTGCCCGAGACCATGGCGAGCGTGCCGGTTTCGGCGACCCCGGCGAAGGCATGGCTCAGCGCGTTGAGATCGCCTCCGCCCGAAGGACCCTTGGAGACCTCAATCGCGGTCGTGTCCCAAGGCATGGCGGCAAGCCGCGGATCATCCCCGATCCGTAAGGTCGCCGGAAGATTGGCGTCACGCAGGTAGCGCGCCGCCTCGGCCGGAACCGAAGCCGCGTCGGGGACCAGCGTGACCGTGGCGAGCGCGTCCTCGGCCTGGCGCTTGAAGAGGGCGAGGCGCTCGGCACCGTTCACCCGCGAGCGCTTCGGGATGATGCCCTCCGGCGCGCGGGAAAGCCGATCTTCGACTTCGGCTAGACGCGGCGCCTCGGCGCCGTTCACGCCGAGCGAACGGCGGATCGTCGCCAATACGTCGTCGCGGGCGAAGCTCACGACGCGGTCCTCTGCTTGCCCCGCGCCTGCCAGCGCGCCTGGAAGGTCGGGCCTTGCGGGCTTGGAAAATCGCGATGTGATGTCCAGCCCGCGCCGAAGGGCAGGAAGGACAAAGACCCTTTGCTTCGCCCGAAGAGAGCCAGGGCCCACATCGCAAGACGCGTGGCCGGCCGGTAAAGCCAGGGCCGTTTCGCGAAAAAGGCCCAGAAGGCGAGCCCGTAGCGTTGTGCCGCCGGCGTAAGATGGCGCTCGAACTCACGCTCTCGCCAATGGCGCATCATGCCGGGCAGCGGAATCTTCATCGGACAGACCGCTTCGCAGCGCCCGCAGAAGGTCGATGCATTCGGCAGATTGCCACCTTCGCCCAAGCCGATCAGAGAAGGCGTGAGCACGGCACCCATCGGCCCGGGATAGACCCAGCCGTAAGCGTGGCCGCCGATTGCGTGATACACGGGGCAGTGATTCATGCAGGCTCCGCAGCGTATGCAGCGCAACATGTCCTGGAACTGCGTGCCGAGCATCGCCGAACGTCCATTGTCGAGGATGACGACGTGGTATTCGCCAGGGCCGTCGGGATCGCCGGGGCGGCGCGGCCCGGTGGAGAAAGTCGTGTAGACGGACATGTCCTGGCCGGTTGCGGAGCGCGCCAGGACGCGCAGGATCTGGCAGACATCCTCCAGCGTGGGCGTGATCTTCTCGATCGAGGCGAGCACGATATGCGCCTTGGGCAACGTCTGCGTGAGGTCGCCATTGCCCTCATTCGTCACGATGACGGATGTTCCCGTTTCGGCAATGAGAAAATTCGCGCCGGTGATGCCGACATCAGCGGTGAGGAAGCGTTCCCGAAGGACATGGCGCGCCTCGGCCAGAAGCTGGGTCGGCTCCGACAAATCACGTCGCGGGTCGAGCCCTGTATGGACGCGGCGAAAATCCGCCTCGACCTGATCGCGATTGAGATGCACGGCGGGCGCGATGATGTGGGACGGAATCTCACCGCGAAGCTGGATGATGTATTCGCCGAGATCCGTCTCGACAGGATTCATTCCCGCCTTTTCGAGCGCCTCGTTGAGGCCGATCTCTTCGCCGATCATCGATTTGCCCTTGGTGATCGTCTTGGCGCCGAGCCGCCGGCAAATCTCGATTACGGTGGCGCGCGCCTCTTCGGCGGTGCGGGCAAAATGCACACGCCCGCCCGCCTCCGTGACCTTGGCCTCGTAGCGCTCGAGGTAGAGGTCGAGATGAGCAAGCGTGTGATTCTTGATGTCGCGCGCCGATTCACGCAGCGCCTCGAATTCCGGCAGCTTATCGACCGCGCTTTGGCGCTTGGCGATGAAATTCGTGCGGACATGGGTAAGCGCGCGCTGCAACTTTTCGTCTTGCATCGCGCGCACGGCATTGCGCTTGAAGGCTTTGGCGGTGGAATGAACGGTCATGAGGGTCCACGATGCGAGCGATAATGATCCACTCTAGCACGGGCCTCCCGCCCTTTCGTCAAGCCCCCGAAATTCCGCGCCCCTACGTGCGGCAATTGCGCCAGAGCGTTTTCGCCCCACATCATGCGCCATGAACCGCTTCGCCGAGCTCCTCGATCGATTGGCCTTCGAGCCTTCGCGCAACGCCAAGCTCGCCCTGATCACCGAATATTTCCGCGGCGAGCCCGATCCAGAGCGCGGCTATGCGCTTGCCGCGATGACGGGGGCATTGAGCTTCCAACTCGCCAAGCCCGGCCTGATCCGCGCCTTGATCGAGGAGCGCACGGATCCGGTGCTCTTTGCCTATTCCTACGATTATGTCGGCGATCTCTCCGAGACCGTCGCGCTGATGTGGCCGCGGGACGACAAGGCCCCGCCCGCAAGCGCCCCGCCTTCGCTTGCCATGGTGATCGAGAGCCTGAAGCTTGCGTCGAAATCGGAGCTGCCGGGCTTGCTCACCACCTGGCTCGATGCGCTTGATGAGACGGGGCGATGGGCGCTCTTGAAGCTGATCACCGGCGGGCTTCGCATCGGGGTTTCGGCGCGCCTTGCCAAGACCGCGCTCGCCGCGCTCGGCAATCGCGATCCCGACGAGGTCGAGGAAGTCTGGCACGGCGTCTCGCCTCCCTATCTCGACCTCTTTGCCTGGATCGAGGGGAGAGCGCGCGCGCCTGAACGGCGCGATCCCGCCCCCTTCCGGCCGCCGATGCTCTCCCATCCGCTCGAGGAGGGCGACGTGCCTCTGATCGATCCTTCGAGCTTCATCGCCGAATGGAAATGGGATGGCATTCGCGTCCAGGCCGTGGCCGGTCACGGCGACGACGGGCGCAAAGTGGCACGCATTTATTCGCGCACCGGCGAAGACATTTCCCAGGCGTTTCCCGATCTCATCGCGGCATTCGACTTCGATGCGGCGATCGACGGCGAATTGCTCGTCATGCGCGAGGGGCGCGTGCAAAGCTTCAATGAGTTGCAACAGCGCCTCAACCGGAAAAGCGTCACCGGAAAGCTCATCGCGGATTTCCCCGCCCATATCCGCGCCTATGATCTCTTGATTGAAGGCAAGGAGGATTTGCGCGCGCTTCCCCTCGCCGAGCGGCGGGGACGGCTCGCGGCGTTCCTCGAGCGGATTGGAGAGAGTCCAATCGATCTGTCGCCGGCTCTTCACTTCGCGAGCTTCGATGATCTCGCCGCCGCGCGCGCCGACCCGATGACCGCGGGCGCGGGAGCCGATGCGGAAGCGGTCGAGGGCGTGATGTTGAAGCGACGCGATTCGCCCTATCTCCCCGGTCGCCCAAAGGGCCTCTGGTTCAAATGGAAGCGCGATCCGAGGCTCGTCGATGCCGTGCTCATGTATGCCCAACGCGGCCACGGCAAGCGCTCTTCCTTCTATTCCGATTACACTTTCGGCGTCTGGAGGAACGGCGAGGAGGGGGAGGAGCTGGTGCCGGTCGGCAAAGCCTATTTCGGCTTCACCGACGAGGAGCTGAAAGAGCTCGACCGCTTCGTGCGCAACAACACCGTCAACCGTTTCGGTCCCGTTCGCGAGATCCGGCATGAGCCGCATGCCGGGCTCGTGCTCGAAGTCGCATTCGAGGGCTTGCAGCGCTCGACGCGGCATCGATCCGGCGTCGCCATGCGCTTTCCCCGGATCAATCGCATCCGCTGGGACAAGCCACCGGCCGAGGCCGATCGTATCGAGACACTGATCGCGGCGCTGCCGAAGGAGGCACGGAAAACCGATCCTCTCGGCCTCGCCGCCGAGGAGAAGACGATTCCACGAACGAGATCGGTACCCGACCGCTCCCGTTGAGCCGGCGCTTGGCTCGCCACGCTCGCGGCCAGCGGCCGGACAGCATCTCGGGATTGTCCGAGCGGCCGATGTGCGGCTAAGCTCCTTCTGGACTTTCTTGTGCCTGAAACCCTGGAGCGCTGCCGCGATGGCCGAGAGCGGAGCCTTGCATATCGTCATCGTCGACGACCATCCGCTGTTTCGCGATGCGTTGAAGCTCACGTTGCAAAACAGGCTCGCGGCGGCATGGATCGAGGCCGCGGGCTCGCTCGAGGAGGCCCTCAAGCTGATCTTTGCGCGTGAGATCGATCTCGTTCTCCTCGATCTGACCATGCCCGGCGTGCAAGGTCTGTCAGGACTTCTCTACCTTCGGGCGCAATTTCCGAGCGTGCCGGTGATCGTCATCTCCGCCACCGAGGATCGCGCCGTCGCACGAAACTGCCTGGCCTTCGGCGCCGCCGGCTATGTGCCGAAGAGCGCCAATGTCGCGAGAATCAACGAGGCGATCGACAAGGTGCTTGCCGGCGGCATTTTTTTGCCTGCGGAAATGGAAACGGCAAGCGATGACGATCGCGACGCCGAGGCACTCGCCGTGAAACTTTCAACGTTGACCCCACAACAGGTGAAGGTTTTGATGATGCTGTCGCAAGGCCTCCTCAACAAGCAGATCGCCTTCGAGCTTTCGGTCTCCGAAGCGACCGTGAAGGCGCATGTCTCGGCCATATTGACGAAGCTCGGCGTCGAAAGCCGCACCCAGGCCGTGATCCTTGCCGCGAGGATTTCGGGAATCTTGCCGACGCAAGCGCCTGCGAGCAGCTGAAATCATCGGCGACGAACCGCCGTGACGAAAGCCGCCGGACGCCAAGGCAGAGCGCGTGCCGCGGCACTTCTAAGCTCACGAGGGACTTGAACCAGCATCGAGACCGCCATGCCCGAAAATGAATTCAGCCGCTTCCTGGGAGGATCGCCCGGCACCGTGATCCTCAGACTCATCGTGATGTCGCTCATCGTCGGCGCGGCGATGGTGTTCTTCAATCTCACGCCGCGCGACCTCCTCGAGGGGCTTCGCCAATTCATCGAAAACGTCTGGGCAGGCGGCCTCGAAAGCCTGCGCACGCTCCTCCTCTACATCACCTATGGCGCGATCATCGTCGTGCCGATCTTCATCGTCGCGCGGCTCTTGAAGATGAGCCGGCGGTCCTGAGGCCCGCGAGACTCGCGGAGACCGCAGATCATTTGCCGACGCTCGCGACCAAATCGGCCAATGCGCCGCTTTTGTCGATCAGGATGCGGCACCCCTGCTCGACGATCCGAAGCGTGCCGGGATCGATAGGGTCGAGCAAAGCCCAGCTCGGAGCGACGAAACTCAATTCGAGCGCCGCTCGTGGCGCGAGCGTGAAATGGCGCGACCACACGGCGCCGTAGGCCGCGTCCTCCCAGCCCTCGAGCGTAAAGCCGGCGCGATCCCAGGCCATTGCGTCCGGCCAATCGCGATCGCGTTGAAACTCGCTCTGCCGGTCCGTGAGTAGAACGAAGTCGAGATCGCTATCGGGCCTTGCGCATCCGTGCGCCCAGGAACCGATCATGGCAAGTCCGGAGATGTCGGGCCTCTGCCTCGCCCAATCTGTGATCAGGGCGATGATGCGCTCGACTTCGGCGGGAGTCATCCGGCAGTCATTTCAGCGTCGCGACCTCGTTTCCAAGCTCGCGCCCTCATCCTCGCGCGATTTGCGCCGCTTCCGCGCCGACGGCATCGGCAAGGCCCGCGTGACCGGCGCGCGCAAGCCGCGCCACGAGGCCACGCTTGATCTTGCCGATCAGCGCTGGGCCCTTGAACACCAGCGCTGTGTAAAGCTGCAGAAGAGTCGCGCCGGCGACGATCTTCGTCCAGGCTGCTTCCGGGCAATCGATGCCCCCGACGCCGATGAGCGGCAGGCGCCCATCGAGGCGCAAATAGGCCTCGGCCAGCATACGTGTCGACAAGGCAAAGAGCGGACGCCCCGACAAGCCGCCTTCTTCCCTCGCAAGCCTCTCCTCCTTGAGCGAGGCCGGGCGCGTCAACGTCGTGTTGGCGACGACGAGCCCATCGATGCCCCGCGCCAGCACCACGGCGACGATATCGTCGAGCTCGGGAAGCGAGAGATCAGGCGCGATCTTCACGAGAAGCGGCGTGCGCTTTTCCTGCGCCACAAGCGCACGGTCGCGGGCCTCGAGCGCGCGGGCGACGAGGTCGTCGAGCGCCCCCCTCCCCTGCAATCCGCGCAAGCCCGGCGTGTTGGGCGAGGAGACGTTGATGGTGATGAAGTCGCAATCTCGCGCAAGCGCCGCAATGCAGGCGGCATAATCGCCGGCGCGATCGGCGGAGAGCTTATTGGCTCCGATATTCACCCCGACAAGGCCGGCGCTTCCGCGCCTCGCGGCGAGCCTCGCCGCCATCGCCTCGACACCCGCGCTATTGAACCCGTAGCGGTTGATCACGGCTTCATCGGCCGGGAGGCGGAAAAGACGCGGCCGCGGATTTCCCGGCTGCGGGAGCGGCGTCACGCCGCCGATCTCGACGAAGCCGAAGCCGAGCCGAAGGCACCCCTCGATCGCTTCGCCATCCTTGTCGAAACCGGCCGCGAGCCCAAGCGGATTCGGGAAAGTGAGGCCGAAGGCTTCGGTCGCAAGCCTTGCGTCCCCGGCCGCCGGTTCCGCTTGCGGCAGCAGACGCAGGGCTGTGATCGCGAGCCGATGCGCGCGCTCGGCATCGAGCGCGCAGAGGAAAGGATTAGCGAGGCGAAAGGCGAGCGGCATCATGGGAGCGCAATCGTTCGGGCGATGGCAGGAGGTGAATGCCGTTGTCGCCAAGCGGCATCGGCTCGGCGAAGCGCACCGCCGACAAGGAAAGCTCGGCGTAAAGATGCGGGAAGAGCGCGCCGCCACGCGAAGGCTCGAAGCGCAAATTTTCCCCGAGCGCCTCGGCATCGACGGCGATCAGGAGAAGATCGGCGCGCCCGGCGAAATGCTTCGCCGCCGTCTCGGCGAGCTGCTCAGCGGTGGAAAAGTGAATGAAGCCGTCGCGCAGATCGACCGCCGAACCGCGAAAGACCTTCTCCCGCTCGGCGCGGCGCCATTCATCCATGCGGCAGATTTTGAACACGAGCCCCATGCGCTCATCCCACCAAGCTTCGCTCGACGATCTCGCTTTGAGCTTTGCGCCGCGATGCGGATGTTTCGTGCGGCATCAAGCGAGTCAAAATTTTTCCGCCCGAGACTTTCTCTTGCGATCTCGCGTCGCGTGGAATGGCACGGCGTGGGGCGATCGACAAGCCCGTGAAACGAATCGACTCCGCCTCCGCGAAGCGTGCATCGAGCTGTCGCGCGGGTTCGCGCAATGCTCGGCGCCGCACGTTCGAAATTTTTTTTCACCGGAAAGCGTGGGATCGGCGTTCGATCCAATACTGTATAAACGAAAAGCGATGGTAAGCACATTGTTGCTATTTTATAGATAAACATCAATTCTATATTAAGTCGTTGTTGTAATATTTCTGCGGTAATTTCTTCGGGCGCAAACTCGCTCGCGCGCCGGAATACGGGCGAGCATGCCCAACAATGTGTTGATGGAGCGCGATATCATTTTTCTTGCTTGACAAGTCGTGGTAGGATTTAGCCGCGAATCAACGCAGGGGAGTTCCCATGGCAATGCCAACTAAGAAAGCTACGAAGGCCAAGAAGTCGACCGCGAAGGCGAAGCCGAGGACAGCCGCGAAAGCGAAGGCTGCTCCGAAAGCCGCCAAGAAAAAGGCGCCTGCGCGGAGGAAGCCCGCCGCGAAGAGCAAGTCTGCTGCTGTCGCCAGAAAGACGAAGAAGTAGACTCTGAGACGATGTTCGGGGCCGCTTCGGCCCCGACATCCTCACTCGCCGATCTTCCGATATCGGCCAGTGAAATCGAGCGAAGCTCGAAACAGCGGCGAGCTCATCGAGCCGCAACCCGAACCAGGAAGACGAAGGTCGGGAATCGGAAATCTCCAGACATCCACCATCGATCACTTCTCATCCCCGTTACGTGAGCCTGCGATTGGCCGCGTCGCGGCGAGCTTCTCGGCCGTATTGCGCCGAAGGGTTGCACCCAACGAGCTGACGAACGAGCGGGCAAGATGATGAGCTCGACCTGCCGCATCGTGTCGGCAAACGCAATCGACATCTTCATCATGGAAGAGGGGCGCGGCCCTCTCGTTATCCTCTGCCACGGCTGGCCTGAGCTTTCCTATTCCTGGCGTCACCAAATGCCGGCGCTCGCGGCCGCAGGGTTTCGCGTCGTTTCTCCTGACATGCGCGGCTTTGGCCGCAGCTCCGCGCCGACCGATATCGACGCCTACTCCATCTTCGATCTCGTCGGCGACATGGTGAGGCTCACCGAAGCCCTGGACGAAGAGCATGCCGTGATCATCGGCCACGACTGGGGCGCGCAGGTGGCATGGCATTGCGCCCTCTTTCGACCGGATGTTTTCAAGGCGGTCGCAGGCTTGAGCGTGCCTTTCGGGCGGCGCGGGTCCGGGCCACCGCTCGACACCTTGAGAAAGCAGGGCGTCGGCAATTTCTATTGGCATTATTTCCAAACGCCTGGCGTGGCTGAACGCGAGCTCAAGCGCGACGTCGAGCGCAGCTTCCGCGACATCATGTTCGGTCGCGGAATCTCGCTCCTCGTCAATCCAGGCGAAGGATTCTTGAGCCAGGATCCGCCTCGGAAACGCCTTCCCGATTGGCTCGACGAGAAGGACCTTGCCTTCTTCGTCTCGAGCTTCGCGCGAACCGGCTTTCGCGGCGGGCTCAATTGGTACCGTAACATCGATCGCAATTGGCGGCTGACCGCCCCCTGGCATAAGGCGCGCCTTCTTCAGCCGGCGCTCTTCATCGCCGGCTCACGCGACCCGGTCATCACAGGGGTGATCGGCGAGAAGCGCCTCAACGACATGGACGCCGTCATGCCGCGCCTCACGCGAAAGCTTATCATCGAGGGTGCCGGTCACTGGATCCAGCAGGAACGACCAACCGAGGTGAACGCAGCGCTCCTCGCCTTTCTCGAGAAAGTCTCGCGACCATGAGCGAACGCGCGCTCACGCCGTTGCAAGCGGCTTGAGCTTGCCCGCGAGCGCCGCCGCGATGAGCGCGCGTGTCTCGCCTACTCCATAAATCTCGACGAAGGAGCCGAAGCGCGGGCCCCGCTCCTGGCCGAGCAGGATGCGATAAAGGCTCTGGAAAAACGCCTGTGAGACGCCGGGACGCCCGTCCGGCGTTTTCGTCTTGCCGGAGAGATCTGGAAAATGCTGCCGACCGACCTCGTAGACCGCGGCCTGGATCGCCGCGGCGTCAGCGCCTTGCGGGAGTGCGGCAAGCGCCGCGTCGAGATCGGCAAGGGCCGCGCGCTCGGCTTCGCTCGGAGCGGTGAACCGCCTCGTCGGCCGGATGAAATCCTCGTAATAGCGGATGGCGAGATCGACGAGACGGTCGAGCTCGGGATGCGCCTGTTGATCGACCTGCGGCGCGTAACGCCTGATGAAGCCCCAGAGCGTCGAGCGATCGCTCGAGTTCGACGCGGACACGAGGTTCAGCAACATCGCATAGTCGAGGCCGACGGCGCCCGTGAGTCCCTCTCTTCCGACATGAGGCGGCGCGCCCGTGTGAATATGCCAAGCGGGGTTCTTCAATCTTTGCTCGACGCCCTCATTCTCATATTTGGAACGGAAGGCGAGGTAATCGTCGACGTGACGCGGGATCACATCGAAATAGAGACGCTTTGCCGCGCGCGGGGTCTGGTACATGAAGAGCGACAGGCTCTCCGGCGTGCCGTAGCGCAGCCATTCGTCGATGGTGATGCCGTTGCCGACCGATTTCGAGATCTTCCTGCCCTTCTCATCGAGAAAGAGCTCGAAGTTGAACCCCTCCGGCGGCACGCCACCGAGCGCGCGGCAGATCTCACCTGACAGCTTCACGCTATCGATCAGATCCTTGCCGGCCATCTCGTAATCGACGCCGAGCGCGACCCAGCGCATCGCCCAATCGGGCTTCCATTGGAGCTTCGCCTCGCCGCCCGTCACCTTGGTCTCGAAGCGTTCCCCTGTCGCCGGATCGCGCCAGGCGATCGTTCCGCGCGCCACGTCGCGTTCCTCGATCGGCACCTGCATGACGATCCGCGTCACGGGATGAATAGGCAGGAACGGTGAATAGCTTTGCGCGCGTTCCGCCCGCAGCGAAGGCAGCATGATCGCCATCACCTCATCGAAGCGAGCAAGCGCGAGCAGCAGCGTCTCGTCGAAACGGCCCGAGCGATAGGTCGCGGTCGAGGACATGAATTCGTAGTCGAAGCCGAAGCTGTCGAGAAAGGCTCTGAGCCGCGCGTTGTTATGCGCCGCGAAGCTTTCATGCGTGCCGAAGGGATCGGGAATTTCGCTGAGCGGCTTGCCGAGATGCGCCCTCACCATCTCCGGGTTCGGAATGTTGTCGGGCACTTTCCGCAAGCCGTCCATGTCGTCCGAAAAAGCGATTAGGCGCGTCGTCACCCGATCCTCGGTGAGCACGCGAAAGGCATGCCGCACCATGCTGGTGCGGGCGACCTCGCCGAAAGTGCCGATATGCGGCAGGCCGGAGGGGCCATAGCCGGTTTCGAAAATCACCTCGCGCTTGTGCGCTCGCGCCTTCTCGACCCCGCCGATGCGGCTGACGATCTTGCGGGCCTCCTCGAAGGGCCAGGCCGGGGATGAAGCCGCGGCTTGCAAGAGCTCGGGGGGGAAAGCGATGGTAGCGGGCATTGCTTCTCGATCAGGCTGTTTCATTTCCGCGAGACGAACTGAAGTCCGCGCCGAGCATCGGCGGCGTTCATCGCGCGGTTCCCGTCACGGGTCAATGGAAAGCCAAAGGGGCGCCAAGGCGCGAGGCCTCGCGCTTCAATAAAATCCGACAGGGAAATATTTCAGGTAAAGATCGCCGAGGCGGCCGTTTTGGGAGAGACGCTGCAGCGCCTGGTTGAGCACGCGGCGCATCGCGTCATCGCCTTTGCGCACGGCGATGATCATGCCTTCGCCGAAGAAGCGGCTCTCGAAATAAGGGCCTCCCGCGAAGGCGCAGCAGGCCCCGCTCGCGCTGTTGAGCCAGGAGGCGGCGCTCGGCCCGTCGACAAAGGCGATATCGACCTCGCCTCGCGCGAGCGCATCAAATACGGCGCCGGCGGAAGAGAAGCCGCGCGACGTCGCCGCGGGAAAAAAAGCCTTGAGGAAAGCTTCATGCGCCGTGCCTGTCGTGACCGCCACGGTACGCCCGGAAAGCGCTTGTGGGTTCGGCACAAGCGCAAGATCCCGGCGCATGACAAAGCGGCCGGGCGTTTTCAAATAGGGGTAGGTCACATCGGCTCGCGCCAGGATCTCCGGTGTCGGCCTCATGCCGGCGATGATGGCATCGCCCGCCCGGCTCGCGAGCGCGTCGAGCAGCGTGTCCCAGCGGCGCGGCTGTATCGTGCATTGATGCGCAAGCTCGCCGCAGAGCGCCCGCGCAAGATCGATGTTGAATCCCGTCAAGCTGCCGTCGGGTCCCGTGATCTGAAACGGCGGATAATCATCCTCGGTGAGGAAGCGGATCGGGGTCGCGGCGGCGATCTGCGCGACGGGCAGGCGCAAATGCGGATCGAACTGGTTCGGAAGCCCCGGGCCGAAAGCTCCGACATCGCCGGGACGCGTCGCTGACGGAGAGGCGTTTTGCGCCACGACCGTTCCGCCCATGCCGAGCGAAAGGAGCGCGACCTTGAGGCAGAACGCGGCGCGGCGCAAGCGGTCGCGGTCGAAAGGCCTGATCATTTCCGCCTTCCCAGGGACGCGAGGTGGCGCATGAGACCAATGGTCGATGCGTCCCCTTGCGGAGGCTTCTCTCCCTTCACCATGGGGAGGAGCGTCGTCGCCAATTCCTTGCCGAGCTCGACGCCCCATTGGTCGAAGGCGTTGGTGCCGAAGATCGCCGCCTCGACGAATACCCGATGCTCATAGAGCGCAATCAGGCGCCCGAGCGCGAAAGGATCGAGCTCGTGATAGGCCGTGGTGATCGACGGACGCTCGCCGACGAAGGTCTTGTGGGGAGCGAGGCGATTTGCCTCCTCGGCGGAAGCATCATGCGCAAGGAGCTGCGCCTTCGCCTCCTCGGTTGTGCGGCCGAGCATCAGGGCACGCGATTGGGCGAGGCAATTCGCCATGAGCAAGGCCTGATGCTCGGCAAGCTCGGGCTCGTGGCCTTTCGCCGCGATCCAGAACTCGCAAGGGATGATGTCGGTCCCCTGATGCAGGAGCTGGTAGAAGGCATGCTGGCCATTGGTGCCGGGCTCTCCCCAGACGAGCGGCCCGGTCGGATGGGCCACTTGCCGACCGTCGAGCGTCACATGCTTCCCGTTCGATTCCATGTCGAGCTGCTGGAGATAGGCCGGGAATCTCGCGAGCCTTTGGTCGTAAGGGAGCACGGCGCGTGCCGGATAGCCGCAGACGTCCCGGTGCCAAATCCCGATGAGGCCGAGCAACATCGGCATGTTGGAAGCGGCGGGCCGCAAGCGGAAATGCTCGTCCATAGCATGCGCGCCCGACAGGAACTCCTCGAAACGCTTCGGCCCGATGGCGAGCATGAGCGGCAGCCCGATCGCCGACCACACCGAATAGCGGCCGCCGACCCAATCCCAGAAACCGAAGACCCGGTCCTCGGCGATGCCGAAGGCCTTGACCTTGTCGAGCGCGGTCGAGACGGCGACGAAATGGTCGGAGACTGCCTTTTCACCGAGCGCCTCGACGAGCCAGCGGCGCGCCGTCAGCGCATTGGTCATGGTCTCGACCGTGGTGAATGTCTTCGAGGCGACGATGATGAGCGTCGTCGCCGGATCGAGATTGCGCGCCGTGTCATGCCAATGCGCCCCATCGATATTGGAGACGAAATGGGCGCGCGGCCCATCGTGATAAGGCGCGAGAGCGAGCGTCGCCATCGCGGGACCAAGGTCGGAACCGCCGATGCCGATGTTGATCACATCGGTGAAACGGCCGCCGCGCGCCGGACGGGCGGCGCCCGAGCGCAAGGCTTCGCTGAAGCGCGACATGCGCCCGAGCACCTCGTTCACCTCCGGCATCACATCCTTGCCATCGACGAGGATCGGCCGGTTGGAGCGATTGCGGAGCGCGACATGCAAGACGGGGCGTTTCTCCGTCACATTGATGCGCTCGCCCGCGAACATGGCATCGCGGCGCGCTTCGACCCCTGCCGCCGCGGCGAGCTCGAGCAGCAACGACAAGGTCGCGCGGCTCGTCCTGGTCTTGGAGAAGTCGAGGAGAAGATCCTCATCCGTCAGGCTGAAGGCCGCGAAGCGGCCATTGTCCTCCTCGAACAAGGCGTGAAGGCTCTTTTGCTTGAGCTCGCCCTGCATCGCTTGAAGCTTTTGCCAGAGAGGGGCCGTCGCTGCGTCGTTCATGCCTTCCTCCTCGATCTCACCTCAACCGCACACGGATGAGATCATATTACATCAAGCTTTGGCGAAAGCATGGGATGCGCCGAGCATGGCTCCCGAAGGGGGGATGAAGGCACGACGTTGCGCCAGCGCGGGGAAGAGCGGAGAAGTTTGAGGCGCCTCTGTTCATTCTCGCGCACCTCGACCGCGCTCGTGCCCGCGAAGGCGACCCTCTCCGCTCATCCAGCGAAGGCGGGAATCCAGATCTTCTCGGGATCGTGCCGCAGGTTTGGATTCCCTCCTTCGCGGATAAGCGGGATGTTGGCTCAACCCTCATCCCCGCCTTCGCGACGCCCTTTGCGGGGATGAGCGGCGAGGTTAAACCAATTCGACCGCCGTCACGCCCGGAACCGCCTTGATGGCGCCCGCGATCTGCGGCGTCGTGCGATAACGGCCGGGCAGCTTGATCTCGACCTCTCGCCCATTGGGCTCGAGCGCCGCGATGAGGCTCACTTGCGAATCCCCGGTTTCGGAAAGGCACCGAGCCACGGGCTCGAGCGCGCGGACATCGCGAAGGTAGAGCTTGAGCGAATGGCCGGCGCGCGCCGCGGCATCGTCGAGAAGCTCGACGGTCTCGATGCGCAGGCGCAATTCCTCGCCCTCGACGCCGGCCCGCACCTCGACGAGCACGCGCGAACCGGGCTCCAGCAGCGAGCGGTAAGCGGCAAGGCCCTCGGAGAACAGGATGGCTTCATATTGGGCCGTGGCGTCGGACAAGAGCACGATGCCCATCTTGGAGCCGCTTCTCGTGCGCCGTTCCGTGCGGTCGAGCACGGCTCCCGCGAGTCGCGCCGAGGTCCTTCCGGCGCGCGCGCCCTTGGCGAAACCCGCGTAGCTCTGAACACCGAGGCGCTTCAGCACATCCTTATATTCGTCGAGCGGATGGCCGGAGATGAAGAAGCCGATCGCCGCGAATTCCTTCTGCAGCTTTTCCGATGCCGTCCAGGCCGGCACCTTCGGCGCGCGAATAGGCGCCGCGGGCTCCGCCGGGCCTGCGGCAAACATATTCTCCTGGCCGGAGAGGCGGTCGCTCTCATTGGCTTGCGCCATCGCGAGGACCGCTTCGACGCTCGCGAAAGCGGTCGAACGCTCGACGCAAATGTCGTCGAGCGCGCCGGCGCAGACCAGGGTCTCGAGCGCGCGCCGGTTGACGAGCTTTGGATCGATGCGCCGCGCAAAATCCGCAAGATCGCGGAAAGGCTCTTGACCTCGCGCCTTCACGATCGCTTCCGCCGCTTGCCCGCCCATCCCCTTGATGGCGGAAAGCGCGTAGCGGATCACGCCATCGGCCGGCTCGAACAAGACGCCTGAGCGATTGATCGACGGCGGCTCGAGCTTGATGGCGAGCCTCGCGCATTCCTGCCGGAATTCGGCAAGCTTGTCGGTGTTCGACATTTCATGGGTCATCGTGGCGGCGAGGTATTCCACCGGGTGGTTCGCCTTGAGGTAGGCGGTCTGATAGGTGAGGAGCGCGTAGGGGGCGGAATGCGATTTGTTGAACCCGTATTCGGCGAATTTGGCGCAGGCGTCGAAGACGGCTTCCGCCGTCCCGGGCGGGATGCCGCGTTCCTTCGCCCCTTCGAGGAAGCGGCCGCGCTGCGCGTCCATCTCGGCCTTGATCTTCTTTCCCATGGCGCGGCGCAAGAGATCGGCTTCCGCGAGGCTGTAGCCGGCGAGCTCGCGCGCGATCTGCTGCACCTGCTCCTGATAAGTGATGACGCCGAAGGTCTCGCGCAAAAGCGGCTCGAGCTTGGGGTGGAGAACCTCGACGCGCTCGCGCCCGAGCTTGCGCGCGCAATAGACCGGGATATTCGCCATCGGGCCTGGCCGGTAGAGGGCGACGAGCGCGATCAGATCCTCGAAACGGTCGGCATGCATGTCGACAAGCGCCCGGCGCATGCCTGAGCCTTCCACCTGGAACACGCCGACCGTCTCGCCGCGCTGGAGCATCTCGAAGGTCGCGCGATCGTCGAGCGGGATCGAGGCGAGGTCGACCTTGATGCCGCGGCGCGCGAGGAGCTCGACCGCGGTCTGCAAGATCGTGAGCGTGCGCAGGCCGAGAAAGTCGAATTTCACGAGGCCCGCCGGCTCGACCCATTTCATGTTGAATTGCGTCACCAGCATCCCCGAACGCGGATCGCGCGTGAGCGGCGCCACCTCCTCGAGCGGCCTGTCGGCGATCACGATGCCGGCCGCATGGGTGGAGGCGTGGCGATGCAGCCCCTCGAGCTTCTGGGCGATGTCCAGCATGCGCGCGACGCGCGGGTCGGCATCGGCCTCGCCGGACAGCCTCGGCTCGCTCTCGATCGCCGCCTTCAAGGAGATGGGGTTTGCAGGATTTTGCGGCACGAGCTTCGTGAGCTTGTCCACCTGACCATCAGGGAGCTCGAGCACGCGCCCGACATCGCGCATCACGCCGCGCGCCTGCAAGGTGCCGAAGGTGATGATCTGCGCGACGCGGTCGACGCCGTAACGTTCGCGCACATAGTCGATGACCTCTTCGCGCCGATTCATGCAGAAATCGACGTCGAAATCGGGCATCGAGACGCGGTCGGGATTGAGGAAGCGCTCGAACAGGAGGCCAAAGCGCATTGGATCGAGATCGGTGATCATCAAGCTCCAGGCGACGAGCGAACCCGCGCCCGAGCCGCGCCCCGGGCCGACCGGAATGCCCTTGAGCTTCGCGTGCTTGATGAAATCCGAGACGATGAGAAAATACCCCGAATAGGCCATGCGCTTGATCACACCGAGCTCGAACGCAAGGCGCGCGCGATAATCCTCCTCGGAGAGGCCCGGGGCGAGGCCATGCCTCGCAAGGCGCGCGACGAGGCCCTCCCCCGCCTGGCGGTCGAGCTCGGCATCCTCCTCGGCGCTCGTGCCCTCGCCACTGAAGCGCGGCAGGATCGGCTTCGTCGCCCTCGGCCGAAAGCTGCAGCGAAGCGCGATCTCGACCGAACTGCTCAAGGCCTCGGGAAGATCGGCGAAGGTCGCCATCATCTCGGCGCGGCTCTTGAAAGCGTGCTCGGGCGTGACGCGCCGGCGCTGATCATCGGAGACGAGGCGCCCCTCCGCGATGGCCAAGAGAGCGTCATGGGCCTCATGATCCTCTCGCGCGGCAAAATAAGGCTCGTTGGTCGCCACGATCGGAATGCCCCGCCGATAAGCGAGATCGAGAAGGTGGGGCTCATTTGCACGCTCCGCCGGCAACCCGTGCCGCTGGAGCTCGATGTAGAGCCGATCGCCGAAGGCGCCCGCGAGGCGCTCGAGCCGCGCTTGCGCGAGATCCGGCCGCCGCTCGGCCAAGGCCTCATCGATCGGGCCGTCGGGGCCGCCGGTGAGCGCGATCAGCCCTTCGGCGGCGCCTTCGATCTCCTCGATGCGCAAATGCGGGCGCCCGCTTGACGCGGCATCGACGAGCGCGCGCGTCGAAAGCCGCAGCAAATTCGCGTAAGCCGGAGCGGTCGTGGCCAGAAGAACGATGGAGGCCACGCGCTTTCGCGCCTGGCGGACGCGCTCGGCGTCGCCGAAATCGACCGAGAGCTGAAGCCCGACGATCGGCTGAACGCCTTCGCCCGCGAGCTTCTCGGAAAATTCGAGCGCGCCATAAAGATTATTGGTGTCGGTCAACGCCAAGGCCGGCATCTTGTCGGCGCGCGCGAGCTTGGCGAGCTTGGCGATCGACAAGGCGCCTTCGAGGAGCGAATAGGAAGAGTGAACGTGCAAATGCACGAAACCGACGTCGTCGATCGCCATCGCGCCCTTTCCAAGCCCGGGCTCTCGAAGACCGGACTCTCCAAGCCCGGACTCTCAAGGCCCGAACGAGCAAGCTCAAATCCGCAAGCTCGATGCCAAGATCAAAAGATTGCGGCCCCGTTTCGGCAGCTTCTCGCTCAGCCCAGCTTCTCGCTCAGCCGAAGAGGACCGCAGGTGATCCGGCCGACCCGTAACGGTGTTGCGTCAGAATCCCACCGCGGCGATCGACCAGACCCCGATCATGGCCAAAAAGCCGCAAAGAGCGGCAACTTCCACAACGTTTTCCACAAGAATGCGAGCCATGGCACGTCCCCTTTTGATCCCATTA
>DASZIL010000004.1:0-53491 GCA_035949255.1 Beijerinckiaceae bacterium | reverse complement strand
GCTCGGCGCTCGCAGCCGATGAGGCGCTCGCGACCGCGATTGCCGCGCTTCCCGGCCGCCGCTTCATCCTGACCTCGGGCTCGCATGGGCACGCGATGAAGACCACCGCTCATCTCAAGATCGACCATCTCTTCGAGGGCGTGTTCGACATCGCGGCGGGCGACTTCATTCCCAAGCCCGATGAGCGCACTTATCTGCGCTTTCTCGAGCACTTCAGCATTGAACCGGCGAAGGCCGCGATGTTCGAGGACATCCCGCGCAATCTCGAGGTGCCGCATCGGCTCGGCATGACCACGGTGCTCGTCACGGGTCCCGGAGCTCAGCATCGCGACGCCTGGGAGGGCGACGGCGAAACGGCGAGCTTCATCGATCACCGCACCGATGATCTCGCCGCTTTCCTCACTGGGCTGCTAGGGAAAGCGGGTAGGAGCGAATAGCGAGTAGCGAATAGATTGGCAGAGGGCGATACTGCTCGCTACTCGCTACTCGCTTTCCCACGCAGCCTCGTGAGGAAGGCGGCGAGATCGTCCGTGCGGTGATCGACGAAGCTTGCTCCCTTGCTCTCGCCTTCCCAGCTGTCGCGCCCGTCATGTCCGGCGCGCGGCGCGACGAGCACCGTCGTCATGCCGAGCCGATACGGCACCTCGAGATTGCGCGGGATGTCCTCGAACATCGCGGCTTTCGCGGGGTCGATGCCAAAGCGCTCGAGGAAGCGCAGATAGGTTCGCTCGTCGGGCTTGGGGATGAAGTCGCCGGCGGCGATGTCGAACACGGCTTCGAAGAGATGGTCGATCTTGAGATGCGCGGTGGTCTTCATCGCATGCCCATGCGAGCCTGAAGTCAGAATGAAGCGGCGGCCGGGAAGCGCGGCAATCGCGGTCGCGAGCGCCTCATCGGCTGCGAGCGCCGAGCGGTCGATGTCATGGGCGAAGTCGAGGAAGATCGCGGGTTCGAGATCATGCTCGATCATCAGGCCGCGCAAGGTCGTGCCATAGCGCTGATAATAATATTTCTGTAGCGCGCGCGCCGACATGCCGTCGATGCCGAAGAGGCCGGCAACGAAGGCGGTGATTCGCGCGTCGATCTGCGGCCAAAGCGGGCTGCCGGCAGGATAGAGCGTGTTGTCGAGATCGAAGATCCAGCTCTCGACATGGGCGAAGCCCCGCGGCGAAGGCGCGTTTTTTGCCACTTGCCCCGCCGAGCCGCTGTCGCCGCGCGAAGGCACGGCCGGCGCTCGCGTTTCGTTCACGAAGCCTCCTTCATGAAAAGCTCCTTCTTCATCGCGAGTTTCCCTCATGCGTCGGCAGGCTTGCCTCACCATAGCGCAGGCGACGAGCGCTGGCCTATACGGCATCCCGGCCCTTGTCGCCTCATCCTCGGCTTGCGACCGAAACCCCCGCGACCGCGAGCGTAAGCCCGATGATCTGGACGAGGCTGAGCGTCTCGCCGAACATCGCATAGGCCATCAGCGAGGAGATCGCGGGCACGAGAAAGAACAGGGACGACACCGCCGCGACGGCGCCCTTGCGGATCATATGGAGCAGCATGAGGATCGCGACGATCGACATGCCGAAGATCGACCAGGCAAGGCCGAAGACGACTTGCGGGATGGGGTCGAGCCGGCCGTGCTCGAGCACGAGCGCGAACGGCAAGAGCATGAGACAGGCGCCGGCATATTGCAGGGAGGTCCCGGCGCGCGTGTCGAGATCCCCGCCGAAGCGCTTCTGGAAAAGCGTGCCGAAGGTGAGGCTTACTGTCCCAAGCCCGCAGATCGCCGCCGGCAAGGGCGGGATCGCGCCCTCCCCCACAAGGCCGAGCTTGGGCGAGATCACGAGAAGCGCGCCGATCGCCGCGGCCGCGATGCCGCACCAGCGCCTGCGACTCACCGTCTCGCCGAGGAGCGGTCGCGCCAAGGCCGCGGTGAGGATCGGCTGCAAGCTCGCGATCAAGGCCGAGACGCCGGCGGGCAAGCCTTGGCTCACCGACCAGAACACCGCGCCGAGATAGCTCCCGTGAATGAGCACGCCCGCGACCATCGGGGTCGCGAGCGCAAGGCCCGGGCGCGGCCAGCGCACGCCCGCAATGCGGGCGACGAGCGCGAGCACCACGCCCGCGATGGCGAAGCGCCAGATCAGAAAGGTGAAGGGCTCGCTATGCCCCGCCACGAGGCGGGCCGTCACGAAGCCCGTCGACCAGAGGAAGACGAAAGCCGGCGGTATCAGACGTTCGGCGGAAACCCCGGCCATGAATTCGTAAGCCCTCGCCTTCGCCTTCACCCTGCCCGCAAGCGGCGCCTATCCTCAAAATCGAGGCCTACGTGGGACGCATCCCCTGGATCCATCACGGTCGCCTCGCCCCACTCGCCCGCTTCGGTCGACAAGGCAAGCGTCCTCCCGCATGTCTGCCGAGCGAGCGCGCTCGACGCCAGAAGAGGCGCAGATGACCCCTTGAGACTGGAGGAGGTGAAGCGCTGCCGCCAGGCCAAAAACAAAGGGGCCCGCAACGGACGAACCATTGCGGGCCAAAGTGATCACATCCGGCAACCAGGAGGGGGGTCGGTCACCGGGGATGCGAATGATTATACGCGGGTTGGCGCGGCTTGTTTCCCTTTCGTCCCGGCGTTTTCGCGTCCCTGCCATGCGAGATCACCGAAGAAGGCGCGGGCCTGTCGTTGGCTGTCATTGGCTTGACAGCACGGGGATTTCGGCCCGTCTCTGGGAAATAACCTTGCTGAGCAGGCCTTCATCGGGTCAATCCCCGAGCATCAACATCTCGCGAGGACCACATGGCCACGAGCTCCGCCGGCGCGATCTACCCCGACCTCGAGAACAAGAGCGTTCTCGTCACAGGCGGGGGGAGCGGCATCGGTGAGGCGATCGTGCGCGCCTTCGCCCGGCAGAAGGCGAAGGTGGGCTTCCTCGACATCAACGAGGAGGCCTCGGCGAAGCTCGCCGGCGAATTGCAAAGGGCGGGACACGCCGTGCATTTCGAGGCTTGCGACGTGACCGCCGTCGAGGCGTTGCGCGCCGGCATCGAGCGAATTCGCCGCGCGCATGGCCCGATCGATGTCCTCGTCAACAACGCGGCCCATGACGAGCGCCACAAGACCGAGGAGGTCACCGAGGACTATTGGGACGGGCGAATCGCGGTCAATCTCAAGCATCAGTTCTTCGCCGCGCAAGCCGTGCTCCCCGACATGAAGCAAAAGGGTGCAGGCTCGATCATCAATTTCGGCTCGACATCATGGATGATCGGGCAAGGCGGGATGGCGGCCTACACCGCATCGAAATCCGCGGTTTTGGGGCTCACGCGCTCGCTCGCGCGCGACTATGGGCCCTTCAACATCCGCGTGAACGCCATCGCGCCCGGCTGGATCATGACCGAGCGGCAACTCACGCTCTGGCTGACGCCGCAAGCCGAGGCTGAGCTGATGCAGCGCCAATGCCTCAAGCGCAAGCTCTACCCGCCGGAGATCGCGAAATTCGTCCTGTTCCTCGCGTCCGAGGAGGCCGGCGCCTGCACCAATCAGCACTATGTGGTCGACGGCGGCTGGGTGTAGGAGGATCGCATGGCCGTTCGCATTCGCAAGATCCAGGTGACGCTCGACGAGACCCGCCTCGAGGCGGGCCAGGCGGTGTCGCCCCCGACGCGGCGCGCGCTTGCTTGCGCCGTGATCGAGAACCCCTTCGCCGGACGCCATGTCGCCGATCTTTCTGCGCTCGTGGAGATCGGCGCCGAGCTCGGCGGTCTCCTGACGAAGCGCTGCCTCGCGGCGCTCGGCATCGAGGGCGCGAAGGCGGAAAGCTTCGGCAAGGCGGCGATCGTCGGCGAGAACGGCGAGCTCGAGCATGCGGCCGCCTTGCTGCATCCGAAAATGGGAACGCCGGTGCGCGCCGCGCTCGGCAAGGGGCCGGCCCTCATCCCCTCGGCGAAGAAGATGGGCGGCATGGGAACCGCGATCGACGTGCCGCTCGGCCATAAGGACGCAGCCTTCGTGCGCTCGCATTTCGACGCGATCGAAGCGCGGGTGAACGATGCGCCACGCGCCAACGAGATCGTGGTTGCGATCGCGATCACCGATTCCGGCCGTCCGCTCGCGCGCGTCGGCGGCCTCACCAAGCATGAGATCAAGGGCGAGGACGGGCTCCGATGAACCCGCGAGCGCGGCTCGCCACGAGCGACGGCCTGCGTCCGGGCGAAGTCGCGCTCGGCGTCGAACCCGCGCCGGCGCCGGCGAACCTCTATTTCATCGGACGCATCTTCACGCCATGGGCGACACGCGGGGAATGTCCGCGGCGAGGCGATCTTGCTGGGCCCTTGTGCCGCGTCGAGATCGCGGAACCTTGGACGGAGGCGCTTTTCGGCATCGAAGCCTTCGAGCGCCTTCAGCTTCTCTATTGGATGCACCTCGCGCGCCGAGATCTCGTGCTCCAGAACCCGCGTCGCGGAGATGAAGTCCATGGCACTTTCGCGTTGCGCTCGCCCGTTCGGCCGAACCCGATCGCCTCCTCGATCGTGGCGCTCGAGCGCGTCGAGGGGTCGAGCCTCTTCGTGCGCGGCCTCGATTGCGTCGACGGCACCCCGCTCATCGACGTGAAGCCCGAGCATTGTCCACGCGCCTGACCGAAACCTTCCAGCGCTCCCTCGCGCGACCCATGCCCTGGCGCCCCATCACTTTGCATCCCCTCGGTTCGTCGCATAAAGCTCTTTGCCGGGGGGATTTCGTGACCGACGCCAATTCGTGACCGACGCCAAGAGGAATTTCATGCCCATCGGCTTCCAAATTCATAAAGCCCCCGCGCGCCCGGCGCCCGAGCTCGTCGAGCAATTCCGCGACGTGGTGACCGCACATTTGAGCGACAACATGAGCCGCATGTGCGGAACGGTCGGCCTGCGCCGCTACAATCCGCGCGGCAAGCTCGTCGGCACCGCGCTCACGGTGCGAACGCGGCTTGGCGACAACCTCATGATCCATAAGGCGTTGAACCATGCCGAGCCCGGCGACGTGCTCGTCGTCGATGGCGGCGGCGATATCAGCCAGGCCTTGGTCGGGGAGCTCATGATGCTCTATGCGCGAACGCGCGGCGTCGTCGGCTTCGTCATCGATGGTGCGATTCGCGACGTCGCGGCCTTCGCCAATTCGGATTTCCCCTGCTACGCCCGCGGCGAGACGCATAAAGGTCCCTATAAAGAGGGGCCGGGCGAAATCCATGTGCCGGTCACGATCGGCGGGCTCGTCATCCACCCCGGCGACATCGTGGTCGGCGACGAGGATGGGGTCGTTGCCCTTTTGCCGGCGATCGCGCCCGAGGTCCTCGCCGCGGCCCGCAAACAAGCCGAACGCGAGGAGAAGGCGAAGGCTGACATCGCGGCAAGGCGTTACGACCGCTCCTGGGTCGATGCGGCTTTGACCGCCAAGGGCGTGCTCAAGGCGTGAGCCTCTGCTCGCTTGCCCTCCCCAAGCGGCAAACACGATTGCGTGAGTTTTCCTTCGCTAGATTGCGCTGATACCGTCTCGCGGGTCACATTCGCGGGCAGGCCGATGCGAATCGCGGCGAAAAAACAAGACGAAGGGGCTGGAAATGAGGATCCTGCAGACGATCAACAAGGTGCCGGGCGGGCTGATGGTCGTGCCGATGTTCATCGGCATGGTGATCAACACTTTTTTCCCCCATCTCCTGAAGATCGGCGGTTTCACCGAGGCCTTGAGCGGCGCCGGCTATCCGACCATTCTCGCCATGTATCTCTTCACCGTCGGCACCAAAATGACTTTGAACACCGCACCGCGCATGCTCAAGCGCGGTTTCGGTATCTTGTTCGTCAAAGTGGGGGTCGCGACCCTATTTGCTCTCCTCGTCGCCAAGCTCTTCGGCGGCGAGATTTGGGGCTTGAGCACTCTCGCGATTCTCGTGGCGATGAGCGACACCAATGGCGGCTTGTTCATGGCACTCACGAGCGCCATGGGGGACAAGGAGGATGCCGGGACCTATGTGCCGCAAAGCATCGAAACCGGGCCCTTCCTTACCATGGTTATCCTGGTCGGAGCCGGCCTCGCCGATATCCCCTGGTGGTCGATGGTTGCGGTCATCGCGCCGATCGCTGCCGGCGCCATCCTCGGCAATCTCGATGACGATATCCGGGAGTTCTTCGGCTCACGCGAGCCGCTCATCGTCCCCTTCATGGGATTCACGCTCGGGCAGACCATCAATCTCGGCAACGTCGTGCAGGGCGGCATCGCCGGCATCGGGCTTGGCCTCTTCGTCCTCGTGGTGACGGGCTTCGTCTGCATCGTGGCCGACAAGCTTCTCGGCGGTCGAGGGATAGCCGGCGCCGCAGCCTCGAGCACCGCGGGGAATTCCACGGCGGTGCCGAAGGCGGTCGCGCTCGCCGATCCGACCTATGCGGCGATCGCGCCCATCGCGACCGTGCAAGTCACGGCCTCCTTCGTCGTCACCGCGCTCCTCACCCCGATGCTGACGGCTTGGATGTATCGCAGGGTTCACGGAAAGGCAGCGGCAGCGGGCACACAGGCCGAGGAGCCCGCGACACCAAGGCCCGCGACCGAGCCGGCGTGAAAAGAAACCAGGAGGGCTGGCTCGTGCCAGCCTTCCTCAGCGCTTATTCCCGTAAACCGGCGTGAGCCATTGGCGATATTTCGCGACATTGCCTTTCGCGATGTCGAAATAAAGTTCCTGGACCTTGCGCGTCAGCGGGCCGACCTTGCCGTCGCCGACGGCATAATGGTCGATCGAGATGATCGGCTGCACCTCGTGCCCGCTGCCGCAGAAGAACGTCTCATCCGCGATATAGAGCTCGGTGCGGTCGATCTCGCGCTCGACCACGGGCACGCGCAACTCGTCGCGGTAGAGCGCGATGAGCGTCGTGCGCGTGATGCTTTCGAGGATGTCCGAGGTGACGGGCGGCGTGATGACGACGCCGTCGCGCACCATCATGAAGCAGGAGCCTGGGCTCTCGGCCACCTCGCCGCGATCGTTGAGCAGGATCGGCGTACCGAAGCCGTTGAGCTTCGCCTCGACGCTCGCGAGCCGCGAGTTGTGGTAATTGGCCGCGGCCTTGAGGCGCGAGGGCGAGGCATTGTCCGAATTGCGCCGCCAGGTGCTCACGCAGCTCTTCATGCCGGAAGAGATCGAAGCCGCATGCGGGCGGCTGAAGGCGAGCACGAAGACGCGTGTGGAAATGTCCTCGGGCTTCCAGGAATAGGGCTCGCCCTCGTCGAAATAGACGACAGGACGGAAATGCACGCCGTCCTTGAATTCGAGCTTGCGCAAGAGCTCGACGAAGCCGGTCGTGAGCTCGGCGTCGCTGAACGGGATCGAGAGCCGCAAGATCTTGGCGGATTGGCGAAGCCTTTTCAGATGCTCCGCATTCTTGAAGATGTAGAGCTCCTTGTCCTTGTCGCTCCAATAGGCACGCATCCCTTCGAAGATGCTCGCGGCCCGCAGCACCGCCTCCGAGGAGACGTGGATCGTCGCCTCGGCCCAGGGGACGATCTTGCCGTCCATCCAAACGTATTCGGCCTTGTCCGCGCTCGCCATGGCTTCGGTTTCCTCCTTGCGTTTTCGGTCCGGTTTGACCGAAAACCCCACACCTTGTCCATGCGTAAATCGAGTGGCTCCTCTTCCAGGCTCGGGTGAGCCCCGCGCGCATTTCTTGCACGCCGCCAAACGGTTTCGGCCTGACTTCCATATCGCCAAGCCCGGGACTATATCCGCGTCGAACTCGATACTCCTTGGAGACGCATTCTACTGTCGCCGGTTTCTGAGGCGTTCGGTTATCGGGCGACCGCGCTTCCGGCGATGTGTCGGCCTCTGACAAACGCGATATGAGCGCACAGGGATTCGACTTAAGCGGTTGCACGGCGCGATAGCGCCGGCGCGATCAACTTACAGCCCTTCCAGCCCCAGTAGACACGGTGATGACGGATCAGTCCGACCGCGATCTCCATGACCTCGACGAGGTCCACCTGGTCACCGTCGGGCGCCTGGCGCGGATATTCCCAAATCAGCAGGCGGCGACCGTCGGTCACCCATTCACCCGTACGGTACCAGCGCACGAGGTCATTTGGCCGGCGACGAGCACCCTCTCGGAAGAAGCGACGCAACTGGACATGGCCGCGCAGCACGCCGTCCGGCTTGTCATCAAGAATTGCCGGCACCAGCGGGCTCTCCAGCACGGCGTCCTCGGCGTAGAGGCGGAGCAATCCTTCGGTGTCCAGCCCCTTTGCGCACTCGTGCCACTCGCGGTGGATGCGTTCGCAGTCGGCCATGAAGGTCTGGCGTTGCAACTCTTGATCCCCGATCATGTTTCCATCGCCTCCGTTGCGGGTGATCCGGTAAGTTTATCGGCTAGGCGATGCACGATGTTTCAGTGAAGGTGGAAGCATGCGTGGTGAACCGGATCTAGCCTCCGTGGCGGCGTTGATCGGCGACCCGTCCAGGGCAACGATGCTAACGGCGCTCGCGGATGGGCGAGCGCTGCCTGCAGGTGAGCTCGCGGCGGTTGCCGGGCTATCTCTATCAGGTGCGAGCGCCCATCTCGCGCGTCTATTGGAAGGCCGCCTGCTTGTAGTGGAACGCGAGGGACGACACCGCTACTACCGACTGGCCGGGTCGCAAGTCGCGGCCGCGTTGGAAGGCTTGGCGCCACTCGCCATCGCTCCCGGCCGCCCCCGAGCGCGGTCGACCGCAACGGAAGCATTGCGGCGGGGTCGTACCTGTTACGACCACCTGGCCGGCGAACTCGGGGTGGTCCTCGCCCAGAGCCTGGAACGGCATGGTCTGCTTGCATCTGGAGAGGGAAAGCGGCTGCAAGTAACGGCAGTGGGCGAGCGGTGGTTCGCTGATGTGCTCGGCATCGAGACTTCGCGCTTGCGACATGGTCGGCATGGCGTCGCCTGCCGTTGCCTGGACTGGTCCGAGCGACGCCATCACATCGCCGGTCCTCTTGCGGCGGCGCTGCTCCGCCGCTTCCTCGAGTCGGGCTGGATCACACGGGTCAGCAACAGCGCGCGGGCGGTCAAGCTCTCGACGTCTGGCGCTGCATGGATGCGTGGCACATTGGGTGTGGCTCTTTCAACGGAGTCGTGACCCTAGGCTAGCGAGGAACCGAGGCGCGCAGCAGATCAGGTCCAAGCCCTATTCGACGACCGATTTTCTCGTTGCCACGCCTCATGCCCAGTGGGCCGCCAGCCTTTCACCCTCGGGGGTTCAGCGCGTCTCCGCCGAGAGCGCCGGGCTCTCGCGCGAGCCTCGAGGCTTGCGCAGCTTTTGCGGGCGCAACGCCTCATGAGACCTGGGCCCCGGGCTCAAATTTGTGAGATCGGGACCCAACTTGCGTTGAGTGGCGCGCCAAGCCGTGACAGGAGAGGGAGCGAAAGGCCGTTCACGGCCTTTTGCTCGCGAAGCTTGAGGAGAATCGAAATTGGGGCACTTGCGTGATTTCATGAAGCCCGGCCGCTCTGTGGCCGTCGCCGAGCGAGGCATGGTAGCGACCTCGCACCCCTTGGCGACGCTCGCCGCGCTCGACGTGCTGCGCGCCGGCGGCAATGCGATGGACGCGGCGATCACCGCGGTCGCCATGCAATCGGTGGTCGACCCGCATATGACCGGAATCGGCGGGGATTGCTTTTGCCTCTACGCCAAGCGCGGCGGATTGCCGATCGCCCTGAACGGCTCGGGGCGTTCGCCCGCGGGAGCCAAGCTCGAATGGTATCTCGAGCATGGCCATAAGGCCGTGCCTGATCTTTCCGCCCATGCCGTGACCATCCCGGGCGCGGTCGATGCCTGGTGCCGGCTCGCGGCCGATCATGCGACGAAGGGCCTCGACGAGCTCTTGGCGCCGGCGATAAAGGCGGCCGAGGAAGGCTTTCTCGTGACGCCGCGCGTCGCGCGCGATTGGGAGCGACACGCCGCGAGATTGAGCGAACCCGCCGCGAAGCTCTATCTGCCGGGCGGGCGGGCGCCGAGCGTCGGCGACAAGCTCAATCACCCAGCGCTCGCCCGCACCTTGCGGCGGATCGCGCACGAAGGCCGAAGCGCCTTCTACGAAGGCGAGGTCGCAGACGATGTCGCCTCCTGCCTCGCGGCGCTAGGCGGCTTTCACACGCCCGAGGATTTCGCCGCCCAGAGCTCGAATTATTGCGCGCCGATCTCGGCGGGCTATCGTGGTCATGAGCTCTTCGAATGTCCACCGAACGGCCAAGGTCTCGCGGCCCTCCTCATCGTGCGCATTCTCGAAGGCTTCGATCTTTCCGATGCTTCTCTCAGCGAGGCGGACCGCATCCATCTGCATGCGGAAGCGACGAAGGCCGCCTATACGGTGCGTGACGCGCTCGTCGCCGATCCCGAACACCACAAGCTCGACATCGCCGCGCTTCTGAGTGACGAAGCGATCGCGCGCCTGCGAGCCCTGATCAGCCTCGATAAGGCGCAACCGCCGGCCGCCTGGGCCGGTCCCGACCATCGCGACACCGTCTATCTTTGCGTCGTCGACAAGGACCGCAATGCCGTCTCCTTCATCAACTCCCTGTTCGCGGCCTTCGGCAGCGGCATCTACGCGCCGAAATCCGGCGTGCTCCTGCAGAACCGCGGCACGGGGTTTCGCGTCGAGCGCGGGCATCCGAACGCCATCGGCCCCCGCAAGCGTCCCCTTCACACCATCATCCCGGGCCTGTTGTGCCGCGACGGGCGCGCCGTGATGCCGTTCGGCGTCATGGGCGGGCAATTCCAGGCGGCAGGCCATGCGCATGTCCTTTCGCAGATGCTCGATCGCGGCGATGATCCGCAGCAGGCATCGGACCGGCCGCGCACCTTCAATGTCGAGGGCGCTTTGTCGCTCGAGACGACGATCGACACTTCCGTGCGCGAGGACCTCGATCGTCGCGGCCACCGCACCAACTGGGCGCCCGACCCTCTCGGAGGATGCCAGGCGATCTTCATCGATGAAGCGCGAGGCGTGCTTCTCGGCGGATCCGACCACCGCAAGGACGGCATGGCGCTAGGCTATTGAGGGGATCCGAACCTCCTGTCACGCTGATGCGATGAACGCCCCTCTCGCTTCGATCCGCGAATTGGCGCTCTCTTTCCAGGTAGAGGCCCGCAACGCCTACACCGGGGCGCCTTTCGCCGCGGTTTCCGGCCGCGCCCGCTCATAGGCGGCGATCGCGGCCATCAAATCGAGGTGGCCGCCACCGCCGTTCTTGAAGAGCGTTATCTCTTGCGGCGATTGGCGGCCCGGATGAAGGCCGCGCGCGAGCTCGAAGAGATCGGCGCGAATGTCGCTCTCGCGGATCACGCCCGCCGCAAGCGGGATGGCGAGATCGCCCGTCACCTCGAGCGTGAAGCGGCGCGTGTCGACGAAGAGGCTCGCGCGCCGCACGGTCTCGTCATCGGTCTCGCGCATCGCCGGCGTGAAGGAGCCGACGAGATCGACATGCGTGCCGGGCGAAAGCTTCGTCCCGTCGAGAAGCGGGCCTTCCGTCGCGGTCACCATGGAGACGATGGAGGCGCGCGGCACCGCGCTCGCGAGATCCTCCGCGACCTCGGCCGCGACCCCTTCGTGCGTGAGCTTCAGCGCCAGCGCCTCGGCCTTCGCCCGCGTGCGGTTCCAGATGCGCACATCGCGAATGGAGGGGCGAACCGCGCGCAGCGCTTGGATTTGCCAATAAGCCTGGGCGCCCGCCCCGATCACCAAGAGCGAATGCGCGTCGGCACGCGCCAGATAGGAGGCGCCAAGCGCGGAATCGGCCGCCGTCTTGCGGAGCGTGAATTCCGAGCCCTCGATGGTGGCGAGCGGGCGCCCATCCTTGCCGTCGAAAAGCACAAAGACCGTCGCGTTGGTGGGAAGGCCCTCGCGATTGCCGGGAAAGACGCTTGCGAGCTTGGCGCCGCAATAGGCGCCGAAGCGCCAGGCCGACCAGATCAAGAGATGGTTCGTCGGGCTCGTCCCCTCGCCGGGCTGGCTGAGGAGGAGCCGCTCGACCACGTCGACACCGCGCTCGTGCCCGCCGCGCAACGCCTCGACGAGGGTTTGCCAATCGAGGAGTTTGCCAATGTCATCGTCATGGAGCAGGATCATGTGAGGACGCTCTCCACCATGAGGATAGGGATGGTTTCGACGGAAGTTGCGTCGCCATCTACGCCGCTTGCGCGTTGCCGTTCAATGGCCCCGCCGCCGGGTTCTTCCATCGTGTTGCCCCCGCGGCGTTTCAGCCCGAAGGGCGCGGATCGGTCCCGCAGCGGGAGATTGCCGCGATTTCACGCGCTTCGCGCGCCGGCCTTTGCAAGATCCGGCCCTGAAGCTCGGTCAACGATGTGATCTGGAACCCAGGGCAAAGCCGCATCATGCAGACGGGGCGCGAAGCCTCGCCCCTGCCGACGCGCGAGTGGCCTGGCGCGCCGCTCGGCCTCGACATCAAGGCGCGCATCGGCGAGATCGACCAAGGCGCGCTCGATCGCTATCGCCTCGGCCGCTTGCGTGCCGAGCTCGTCAAGGCCGATGTCGCGGGCGCCTTGCTCGCCGACCCCATGAACATCCGCTACGCGACCGGGACGCGGAATATGGCGGTGTGGACGATGCACGCGCCCGGCCGCTACGTCTTCGTCGCGACCGAAGGGCCGGTGGTCCTCTTCGAGTTCGGCGCCACGAAGCATGTGACCGCGGGCGCGAATGCCGTCGACGAGACGCGAAATTCCACGCCCTGGTTCTATTTCCTCGCCGGCTCGCGCGTCCCTGAAAAGGCCGCGATCTGGGCGAAGGAGGTGGTCGACCTCGTCATCCGCCATGGCGGCGGCAATCGCCGCCTCGCGGTCGACCGATGCGAGCCTTGGGGCGCGGCCTTGCTCACGCGCGAAGGCGTCGAGCTCATCGACGCCCAAGTGCCGATCGAGAAGGCCCGCACGGTGAAATCGGCCGAGGAGATCGCCTGCCTGCGCCTCGCGATGGATGTTTGCGACATCGCGATCGAGCGCATTCGCGCAAGCCTCGTGCCGGGCATCACCGAGAACCAGCTCTGGGCGCTTTTGCACGACACCAACATCGCCCATGACGGAGAATGGATCGAATGCCGGCTGCTTGCTTCCGGCGAGCGCACCAATCCGTGGTTCCAGGAATGCGGCAACCGGGTGATCGAGCCCGGCGACCTCGTCGGTTTCGACACCGATATGGTCGGACCCTTCGGCTATCTCGCCGATGTGTCACGCACGCTCGTCTGCCCCGGCCGCAAGCCGACGCCCGATCAGCGCAAGCTCTATGAGCTTGCCCAGGAGCAGGTGCTCTTCAACATCGAGCTCATTCGCCCCGGCCTCACCTTCCGTGAGTTCGGCGAGAAATGCTGGCCGGTTCCCGAAGCCTATGTGCCGAACCGCTACATGATGATGGTGCATGGCGTGGGCCTCGTCGACGAGTGGCCGAGCATCGCCTATGCGCAGGACTTCGCCGCCTGGGGTTATGACGGCGTGTTCGAGGAGAACATGGTCGTCTCGGTCGAAAGCTATATCGGCGAGGTCGGCCACAAGGAAGGTGTCAAGCTCGAGCAGCAGGTGCTGATCACGAAGGACGGCGCGGTGCCGATGTCGAAGGCGCCCTTCCTCGACGCGATGGAGGTGTAAGCTTTTTCCCTCTGCCAATGACCACCGACCCATCGTGACGCGAAAATGCTTCCCCTTTTCGCGGATCATGCTCTAGGCTTTTCGGGTGGCGGAAGGAGCCCGTCGGCGCAATCCGGGAAGGTCTTGATGCTCGGAAAGGATGAGGCCCCAGCGGGGGGAGGCTCCAGCGAATCGGACGCGCGGAAGATCGTCATCGTCGGCGCCGGCCAGGCGGGGCTGCAACTTGCGATGTCGCTTCGCGAAGAGGGCTTTACCGGAAGCGTGACGCTCATCGGCGATGAGACGGACCTTCCCTACCAAAGGCCGCCGCTGTCCAAGGCTTATCTCAAGGGCGAGGCGGGCATGGATAATCTGCGCCTTCGCCCCGAGGCTTTCTTCGAACAGCACGACGTGACGCTGCGGCGCGGCGAGCGCATCGCGCGCCTCGACAGAGCGGCCCGCCGGGCCGTTCTCGCTTCGGGCGAGGCGCTCGCTTATGACCATCTCGTTCTCGCGACGGGCGCGCGCAACCGGCGCCTCGGCATCGAAGGCGCGGGGCTTTCCGGCGTGCTCCAACTTCGTTCGCGCCCGGATGCCGATGCGCTGAAACAGGGGCTCGGAGCCTGCCGCAAGCTCGTCATCGTTGGCGCGGGTTTCATCGGGCTTGAATGTGCAAGCGTCGCATGCGCGCTCGGCAAAGAGGTCACGGTGGTCGAGAGCGCCGATCGCCCGATGCCGCGTACCGCCTCGATCGAGACCGCATCAGCCTTCTTGCGCATGCATGACGAAAGCGGCGTCGCCTTCGTCTTCGATGACAGCGTGACCAAAATACGCGGCGATGCCGAAAAGCGCGTGACCGGCGTCGTGACGCGAAGCGGGCGCGAGATTCCCGCCGATCTCGTGCTCATCGGCATCGGCGTCGTGCCGAATGTCGAGCTCGCGGCCGAAGCCGGGCTCGAGGTGGCGAATGGGATCGTCGTCGACGAGCATCTCCTCACCGCAGATCCCGCGATCTCGGCCATCGGGGATTGCTCCACTCATCCCTCACGCTTCGCGGACGGGGCGAGGCTGCGCTTCGAATCGGTGCAGAACGCCATCGACCAGGCGCGCTCGGTCGCGGCTAGCCTCGCCGGCAGGCGGAAGCCTTACGCGAGCGTGCCCTGGTTCTGGAGCGATCAAGGGAAATGGAAGCTGCAGATCGCCGGGCTTTCGACCCCATATGAAAAGGCAGTGCGGCGGAACGGTGCGAGAGAGGGCCAGTTCTCGGTGTTCTGCTTTTCGGGCGGCAAGCTCACCGGCGTCGAATCCGTCAATTCTCCCGCCGACCATATGGCGGCGAGAAAGCTTTTCGGCTCAGACGTCGTGCTTACGCCCGAAGAGATCGAGAGCCCGTCATTCGATCTGAAATCGGTCGCTCTTGCGGCAGGCGCACGCGTCAAGGCTCTCTCCGGCTGAATGGCCTCGTCCGTCCGTTCCTCGCGGCCCCTATCCTAAGAACGATCCCTTGACTAACGATCGTTGCTAGTAAAGAGTTCGTTCTTAACGAGAGCCGTTAGGAACGTTCGCGTTCATTGCGTGCGGTCATTGGAACGACCATGCCCGAGGTCAGCCGCCAAATGCCAAAGCGCAGGGTAGGCCGATATGAACGCGTGACCGCAGGGGGTGAGAAAGTCGACGCCTTCATTCCCTTCAATCTGCCGCCCGCGCGGCCAGCTCTTATCATCGATGCGAAACTCGAACATCGCCTCCAGAAAGCCGAGCAGGCGCTCCGCAGACTCGACTTGGCGGGTGACATGGTGCCTTCGCTCGATTGGTTCATCTATGCCTTCGTGCGGAAGGAGGCTGTGGTATCGTCTCAGATCGAAGGTACTCAAGCGTCGCTCGTGGACCTTCTCGCATTCGAAGCCGAGGAACACCCGCACGCCAACGCGGATGTTGAGGAGGTCACGAACTACCTCGACGCCCTTGCCTACGCGCGCCGCCAGCTCGAGTCGCAGCGTGGCCTGCCGCTTTCCGTGCGGCTCCTGAACGAAGCGCATAAGCGCTTGATGCGGGGCGTGCGCGGCGCAAGCAAGCGACCTGGAGAAATACGCCGCAGCCAAAACTGGATTGGCGGAAGCCGAGCAGGGAAGGCGATCTACGTTCCGCCGCCCCCCGACAAACTCGTACCGCTTCTCAGCGCATTCGAGAAATACATTCATGCCAACGACCGATTGCCGAAGCTTGTGCGGACCGGCCTTTTGCATGCGCAATTCGAAACCATTCACCCCTATCCCGACGGCAATGGGCGGATCGGCCGCTTGATGATTGCCCTCCTGCTGGAGCACTGGGGATTCTTGAAAGCTCCGCTCCTCTATCTAAGCCTTTTCTTCAAGCGCCATCGCGAAGAGTACTACCAGCGCCTCAATTTGGTGCGGCTGGAAGGCGACTGGGAAGGCTGGATTGATTTCTTTCTCGATGGCGTCGCCACGATCTGCAATGAAGGAGTTTCGTCAGCACGCGAATTGTTCAACCTCCTCAGCACTGACCGTACGCGGCTGCTTGGCACCGAGTCGGCATCCGTTTCCGCTCTTCGATTGTTTGAGCGACTTCCGCGTTATCCGATTGTGACCGTCGCATCGACGATAAAGCTGCTCGAGACGAGCAAACCGACCGCAACCCGCGCCATTGAAATGCTGACCGGGATTGGCATTCTCGTGGAAATGACAGGAAAGAAGCGCGACCGCAGCTTTGCGTATCGAGCCTACATGGAACGTCTACGAACCGGAACGGAACTGGACGTCCGCCGCTAACGAGGGCGCGGACAAGTGCACAGCCAAAGGCGGATCGAAGCCGATACGCGCGGGCGCCGCGCGATCCGACGTTTTACCGGATTGCCCAATAAGAAGTGGTCGTCACGGCGACCCCAGTATATCCTGCGCTCATGCCAGCCTTCATCTGCACCGCCTGCGGCACGCAGTATCCGCCGTCCCAGGCTCAGCCGAGTGCGTGTCTGAGCTGCACCGACGAGCGGCAGTTCGTCCCAGCCTCAGGCCAGTCCTGGACCACGCTGGAGGGGCTACGGAAGGCGCACAGCAACAAGTTCCGCCGCCTCGCGACGGGGCTTACAACCATCGAGACCACCCCAGCGTTCGGCATCGGGCAGCGCGCGATCCTTGCGCGCACGCCGGGCGGCAACGTGCTGTGGGACTGCCTTGCCCTGATCGACGACGCCACAGTCGATCTGCTGAAGGGCCTGGGCGGCGTCGCGGCGATCGCGATCTCCCACCCGCACTACTACACGACGATGGTGGAGTGGAGCCGCGCGCTCGGGGCAGTGCCGATCCACCTGCACGCGGCCGATCGTCAGTGGGTGATGCGGGCGGACCCCGCGGTGCAGTTCTGGGAGGGGGACACCAAGCCAATCGCACCGGGCCTCACGCTGGTTCGGCTGGGAGGGCACTTCGACGGCGGCACCGTCCTGCACTGGGCGGACTGGAGCGAAGGTCGCGGCGTGCTGCTCTCGGGCGACATCCTCCAGGTAGTCCCGAGCGGACACGTCAGCTTTATGTGGTCCTACCCGAACCTGATCCCGCTCTCCGCCGCCAGGGTTCAGCGCATGGCGGAGATCCTGGAGCCATTCGCATTCGACGCGATCTACGGTGCGTTTTCGGGCAGGGGGCAGATAGACGCAAACGGCAAGCAGGTGGTCGCGGCGTCGGTCGCGCGCTACGTCGCCCGGATCAGCGAGCCAGAGTTGGGTTCCAGTATCACATCAGCTTAGCGGGGGTTTCCACAAATACGACCTCGATACTCTGCGGATTGCGCATGCGCGTCGGCAGCGCGAGGGCGTTTTTTGCCCCTTGCATTGTTCCTATTTTGTTCTATTCTACAAACCTGAGGGCGCCGCTAAAGCGCTTTGTCCCTCACCGTCATGACCTTCCTCGGTTAGTCCGATCGTTCACGCTTGTCCCGTGCAGGCGAAGCGTGGAGAGCCGGTCATGACGCTGCTTTTGGAGGATTGGACGGGCTTGTTGCGTCATGAAGCCAGCTTCTGCCTTGTCTTTCGCGCCTGAGCGAAGCCGCGCCGAGATCGTGGACGGCTTGCGCCGGCTTCTGCCGAAGCTCGAAAATCCCTCGGCGGGAAAATGCGCCTTCTCTTTCGGCCTTGCCGCGCTCGATGCGCATCTGCCGCGAGGCGGGCTCGCGGGCGGGGCGCTGCATGAGGTCGTCCCCGAAAGCGAAGGCGATTTGCCGGCAGCCTTCGGTTTTGCCGCGGCGCTTCTCGGACGCATGCCATCGGAAGGGCCGATGCTCTTCGTCATCTCTCCGCGAGGGCTTGCGGCTTATGGCCATCCTCACGGTCACGGGCTCGACGAACTCGGCCTCGACCTTTCCCGCCTGATCCTGGTCGAGACCGAGAATGAGGTGCAGGCCCTTTGGGCGCTCGAGGAAGCGCTGCGCTCTGCCGTTCCCGCGGCCGTCGCGGGCGCGATCGGCCAGGAGCTCGATCTCAAGACAAGCCGAAGGCTGCATCTCGCTGCGGGAAATTCGGGCCTTCCTCTCATCCTGCTGAGCGCCGCAACGGGGATGGGGTCGAGCGCGGCGGCGACGCGCTGGCGCGTCGGAGCCGCCAAGGCCGCGCGCGACCGTTTCGGCCTTCCCGCGCATTGGCGATGGCGATTGAGGCTCGAACGCTGCCGCAACGGGCGGTTGGGGGAGTGGTTGGTGGAGTGGGATCATGTCGCGTTTCGTTTCAGCCTGGCTGCCCCGATGGCCGATCCTGCGTTTCCTCGCGGCACAAGCGCAGAACCTCAAGGCCCGCAACTCCTTGTCGCGCGAGCGACCGATCGATCCTGAACGCCCCTTCGTGCTCGCCGCCGAGGCGACGGGCGGCCCGCGCATCGCCGCCGCCAATGCGGCGGCCGAAGCCTTGCGAATAAATATCGGCGATGGCGTGAGCGATGCGCGCGCCAAGGCTCAATTCCTGCAGGTCGAAGCCGCCGATCCGAAAAGCGATGCGGTCGCCCTCGAGCATCTGACGCTCTGGGCGACGCGCTACACGCCCTCGGTCGCGCCCTTCGATGAAGAGAATGGCGCCGACGGCTTCTTCCTCGACATCACGGGCGCGGCTTCTCTCTTCGGCGGAGAAGAAAAGCTCATTGCCGATCTTTCGCATCGTCTCGAGCGCTTCGGCCTTTCGCCGCGCCTTGCCGTTGCCGATACGCCGGGAATGGCCTGGGCCCTTTCCCGTTTCCATCCCTCGCCGCGCTTCATCCTGCCGTCGGCGGACGCCAACGCCCCTGAAAGCCAAGCCCTCGAAAGCCAAACCCTCGAAAACAAGGCGCTCGCGGATTTGCCCATCGGCGCCTTGCGCCTCGCGCCGGCGACGAGAAAGACGTTGCGGCGCCTCGGCTTCAAGCGCATCGGCGCGCTGATCGATGCGCCGCGTGCGCCCTTCGCGGCGCGCTTCGAGGCAGAGCTCCTGAGACGCCTCGACCAGGCGCTCGGACGTGTGCCTGAGCCGCTCGTCTTCCTCGCGCCGCCGCCCGTCTATCGCAAGATCATCCACCTCATCGAGCCGATCTTCACGCAAGACGCGATCATCGCGCTCGCGAAACGCCTCATGAGAGGCCTCATTTTTTCCTTAAGGCGCGATGGGGTCGGAGCACGGCAATTGCGGCTCACGCTTTATCGGGTCGACGGGGAGGTCTTCGGCCTCGATCTCGGGCTTGCGCTGCCGACGCGGGATTTCGAGCATGTCGCGCGCCTCATCGCGCTCAAGCTCGAGCGCCTGGGGTCTCAGGAACCCATGCCGTCTCGCGGAAAGCCGATGCGGTCCGGCAAGGACCGAGGCTTTCCCCAGGCGCCGCGCAAGGCCGGGAAGGCTCTCCCCGAGGCGATCGATTCAGGCTTCGGCTTCGAGGCGGTGAGCCTCGACATCACGCTTGCCGAACGGATGGATTCGCGCCAGTCCGGCCTTGCCGAGCTCAGCGACGACAGCGACCGGGCGGCACGTTGCGCCGCGCTCATCGACGGCTTGCGGCAACGGCTCGGCCCGCGCAGCGTGCGGCGGCTCGAACCGGTCGAGAGCCATCTGCCCGAGAAGGCCGAGATTTGCCGGGTAGAGACTTGCCAGATAGCGACTTGCCAGACAGAGACTTGCCAGACAGAGACTTGCCGCGCCGCGGCCGATGCGTCTTTCTCCTGGCCGCGGCCCGCGAGCACGCGGCTTCGTCCCCCTCTCCTCTTGCGGCGCGCCGAGCCCGCGCAAGTCCTGGCCTTGATGCCGGAGGGCGCGCCGCGACGCTTCCGCTGGCGCGGCGAGATGCATGGGGTCGCGCTCGCGCAAGGGCCGGAGCGCATCGCTGCCGAATGGTGGCGCGAGCGCGAGCCACAGCCGACGCGGGATTATTACCTCGTCGAGAATGAGGAAGGCCGCCGCTTCTGGCTCTACCGCGAAGGCCTCTACGGACGCGAGACAGCCTCGCCGCGTTGGTTCGTGCACGGATTCTTCGCGTGAAAAGGGAGCGCGCCGCGCAAAGGAACGCGCCAATCGCGCCACCGCCTCGATGGCTTTCAAGTGAACGCGTGCCATGACCGGTTATGCGGAGCTTGCCGCCACCACGAATTTCTCCTTCCTGCGCGGCGCCTCTCACCCGCAAGAGATGGTGGCGACCGCGAAGGCGCTCGGCCTTGCCGCCATCGGCATCGCCGATCGCAACAGCTTCGCCGGCGTCGTGCGCGCCTTTGACGAAGCCAGGAAGAACCCACCCATCAAGCTTCTCGTCGGCACGCGCCTCGTGACGCGGGACGGTTTCGAAATCCTCGCCTATCCCACCGATCGGGCGGCCTATGGCCGGCTCTGTCGGCTTCTGACGAAGGGCAATCTCGCGGCGAAGAAAGGCGAGTGCCTCATCGGCTTCGACGCCGTGCTCGCCGCGAGCGAGGGCCAGATGCTCATCGCCTTGCCGCCGGACGAACCGGATTTGCCTAGGGATTTCACTGAACGGCTCGCGCTCCTGGCACATAAGGCGCCAGGCCGCGTCTTTCTCGCGGGCGTCCACCGCCATCGTGGCGACGAGCCGCGCCGTCTCGGCCTTCTCGCCGAGCTCGGCGATAGGTTCGGCACGCCACTCGTCGCCGTCAACGATGCTTTTTACCACGCCCCCGAGCGCCGACCGCTTCTCGACATCCTCACCTGCGTCCGTGAGAAATGCACGATTCGAGAGGCGGGCTTTCGCCTCACGATCAATGCCGAGCGCCACCTCAAGCCGCCCGAGGAAATGGCGCGGCTCTTCGCCGGTTACGACGGGGCGCTCGCACAGAGCTTGCGCATCGCCGAGGCCTGCCGCTTCTCCCTCGACGAACTCCAATATGAATATCCGGACGAGCCCGTGCCGCCGGGCAAGACGGCAAGGCAGCACCTTGCGGATTTGACCTTCGAAGGCGCGCAAAACCGCTACCCGAAGGAGAAATATCCCTTCGGCATCCCGGACGAGGTTCGCAAGCTCATCACCGATGAGCTCGCGCTCATCGCCAAGCTCGGATTCGAGCGCTATTTCCTCACTGTTCATGAGGTGGTCGCCTTCGCGCGCGAGGAAGGCATCCTCTGCCAGGGGCGAGGCTCCGCGGCCAATAGCGCGGTCTGCTATTGCCTCGGCATCACCGAGGTGAACCCCAAGGAGATCAACCTCCTCTTCGCCCGTTTCATCTCGGAAAAGCGCGGCGAGCCGCCCGACATCGATGTCGATTTCGAGCATGAGCGGCGCGAGGAGGTGATCCAGCACATCTACGACCGCTATGGGCGCGACCGCGCCGCCATTTGCGCGACCGTCATCCATTACCGCTCGCGTCGTGCCATCCGCGAAGTCGGCAAGGTGCTCGGATTGACGCCGGACGTGACGGCCGCCCTCGCCAAGACCGTCTGGGGCAGCAATAACGAAGGCATCGCGCAAGACCACATCCGCCAGATCGGGCTCGATCCCGGAAATCCGGCGATCCGGCAAGCCGTGGAGCTCGCACAAGCCCTCATCGGCTTTCCCCGGCATCTCTCTCAGCACGTCGGAGGCTTCGTGCTCACGCGTGAGAGGCTCGACGAGACGGTGCCGATCGGCAATGCCGCCATGGAGGATCGCACCTTCATCGAATGGGACAAGGACGACATCGATACGCTCGGCCTGTTGAAGGTCGATGTGCTCGCTCTCGGCATGTTGAGCTGCCTCAGGCGCGGCCTCGACTTCCTCAAGGAGCATCATGGGCTTTCCGACATCTCGCTCGCCGCGATCCCGCAAGGCGATGCCGAGGTCTACGAGATGCTGTCGCGCGCCGATTCGGTCGGCGTCTTCCAGGTCGAGAGCCGGGCGCAGATGTCGATGCTGCCGCGCCTCAAGCCGAAGGAATTCTACGACCTCGTGATCGAGGTCGCGATTGTCCGCCCGGGGCCGATCCAGGGCGACATGGTGCATCCTTATTTGCGCCGGCGCGACGGCACCGAGAAGACGCATTATCCCTCGCCTGCCCCCGGGGAAGGCGACCGCGACGAGCTCGAGAACGTGCTGAAGCGAACGCTCGGCGTGCCGCTCTTCCAGGAGCAGGCGATGCAGATCGCCATCACGGCCGCCAAGTTCACGCCCGACGAGGCGGACGGCCTACGGCGCGCCATGGCGACGTTTCGGCACAACGGCACCGTTCATCTTTTCCGCGAGAAATTCATCACCGGCATGACGCGACGCGGATATGACCTTACTTTCGCGCAAAGCTGCTTCAGCCAGATCGAAGGCTTCGGCGAATACGGCTTTCCTGAAAGCCATGCGGCAAGCTTCGCGCTGCTCGTCTATGTCTCCGCCTGGATCAAATGCCATTATCCGGAGGTCTTCTGCGCCGCCATTCTCAACAGCCAGCCCATGGGCTTCTATCAACCGGCCCAATTGGTGCGCGATGCGCTAAGGCACGATGTCGAGGTGCGGCCGGTCGATGTGAATTTCAGCGAGTGGGATTGCACGCTCGAGCCGGCGTCCGAAGAGGCACGGCGTCGTTTCGCCGTGCGCCTCGGCTTTCGCCTGATCCAGGGCTTGCGCGAAAAGGAGATCGAGGGCCTCGTCGCCGCGCGCGGCAATGGCTACGCCAGCATCGAGCGGCTCGGCACGCTCGGCGGTGTCTCGCGCTTCACCGTCGAGCGGCTCGCCGAGGCCGATGCCTTCCGCTCGCTTGGGCTCGACCGGCGCGAAGCGCTCTGGGCGGCGCGACGGCTCGGCACGCTCGGCATCGACAAGGCGATCGGCGCGTTGCCGGAGGCGGAAGATCGCGCTTCAGGGGCAGGTTTGGCCTTGCACCGGGTCGGAAAGACCCCGCCGCGAGCACCTCATGGCGGCAAGAGCTCAGGGCGCGCGACCGATCCGGATGAAGGCGCCCGGCCCCTTCCGCTTTTTGCCGCGCAGATGGACGATGAGCTTTTCCCGGAAGCGCGGGTCGCGCTCCCACGCATGCCGCTTTGCGAGCATGTGGTCGAGGATTATGTGACGACGGGCTTGTCGTTGAAGGAGCATCCCGTGCGCTTCTTCCGCGAGCGCCTCACGAGGCTCGGCGCCTTGCGCAACAGCGAGCATCGTCGCGAAGATCTGCCTCAGGACGGGAAGGTCACCGTAGCCGGCCTTGTTCTCATGCGGCAGATGCCGGGAACCGCCAAGGGCGTCGTCTTCATGACGCTCGAGGACGAGACCGACATCGCCAATGTCATCGTCTGGCCGAAGGTCTTCGCCAGGCACCGATTCACGGTCATGACCGCGCGCTTTCTCGCGGTGCGCGGGCGCCTGCAACGCGCGGGCCTTGTGATCCATGTCCTCGCGGAAGCCTTCATCGATCTCACCGAGGAGCTCAAGCTCTTGTCGGAGCCCGAGCTTCCCTCCTCGAAAACGGACGGGGTCGGCCCACCCGAGCCCGACCCTCCCCTTCTCAAGAGCCGTGATTTCCATTGAGGGAACGTCCCAATAGGAGCGTGCCAAGCGGGAACGTCCAAAGAGGGAACGTCACAAGCGGGAACGTGCCAAGCGGGGACCTTGAAGGACCGCCCAAAACAACCGGCCCCGCGCCATACGGCTGCGGGGCCGATCGAAATTCCCATTCGGCAAAGGCACCGCCGAGGCGGCGCGCCTGCAGCGATCAGACGGCTTGCAGATTGACCGCGGCAAATTTCCCCTGCTTGCCCTTTTCCAACTCGTAGCTGACCTTCTGGCCTTCATTGAGATTGCTCATTCCGGCACGCTCGACGGCGGAGATATGAACGAACACATCGGCTCCGCCAGCCTCAGGCTGGATGAAACCGAAACCTTTTTGAGCGTTGAACCACTTGACTGTCCCAACCGGCATTGCTGCACTCCATGACGACAAAACTGATCACCCCGCCCATGCGCAAGGCGGATCGAACCACACCCGAAGCGGATAGCAAGGCCGGGCCCCCAGAGAAGAAAGAAGCGGGGAAACTAGCGCGCGAACCGACGAGAGTCGAACGTACCAAGGCATAAACGTCTCTGCTCGACTTGGCAAATGGATTTGCGCCTTCGCCGCGGCGACAGTCGAGAGGGCGACATCTTCTTCATGCGCCGACGCTCTCACCGGAAATCGCGGATGGCGCCGAGTAGAGTAGGCTTGAGCTTGCGCCTTAGGATTTGGGCTTTGGGCTTGGCCCTTGGGCCTCGGGCTTTGCCTTAAGCCTCCCGCAATACACCGGGAGCTCTTGCCACCCCGCCGAAGGCCCCGCCCGGATCCTGAAGAGGATAATCAACTTGTGTTGAACTCGGCGAGGAGCATTGATCCGGTTTTGTTCACTTGTGAATAAAACAGTATAGATATATTAATTACTTAAAGATACGAATCGGTCGTCAGACCATCTTGATAATCTGGCGGACCTTCCTGACGTGGCTTTGGCGGGCGACTGGGGTTTCTTGGATGCCGACAAGCAAGGACAAATCGAGTTACGCCGCCTCCGGGCGGGCGCCTGAATGGCCGACCCTCCTCCTCGCCGCCACCATCTACGGCGGCTGGCTCACCCTGACCTGGTTCCAGGCGGCGCTCCCCTGGTGGCTGCTCTGCCCTTGCGGCGCCTGGCTCGTCGCCTGGCAAGGCTCGTTGCAGCACGAAATTCTGCATGGCCACCCGACGCGGTGGCGGCGCTTCAACCGGCTGCTCGCCCTGCCTGCGCTTTCGCTTTGGCTGCCTTATGAAAGCTATCGCGTGTCGCATCTGATGCATCACCGCGACGAGCGCCTCACCGACCCGCTCGACGACCCTGAATCCTATTACTGGACGAAAGGGCTTTGGGGGTCGCTGAGCACCGTCTGGCACCCGCTTCTCAAGCTGCAAACCACCCTCGCGGGCCGGCTGATCATCGGGCCCGCCTGGGTCGTGCCGCGCTACCTCCTCAAGCAGGCACAAGCCCTGCGGCACGGGAGCCCCGTGGCGCGCCGAGCCTGGCGCTCACACCTTTTGCCCTTGGCGCTCATGCTCTCCTGGCTCGTCCTCGTCTGCCATATGAACCTCGCGCTTTATTTCTTCGGCATCGTCTACCCGGCCGTATCGCTCGCGCTCTTGCGCTCCTTCGCCGAGCACCGCGCCGTCTCGGATGTCTTCGAGCGCACCGCGATCGTCGAGAACGCGCCCCTCCTCGGCCTGCTCTACCTCTACAACAACCTGCACGCCGCCCATCACGAGCGCCCGACCCTGCCTTGGTACCGGATCCCTGCCTGGTATCGTAAAAATCGCGAAAGGCTGATCACGGCCAATGGCGGCCTCGTCTATGACGGCTATCTCGAAGTGGCGCGCCGCTTCCTCTTGCGCCCCTATGACGGGCCTTTGCACCCCTTGGACCGGGCGCCGGCCGTGAGCACCGCGATCTAAACAAGGCTTTCCCGCGAGGCCTGCCGGCCAAGCCAAGGCTCCCCGGGCACGAGTTCCTCAAGGTGCGAGCCGCCTTGCCATCGACGAGGCGCGCGTCGTAACTGATGGGCATGTCTTCCATGCCCTCCATGCCTTCCATGGCGCCCATCTACATCACCTACCTCAACCGGCTCGATGTCGAAGAGCTCGCGCTCAGCGACGAGGAGATCCTCGCCGCCATCGAGACAAGCCTTGCGGCACAAGGCCGAAAGGAGACGGTGATCGAGCCGCGCATGCATCTCGAGCCCGGCGTGGCGCGCGGCCATTTCAACGTGCTGCGCGGCGCCATCGGCGCGCCCGTCGGTCTTGCCGGTGTGAAGGTGGTCGGCGATTTCGTCGACAACTACCTCGAGAAGCTGCCCTCCGAGCTTGCGACGCTTCTGCTGCTCGACCCGAGGAACGGCGCGCCGGTCGCCATTCTCGACGCGAGCGCCATCACCGACATGCGCACAGGAGCGGTGACCGCGATCGGCGCCAAATATCTCGCGCGCGAGAACTCCAAGGTGCTCGGCCATGTCGGCGCTCGCGGCACCGCTTATTGGAACGTGCGCCTTCTCGACCATCTCTTCGATTTCGACGAGATCCGCGTCCATTCGCGCCGGCCCGAGAGCCGCGAGGCGTTCGCCGAAACGCTGACGCGCGACCTCGGCAAGCGGGTCGTCGCCACCACCGACTGGAAGAGCTGCGTCGAGGGCGCCGACATCGTGGTCGAGGCCTCGCGCCTTGCCAAACCCGAGCCGATGCTGCGCACGAGCTGGATCAAGAAAGGCGCTTTCGTCGTGCCTTATGGCACGATGAGCGCCGTCGAGCTCTCGCTCACGGACATCATGTCGAAGCTCGTCGTCGACGATTGGGGCCAGTGCAAAGGGGGGAAGTTCGGTTCGCTGCGCGCCCATGTCGAGGCCGGCAAGCTTTCCGAAGCCACGCTGCATGCCGAGATGGGCGAGATCGTCGCCGGCCTCAAGCCGGGGCGGCAGCGCGAGGACGAAACCATCCTCTTCTGGCACAGGGGGCTCTCGCTTTCCGACATCGCGCTCGGCCACGCCATGCTGGAAAAAGGCAAGCGGCTCGGCATCGGCCAGCGCCTGCGCTTTGCCTGACGAGTTTCGGCGATTCCGCTCGCCGTGCTAATTGGCTAGCCGGCAAGGCGGCGACAAGAGGAGAGGGAATTGCCGCATATCGTCATCGAATATTCCGCCAATCTCGACAATCGCATCGAGCTTCACGCGCTCGTGCGCAAGGCGCATGAGGCGGCCCTAGCGTCGGGCGTCTTCGAGATCGGAGGCTTGCGCACGCGCTGCGCCAGACGCGAGGTCTACCGGATCGCCGACGGCCACCCGGACAATGCCTTCATCGCGGTGAATGTGCGCGTGGGCCATGGCCGCGACGAGGCGACGCGCCACAGAGCCGGCAAGATGATCTTCGACGCCGTCTGCGCCCATCTTCAACCGATCTTCGCGACGACGCCCGTCGGCATCACGCTCGATGTCGCCGAGATCGATCCGGCCGCGACCTTCAAGCAGAATAATATGCATGCGATCGTGAAGGCACGCCGTGAAAAGACCGCGAGCCTGGGGGTGGGGAGATCGACGTGAACAAGCCTGTCGCAAAAGACGCGTTCCTCGCGAACACGACGGCAGCCGAGCGTCACCTCGCGCGCTTTCGCGGCGCACCCGTCGCTCACCTTATCGCCGGCGTCGCCGAGCACGGAACGGGCGCGACCTTCGACGATCTGTCCCCGGCCGACAATGCCGTCATCGCCAAGGTCGCGGCCGGTGGCGCCGCCGAGATCGACAAGGCCGCGAAAGCCGCGATGACGGCCTTCCCGGCCTGGTCGGCGCTCGACGGCGACAAGCGTCGCGCCATTCTCCATGCCATCGCCGACCGGATCGAGGCGCGTGCCGACGAAATCGCACTCGTCGAATCGAGCGATACCGGCCAGGCGATCCGCTACATGTCAAAGGCCGCGTTGCGGGGCGCCGAGAACTTCAGATTCTTCGCCGATAGAGCCCCTTCGGCGCGCGACGGCCTCTCGCTGCCGACGCCGACGCATCTGAACTACACGATGCGCGTGCCGATCGGACCTGTCGGCGTGATCACGCCGTGGAACACGCCCTTCATGCTTTCGACCTGGAAGATCGCGCCGGCGCTCGCGGCGGGCTGCACCGTCGTCCACAAGCCCGCCGAATGGAGCCCGCTCACGGCCGTGCTTCTCGCCGAGATCATGAATGAGGTGATCACCGAGGCGGGATTGCCGGCGGGCGTCGTCAATTGCGTGCATGGGCTCGGTGAAGAGGCCGGAAAGGCGCTGACCGAGCATCCGCTCATCAAGGCGGTGGGCTTCGTCGGCGACACCGCGACCGGCAGCCACATCATGGCGCAAGGTTCAGCCACCTTGAAGCGCGTGCATTTCGAGCTCGGCGGGAAGAACCCCGTCGTCGTCTTCGCCGACGCCGATTTCGAGCGCGCGCTCGATGCGGCGCTCTTCATGATCTACAGCCTCAATGGCGAGCGTTGCACCTCCTCGAGCCGCGCGCTCGTGGAGGCCTCGATCCATGAGCGCTTCACCGAGGCGCTCGCCCGGCGTGTCGCCAGGATCAAGGTCGGGCATCCGCTCGATCCGCAAACCGAAATCGGACCCTTGATCCATCCGCGCCATGTCGAAAAAGTGCTGAGCTTCCCGGCAAAGGCGCGCGCCGAGGGCGCGAGCGTGCGCTGCGGCGGCGGCAGAGCGATGGGCGGAGAGGGAAATTACGTCGAGCCCACCCTTTACACAGGCGCCTCGACGCAAATGCGCATCGCACAAGACGAGATCTTCGGCCCGGTGCTCACCGTCATCCCCTTCGCGGATGAGGCAGAGGCGCTCGCCATCGCCAATGACGTGCGCTACGGCCTAACTGCCTATGTCTGGACCCGCGACGTTGCCCGCGCGCATCGCTTCGCCCAGAAAGTCGAGGCCGGAATGATCTGGGTGAACTCGGACAATGTTCGCCACCTGCCGACACCCTTCGGCGGCATGAAATCATCCGGGATCGGCCGCGACGGCGGCGATTACTCCTTCGACTTCTACATGGAGACGAGGAACATCGCGATCGCGCTCGACAATCACAAGATTTCGAAGATCGGCGCGTAATTCCAATGCCGATCCGCAAGCCCGTCCCGAACCCGCCCTTCTCGATCGTGCGCGCGAGCCATATCGAATATGGCGCGACGGATCTTTCGCGCGCCAAGGCTTATTGGGTCGATGCGCTCGGCTATCTCGTGGCCGATGAGAGCGCGCAGGCGCTTTATTTGCGCGGGCTCGAGGAACGCAATCATCATTCGGTGGTTTTGCGCAAATCGCCCGACCCGCACATCAAAACGCTCGGTTTCAAGCTCGCCTCGGAAGAGGAGCTCGACAAGGCGGCGCACTTTTTCGGCGAGCGGCAGCTCCCGCACCGTTTCGTGGAGAAACCCTTCCAGGGGCGCACGCTCGCGACGGCCGACCCGCTCGGCATGCCGCTCGAATTTTACTTCGCCATGGATCAATTGCCGTGCATGCTGCAGAAATACGGCGTCTACCGCGGCGCCAAGATCCAGCGCATCGACCATATCAATTGCTTCACACCCGACGTGCAGGCGAGCCATGATTTCTACAACGAGATCGGCTTTCGCACGACGGAGTACACGGCAGCCGAGGGCAGCGGCGAGCTCTGGGCGGTGTGGATGCATCGCAAGGGCGGCGTGCACGACATCGCCTTCACCAACGGCCTCGGCCCGCGGCTGCATCATATCGGCGTGTGGGTCTCCTCGATCACCGACATCATCCATATCTGCGATGTGCTCGCGACCACGGGCTTCCTGAAGTCGATGGAGCGCGGACCCGGTCGCCACGGCATCTCCAATGCTTTCTTTCTCTATTTGCGTGATCCGGACGGCCACCGCATCGAGCTCTTCACCTCCGACTACCTCACCGTCGATCCCGACCATGAGCCCATCCACTGGAATCTGCTCGACCCGATGCGCCAGACGCTTTGGGGCGCGCCCGCGCCGAAAAGCTGGTTCGAGGAAGGCTCGCTTTTTCCCCAAGTTTCGATCCGCGAGCCCGTGCTGAAGGCAAAGCCCATCGTCGCGCCTTGATTGCGGAGCAAGGCCGCGTCCCTGAACCGGCTATTAACGCGGCTTTCCGCTCTTGGTCAGCGTGTCCTCCGCATTGTTCGGACACCAGCAACAGAGGAGACCACCAATGTTCAAGCGATCCGTCGGCGCGTTGCTCGTCGCGGCCGGAGGCCTTGTCGGATCGGGCGTCGCGGCCCATGCGCAAGATGCGCGCAATGCCGAGATTCTGGGCTTTCACCAGCTTTGCGACCATGGGGACCGACGCGCAAGCGTGCGCTTCGGCATGTTGCCGCAGCACCAGGATCGCCAGATCGTCTGGCGTCGATTGCGCCCGGAATGGTTCTGGTGGGAACGCTAAAGCATAACCGAAGCCTTGCGGAACCGGCGCCACGCGAACCCCGCGCGCTTTCTCCGCTTCACAGCGTCGCACTCACCGGGCATGATGCGCGGGATATCCGCTCCGTCGAGCCCGCCTCGACCTGTCTCCGGGATGCGCCATGTTCGTGCGCCGGCTGATCCTCCTGCCCACCGGCCTCATCCTCGCCATCACGGCTGGATTCATCTTTCTCCTGATCGGCGGGCTCGCCGAGCCCGCCGGCCGGAAGGTGCTTGAGGGCATCGGCTGGATTTTCCTCCTCGCGGTGCGCGCCGATGCGATGCGGGGCGAGCCCGCCGGCTCCTATCTTGCGCTCGCGGCGAAGATCATCTGGGGCGCGACACTCGCGATCGTGGTCGTGCCGGTGCTGCTCACGGCCTTGATCGGCGAGGTGGCCCGGCTTCGCTCCTTCATCTGGTACGTCGCGGCTCCTGCCGCGCTCACCGCGGCGATCCCCTGGCTTGCCCGCGCCGTGAGGGCGGCCGGCAGCGCCGCCATCCGCGACGCCGCGACGCGCAGCGCCGCGACACAAGCCGATGAAGCCCGCCTCGCGCTTCTGTTGTTCCTCTCGGGCGCGCTGTCGGGCTTCATCTACTGGGCGGTCGCCGGACGCGACGCCGGCGCAAAGCCCGTAGCGAACGCCTCGCTGGGGACGCCCCAATCGCCAAAGCCTTGATTCCTGGGGAGCGCCGCGTACCCCGGCGAGCGTGCAGGCTTTTGGGAAAGACCCCGGCGCACGCGAGGACGGAACGCAGGACCGAGCCGCCGCGTGCTCGCGCCCAATTGTGCGCGATTGAGAGCGTTTCCGGGTTCGAAGGACGAAGAAAGGGCGCAACAGGCTCATTCCTTGCGCTCAATTGCGGCAATGATCATGGCGAATTAGAGAATGTGCACGCGCGCTTTGATGCACGTTTTTTTCTTGGTCGCGCAGAATTGCGGACGCGCGCTTGCAGCAACGTAGCGCTCACGCAAAAGTTATTCTTGTGGTTTTCATCACTCCCCGTTGATCAACATAAGATCGCCACCATGTTTTGATGCAGTGATGTTGAAGGACAACCACCCTGTCCCTTCGCAGAGCGGAAACCTTCACAGCGAGGACCCTTGATTCAAAGGAGACCTTCAATGTGCGACTACAGCCTGCAACACATCGCATCGAGACCTGCAGTGGTCGGTGACAAGCTGGTGAGCACGAGCTTCAGCAACTCGTCCACCCGCGGCTTTGCCGCCGTCGGCGAGCCCGACGTGGCGGTGTGCCTGCTTCCGGGCACCGAGATCGCATTCGAGAGGGAAGTCGAATGCGACGACACCTTCGGCCTCTTCCCCCGCAAGCTCCGCGAGAAAGTGGCGCGCTTCCGTCAGGTCGACATGGACAAGCCGCACACGCATCACGACGCGCTCGAATTTCCGAGCGGGCGCAGCGTGCTGGTGACCCAATTGTCCAAAGGCCAGCACGCAACCGTGCTGCAGCTCCCGGCGTCCGCACGCAGCGAGAAGATTCCGGCGGAACACACCGAGATTCGCCGGCAAGATACCTTCGTCGGCTGACCGAGCCGATGCGCTGAATTTTCGCGCTCGCGTGCCGAGCGAGCCGTGAGCGCGACCCCGGACGCGCAATCTTCCAATGAAAATTGCGCGCAAGTTTGCTTTGCGCGCTTGCCGGGCCGAAGCTCGATCCGCCTCTGCAGACTCCCTGCGGTTGAACGCCGCACGGCTGCTCGCTCAGCGAAAGCGGCGATAATGCCGATTAGCCGAAGCGACCCGTGATATATTCCTCGGTCTGTTTTTGTTTGGGGGCGGTGAAGATCGCCTGCGTATCTCCGAACTCCACAAGCTCACCGAGATACATAAAGGCCGTGTGCTGCGACACGCGCGCGGCCTGTTGCATGTTGTGGGTGACGATGGCGATCGTGTAGCTCGAGGAGAGCTCGTCGATGAGCTCTTCGATCTTCGAGGTCGAGATCGGGTCGAGCGCCGAGCAGGGCTCATCGAATAAGATGACCTCGGGCTTCACCGCGACGGTGCGCGCGATGCACAATCGCTGCTGCTGTCCGCCGGACAAGCTAGTGCCACTCGCATGGAGCTTATCCTTCACCTCGTTCCACAGCGCCGCTCCGCGCAGCGCGCGCTCGACGCGCTCATCCATCTCGGCACGCGGCAGATTTTCGTAGAGCCGCACGCCGAAGGCGATGTTCTCGTAAATCGACATCGGGAAAGGCGTCGGCTTCTGGAAGACCATGCCGATCCTCGCACGAAGCACATTCCCGTCCTGCTTCGGGTCGAGAATATCCTCGCCGTCGAGCAGCACGGTGCCTTCGGCGCGCTGATTGGGGTAGAGCTCGTAAATGCGGTTCAGGACCCGCAGCAGCGTCGATTTTCCACAGCCCGAGGGGCCGATGAAGGCCGTGACCTCATTCTCCCGCAGCGAAAGCGCGATGTCCTTGAGAGCCCTGTTCTGTCCATAGAAAAAATTGAGGTTCTCGATCTTGACCTTGTCCTTCGCCGGCGCGACCGGCTGTTGGACCGCCGCGCCGCTCGATGCAGCACCTGAAAGCACAGGCGCGGAACTCGTCGAAACGCTCATGGACCGCTCCTCTTCGACATGAGCACACGCGCGGCGATGCTGAGCAGCAAGACCGCCGCCGTGATGATCAAAGCACCCGTCCAGGCGAGCGACTGCCACTCCGGATAGGCGCTCGAAGCGAATTGATTGATGGTGAGCGGCAGGCTCGCCATCGGGCTTCTCAGGTCGAGGCTGAAATTGAGGTTGCCGAGCGCCGTGAACAGAAGAGGCGCCGTCTCTCCGCTCACCCGCGCGATGGCGAGCAGGATGCCGGTGACGATTCCAGCTTGCGCCGCCTTGTAGCACACCGAGCGAATGATCACCGAACGTGGTGCGCCGATTGAGGCGGCGGCCTCGCGGAGAGGGTTCGGCACGAGCAACAGCATGTCTTCGGTGGTGCGCACCACAACCGGCACGACGATGATGGCGAGCGCAGCGGCGCCCGCGAGCGCCGAGAACCCACCCATCGGGACCACGACGAGCTCGTAAACGAACAAGCCGATGATGATCGAAGGCGCGCTGAGCAGGATGTCGTTGATGAAGCGCACGATCGGCGTCACCCGATCGTAACGGCCGTATTCCGCCATGAAGGTCCCGGCCAGAATGCCGATCGGTGTGCCCACCAGGACGCCGAGAACCGTCATGATCAAGCTGCCGACGATGGCATTGAGCAAGCCGCCTTGCGAGCCCGGCCCCGGCGTGATCTCGGTGAACACACGCAAGCTCAGGCCGCCAATCCCATTATAAAGCAGCGATCCGAGGATGAGGAATAAGGCGCTCAATCCGAGCGCGGTCGCCGCGTAGCAAAGCCCCTGGAAGAGCGCGTTGGCCGACTTGCGCCTTGCGGGCAGCGACCTCAGGCGAGCCTTGTCCGGCTGCATGCTCAAACTCCCGCTCGCTTGTTCATGCGCATCAGCATGAGGCGCGCCGCGGCAAGGACGATGAGGGTGATCACGAAAAGAACGAGGCCGAGCGCCACGAGCGCCGAGGAATGCATCGCCTCCTTGGCCTCGGCGAATTCATTGGCGATGCTCGACGAAATGGTCGTCCCCGGCGCGAGCAGCGAGGCCCGCACTTTCGGATCATTGCCGATGACGAAGGTCACCGCCATGGTCTCGCCGAGCGCGCGGCCCAGCGCCAGCATGGCCCCGCCGATCACGCCGACGCGGCTATAGGGCAGGACCACCTTGCGTACCACCTCACGCGTCGTCGCGCCGAGCCCGAAAGCCGCTTCCTTGAGCACGGGTGGCACCGTCTCGAAGACGTCGCGCGACACGGCCGCAATGAAAGGCAGGACCATGATGGCCAGGATGATGCCCGCCGTGAGCACGCCCTGGCCATAGGAGGGTCCGGCGAAGACGCTCGACAGGACCGGCACATTCGCCAGCGCCGGGACAAGATAATTGTTCTCGAAATTTTGCAGCACGGGGGCGAGAACGAACAAACCCCACATGCCGTAGATGATGCTCGGCACGCCGGCGAGAAGCTCGATCGCGGTGCCGATCGTCCGGCGCAGCCGAAGCGGGCACAATTCGGTGAGGAAGACGGCGATCCCGAGGCCCACCGGCAAGGCCAGCGCCATGGCGATCGCCGAGGTGACGATGGTGCCGTAGATCGGCGCGAGCGCGCCGAATTTGAGGATGTCGGGATTGGGGTTCCAGGATTGACTGGTGAAGAAGCCCATCCCGAAAGTCGAGAGCGCGAGCCAGGAGCCGGCGGCCAAGGTCACCAGAAAGCCGCCGAGCAGCGTCAGCACGAGATAGGCGGCCGATCGGGTCAGGAGGCGGAAGAACGCATCGCTCGCCGCGAAGCGTTTGACGGCAAGGTCGCGACTTACAAAGCTGACCGAACTCATCGGGATATTGACCATGTATCCCCGAAATTGCCACCCATCCCGGCCGCCAGCCGTGGGAAACTGAACGCGCGCGGGGCCGGACACATGGATTGCGTCCGGCCCCTTGTGGTTAGCAAAGCTGCAATCGCCGCGCCATCACATGCCGGCCAAGGGCTTGCCGTCGGGCCCCTTGATCTCGGCCCAGCTCTTCATGACGAGCTCTTTCACATTGGCCGGCATGGGCACATAGTCGAGCGCGTCAGCCGCCTTGTCGCCGTTCTTGTATGCCCAGGCAAAGAATTTCAACGCTTCGCCGGCCGTGGTTGCATCCTTCACCTCCTTCGGCATCAGGATGAAGGTCGAGGCCGAGATCGGCCAGGAATTGGGGCCCGGCTGATCGGTGATGATCAAATAAAAGCTGTCGGCCTTCGCCCAATCGGCATTAGCCGCCGCGGCCTGCACCGATTGAGCATCGGCCTCGACGGTCTTGCCGTCCTTGTTGATCATCTTCATCGTCGTGAGCTTGTTCTGCTTGGAATAAGCGGTCTCGACATAGCCGATGGCGCCCTTGGTCTGCGCCACATTATTGGCGACGCCCTCATTGCCCTTGGCGCCGAGGCCCGTCGGCCACTCGACCGAGGTCGAGGAACCGACCTTCGATTTCCAATCAGCGCTCACCTTGGAGAGGTAGTTGGTGAAGTTATAGGTGGTTCCCGAGCCGTCGGCGCGATGAACCACGAGGATCGGAGTGGCCGGCAGGTTGGCGCTCGGATTGAGGGCCTTCAGCTCCGGTGCGTTCCAGGTCTTGATCTCGCCGAGAAAGATCTTCGCCAGCGTCGCGCCGTCGATCGTCAGCGAGTTTGCGGCCACGCCCTCGAGGTTCACCACGGGGACGATGCCGCCCATCACCATCGGCCATTGAAGCAAATTGCCGTCGTCGGCGAGCTCCTTGGCGGTGAGCGGCACATCGGAGGCGCCGAAGGCCACCGTCCGGGCTGTGATTTGCTTGATGCCGCCGCCGGAGCCGATCGACTGGTAATTCAAGCCCACGCTCGTCTCGGCCTTGTAAGCCTCCGCCCATTTCGCCGCGATGGGGAAGACGAAGGTCGAGCCGGCGCCCGTGATATCGGCGGCCTGAGAGGGCGATGGCATCGCGCACATCGTCGCCACGATTGCCGCGGCGCGTAGGAGCCTTGCTGCCTGATTGTACATGAGAGCCTTCCGAAGGTCTGTTGCCCGCATCGTGCCGAAGGACGCCCCCCAGCGGCTTCTCGCGGGATGCCCGTGAACGTTTGGGCGCTCCGGCACGTTCTGCCAGAATGCCGTATCGAGCCTCGATGACGGTTTGATGAAATCATGAAAAAGGACGTTGACTTGTTGCACCGCAACCTCACCGAAAGAGATCGCCGCGAATCGCCAAGGAGCCTCCATGCGCACCGTTAAAATCAGGCATTTCGTCGAGGGTTTGCGCCCGCGCCGCACCAAGCTCGAGATCCCGGGATGGGCCGGAGAGCGCGAGCCGCGCGCCGACGGTGCTCGTGAATACGTCTGGCATTGCATGCCGTTTTCCGAAGGCGCCCAATACGGGATCGAGCTCTTCTACCCTTACGAAAACGAGCTTCGCGTCAGCATGCGAGAAAGCCATCTCGTTCTGGAGGGGGATTTCGGTCCCGCTCCAGAAACGGGCGTGATGTGGCCCCCGTTCCGGAACTTCGGGGATAATTTCTACACCTACCAAATCCTGCTCGACCTCAATCCAGGGGAGGGCTTCGCCATCCGGACCGAGCCCCATCCCCGCTTCTACACGGACCGCACGGACACGGTGCCCATCGCGGTGCCGGCGCTCTTGCGCAATTGGTGGCCCATGATGTTCTTCCTCGTCTTCAAATCACCGGCGGAAGGGCGAACCCATATCTTCAGACCCGGCGAGCCCTTCGCGCAGATCATCGTCGTGCCCGAGGAAGCCGATTACACCCTTGTCGAGATGGATGAGGAGGAAGCGGCCGAGCGCGAGCTGAAGGCGAGACGCATTCACGAGGCGCGCCAGACCTTGTCCGCCGACACGCATTGGACCTCGGCATCAAATACCGTGTTCGACGGGACCTATCGCCATATCCTTCGAGCAGCCAAGGCGAAAAAAAGCGCGGGCTGAGCGGCCAGGCGAGGCGCGGCGGCCGCCGGCTTGCGCCGGAAATTCTTTACCAGCACATCTTTTCAGTCCCGATCGCGCGCGGTCGACTTGAGCCGATAGAGGGTTTCCAGCGCTTCCTTCGGCGTCAGATCGTCGGGGTTGACCGCCTCGAGCACCTCGCGAAGCCGGTCGGATTTGCTCGGCGGCGGATCGGGAGGCGTGGCCGCGGCGAAGAGCGGGAGCTCCTCGATGAGTTTCGCCGCGGGCTTCTCGCGCTCGGTACGCTCGAGGCCGGCGAGGATGGATTTCGCCCTCGCGATCACGGAGGTCGGCAAACCCGCAAGCCTTGCGACTTGCACGCCATAGCTTCGGTCCGCCGCGCCCGCGACAATCTCGTGCAGGAAGACCACATCGCCATGCCATTCGCGCACGCGGCTCGTCAGGTTGACGAGCCGGCGCAAGCGGTCGGCGAGCGCCGTGAGCTCATGAAAATGCGTGGCGAACAAGGCCCGGCAACGATTGGCCTCGTGCAGATGCTCGAGGGCCGCCCAAGCGATCGAGAGGCCATCGAAGGTCGCCGTGCCGCGCCCGATCTCGTCAAGGATGACGAGCGCACGCGCCGAGGCCTGATTGAGGATCGCGGCCGTCTCGATCATCTCGACCATGAAGGTCGAGCGGCCGCGCGCGAGATCATCGGCCGCGCCGACGCGCGAGAAGAGCTGATCGACGACCCCGATCACGGCGCGCTCAGCGGGCACATAGGAGCCGATCTGCGCCAGGATGGCGATCAGCGCGCTCTGGCGCAGATAGGTGGATTTGCCGGCCATGTTGGGGCCGGTGACGATCGCGATGCGCCCCGCGCTCTCTTCCGGCGGCGGGGAAAGATCGCAGCCATTCGCCACGAAGCTCTTGCCTTCGCGCCGCAGCGCGGCCTCAACCACGGGATGACGGCCCCCCGTGATCTCGAAGGAAAGGCCGTCGTTGACGATAGGGCGCACCCATTCGAGATCGGCGGCGAGTTCGGCGAGAGCGGCCGCCACGTCGACCACCGCAAGCGCACGCGCCGCGGCTTCCAGCGCGCCACGGGCCTCGACGACGCTCGCCGCAAGCCGCGCGAAAACGTCAAGCTCGATCGCCAACGCCTTGTCGGCCGCCGAAGCGATCCGGCTTTCGAGCTCTCCGAGCTCGACGGTCGAGAAGCGCATCGCCCCCGCCATTGTCTGGCGATGCATGAAGGTGCCGGCAAGAGGCTCCTTGAGGAAGCGCTCGCCGGCGGATTGCGGGACCTCGACGAAGAAGCCCAGCATATTGTTGTGCTTGATGCGCAGCGTCCTGCAATCCGCCTCCTCGGCGTAGCGCGTCTGCAAGGCGGCGATGACGCGTCGGCTTTCATCGCGCAGCGCCCGTGTCTCGTCGAGGGCGGCGTCATATCCTTGCCGAACGAATCCGCCGTCCCGCTTGAGAAGCGGCAGCTCCTCCGCCAAGACGGCCGCGATCTGCCGCGCCAAGGCCGGGTCGGCGCGCAACATCGATAGCCTCGCCTCATCGAGCTCGGCGCTCGCCTCCGTGCCGGATTTTCCGAGCGCGAGCGCCACGATATGCGCTTCCTCGAGAGCTTGTCCGATCGCCGCGAGATCACGAGGTCCGCCGCGATCGAGCGCGAGACGGGTGAGCGCCCGCAAGATATCCGGGATGCGCCGCAGCCTTGCGCGAATCTCTTCCCGAAGCTCCGGCCTCTCGATGAAATAAGCGACAGCGTCGAGCCTTGTGCCGACCGCTGCCGGCTCGACGAGCGGGCTTGCGAGCCGCGCGGCAAGGAGGCGCGAGCCCGCGCCCGTCGCGCAGCGATCGATGGCGGCGAGAAGGCTGCCGCTGCGTTCCCCCGACAACGTGCGGGAAAGCTCGAGATTGGCGCGCGTCGCCGCGTCGATGCGCATGACGCCCGTTTCGCTCGCCCGCTGCGGGATGGACAGAGGCGGGCGCGCACCACGCTGGGTGCGCTCGACGTAGGTGATGGCCGCACCGGCCGCCGCGAGCTCGCCGCGCGAAAATTCTCCGAAGGCATCAACCGACGCAACCTCGAAAAAGGCGGCAAGACGTGCTGCCCCCGTTGCCGCATCGACGCCTTCCTTCGGTTGTGGCGCGATGGGCGCGCGTACCTCCGCCCAAAGCGTCGAGAGCGCGGGATCTTCATGCACTGCCTCCGAGACGATGATCTCGCGGGGGTCGAACCGGGCAAGCTCGGCGGCGAGCCCATCCGAGGAAGTCTCGGCTAGCTCGAAAGCGCCCGTCGAGATGTCGAGCGCGGCAAGGCCGTAGCTCCAAGGCCCGTCAGAGGCTCGCACCCGCGCGATGGCGACGAGCGTGTTGGCGCGCGAAGGATCGAGAAGCGCCTCCTCGGTGATCGTGCCGGGGGTGACGAGGCGGGTCACGTCGCGGCGGACAACGGATTTCGAGCCGCGTTTTCGCGCCTCGGCCGGATCCTCGAGCTGCTCGCAGACGGCGACCCGATGGCCTTGCGCGATAAGCCGCTGCAGATATTCGTCGGCGCGATGCACGGGCACGCCGCACATCGGGATATCCGCGCCATTGTGCCGCCCGCGCTTGGTGAGCACGATGCCGAGCGCGCGGCTCGCGATCTCGGCATCCTCGAAGAACAGCTCGTAGAAATCGCCCATGCGATAGAAGAGGAGGCTGTCCGGATTGGCCGCCTTGATCTCGGCGTATTGCGCCATGACGGGCGAAATGACGGGCGAGGCGGTCTCGGCCTTTCCCGAAGATGGAATCGCTGGCGAGGGCGCGTGCATTCCTCTTTTTAGCAGGTGCAGGACGCACAACTAAGGGGGCGTCGTGGGAAGACCACAGATTCGGTGGGAAACGCTTCGGCCTTCACGGTCCCGTGGGCATCTTGTCCTGGCACTTCAACGCCCGTGTCGCCCGCCGGCCGTCGAAGCGCTTCGGGCGCGGAACGAAGCCCGGAAACGAAAGCCCCGAAAGCGAAGCCCGTTTGCACTCCGGCCTCGCAAAGGCTCGTTTAACGCTAATTAACCAATCAACGGATAATTAGCGTTAACCGGCCGAACGAGAGTTGAGCAAACGCTCGTTCCTCCAATAGGCGAGAGGGGCTATTCCGTGACGCTATCATCGTTCGTCTCCAGGCGTGGTGGCGCGCCTTCGCTTCTCGCCACCACCTCGGTCGCAGCCCTCCTTCTTGGCAATCCCTTGCCGGCGAGCGCTGGACAAAGCATCACCAATACGACGGTCTCGAGCGTCGCGAACCCCCAGGGCAAGTCGACGACCTCGATCGTCATCTCCGGTTCGACCATCACCGGCGCCGTCAGCAACGCCGGCACGATCAGCGCCGCAATGCCGAGCGTTCTCTCCATCGCCACGAGCACGGTCGGGGGCGGCATCTCCAATAGCGGCACGATCAATTCGACAGGCAACGGTGCCCGGGGAGTGAACATCGGCCCGGCGAACTCGATCTTCAACGGCATCGCCAATGGCCAAAGCGGCGTGATCAGCGCGAACGGCGCGGGGCAGGTCACCGCCCTCTCCGTAGGCCAAGATACGGTCTCGGGCGGCGTCACCAACAATGGACAGATCACTGCCAGCACGACAACCACCGCCCTGGGTGGCTTGGCCGATGTCAACGGCATCGCCGTCTTCGGCGCCACCAGCCAATTCTCGGGCGGCATCAACAATACGGGCGCCATCAGCGTGAACGGCCAACAAACCACCTCCGGCCCGGCTTTTGCGACCGGCATCCTGGTCCAGGGAGGGAATTTTTCCGGCGGCGTCACCAACACGGGAAATATTTCGGCGCAGGTCACCGGCTCGAATCAAGGCGCACAGGCAAGCGGCATCGCCCTCACGGCCGAGGGAGCGCAGGCGAATGCCGCCGGCGGCAGCTTCGCCGGCAGCGTCTTCAGCGGGGATTTGGCTCTTCGCGGGAGCATCGCGGTTAGCGCAAGCGCGAATTCCCAGACCCAGTCCGCGACCGGCTTCGGCGTCCAGGTCGTTGCGCAAGGCGGCGGCGTCCCGACCGCGAATGCTCTCGCCACAGGCGGCACTTTCACCGGCAATATCCTCAACTCCGGCAGCATCACCGTGAACTCCGCCAACTTCGGGAAAGTATTCGCGGTCGGCATTCTCGCCGCGGCCGATGGGGGAGGAATAGCCGAGGTGCAAAATGGCAACGCCGCGCTCGGCAACAGCAGCTCGACCGGAGGCGTCTTCACGCATTCGATCGCGAATAGCGGCACGATCACGGTGAACGCCACGGGCTTCGGCGGCGGCAACGCTGCCGGCATCGCGGTCAATTATACGAATCCCGCGCAACTTGCGGGCGTGACGACGACGCAAGGCACCTTCGCGGGCAACGTCTCCAACACGGGCACGATCGCGGCAACGGCCAATGGCGGCGGGGTGAGCGCTTTCGGCATCCAGATCGGCAACTCGTCCAATCACGTGGTGCAGACCGGGCTGTTCACGGGCGCGGTCTCCAATTCCGGCACGATCACCGCGACCGGCGTGAACGGGGCAAGCGGCGTCGGCATCAAGATCCTCACTCCCGTGGCGGGCGGCGTCATCAATACGGGCTCGATCACGGGATCGACGGCCGCGATCGACCTTTCACAAGAGATCGGCGGGGCCACGGTGGTGACACAAGCCGGCGGCGTGCTCAATGGCAGCGTCATCGGCTCGGGCAATGCCAATGGCGATGTGCTCAACCTGACCGCCGGGCGCATCGCGCTGGCGCCCGGCCAAAGCATCGCCGGCTTTGGCACGTTCAATCAAACGGGAGGCACGCTCGTTCTTGGCGTCACGTCGAGCACGGCGCCGACCATCTCCGCCGGCACCATCAATTTGCACGGCGGCGCCTTGCAATTCGTCCCGCAAGGCAATCTCTTCGCTCTGGCCGCGACCCCGGCGATCTTCCGCAACATCATCAGCGCGACAAATGCGATCAATGGGAACTTTGCCGCCGTCAACACGACGAATTCACTTTTCGGAGCGAGGCTCACGCCCGATGCGACGACGCCGAACGCGCTCGACGCAACGGTGTCGCTGAGCAAGGCCGGCCTCGCGGCGAGCGCGCAGGACCTGACCCAGGATCTTCGCCTCGGGCTCGACGCGCCTCAGGTGCTCACGCAAGCGATCCAGGATCGGCTCGTCGCGAGCGGCGGCGTGTTGGGGGATGGACAGCCGAACGCCGCGGCCGCGAGGCGCACCACACGTGCCGCGGCCCCGGTCGGAGAATTGGATTTCTGGGCGCGCGGCTATGACCAGTTCGGCAGCGCCTCGGGCGCGGGCACAGGTTACGATGTCAATCGCGCCGCGCCGCTCATCGGCGGCTTCGATTGGCGCTTTGGCAATGGCGTCGTGCTCGGCCTTGCCGGCACTTACGTCGAAAGCACCGCGAGCTTCAAGGACGGCTCGCACACGACGGGAAGCTCCTACCAGGGCGCCGCCTACGCGGGATGGACGGGAGGCCCGTGGTATGCGCTCGCAAGCGGGGTGGTGAGCATCAACAATTTTTCGACGACGCGGCAACTTGCATCCGTCGAGCTCCCCGGCGTCGCGACCTCGACTCCCACGGGGCAAAGCTATCAGGGCCATGCGGAGGCGGGTTATCATTGGCTTTTGCCGGCGGGCCTGGCTGGCCGGAACCTCAGCGTCACACCCTACGCCGCCTTGGATTATGTGGCCGCGCGTAGCGACAGTTTCAACGAGAAGGGCGGCTTTGGCGCGCTCGCCGCGAATGCGGCCGACAGCAACTCCTTCGCGACCACGCTCGGCCTTCGCCTCACATCCAAGATGAGCGTGGGAGCGCACGGCTTCGTGGTCCCCGAGCTTCGCATCGGCTGGAATCATGAGTTCCTCGATGCCTCGCAGACGATCGGCGGCTCGCTCTTGGGCGTGCCGGGAAGCTCCTTCTCGGCGACGGGCATCAATTTCGGCCGCGACAGCGCCCTCGTCGGCGCGGGCGTAAGTGCCGATATTTCAAGGGACGCGAAGGTCTTCCTCGATTACGACGGCAAGCTCAACGCAAAGCTCCAGGAGCAATCGGTCTCGGGCGGCATGCGGATGCGGTTCTGATCGAGCGGTCCTGTCGGGCCCGCCTCGCCATCACGCCGGTGCCGGAAGCGCCATCACCTCTTCGGCGAAATGGCACGCCGCGCGGCGTGCGCCGTCGACCTCTCGAAGCGGCGGAGCTTCGGCGTGGCAGCGCTCGCGCGCGTGTGGGCAGCGATCGGCATAGGGGCAGCCCTTCTGCGTCCCTGACGGCGAGGCGCCATTGCGGTTGACGCCCCTTTGCTCGCGCCGACGCCCCGGGATCGGCTTCGGCATCGCCGCGATGAGGGCTCGCGTATAAGGGTGGGCCGGCGCCTGGAACAAGGCACGGGGCGAGCCTTCCTCGACGATGCGCCCGCGATACATGACGGCGACGAGATCGCAAATATGGTCCACCACCGCGAGGTCATGACTGATCAGGAGGAATGTGACGCCGAAATCGCGCTGGAGATCCTCGAGGAGGTTGAGGACCTGCGCCTGCACCGAGACATCGAGCGCGCTCACCGGCTCATCGGCGATGATCAGACGCGGCTTGGTGATCAGCGCGCGAGCGATAGCGATCCGCTGGCGCTGGCCGCCGGAGAATTCATGCGGGTATTTCTTGGCATCGGCCGGGCGGAGCCCGACGGAGCCCAGAACCTCGGCGACGGCCGCCGCGCGCCGCGCGTGGTCGAGGCTTTGCGTCCACAAAGGCTCGGCGACGATCCAGCCGACGGTGCGGCGTGGATCAAGCGAGCCGTAGGGGTCTTGAAACACCATCTGGAAATCACGCCGCAAGCGCCTTCGCCCCTCTCCCGAGAGGGAAGCGACCTTCTCTCCCTCGAAACGCACGACCCCTGAGCTCGGCTCTTCCAGCGCGATCGCGATGCGCGCCAAGGTGGATTTGCCGGAACCCGATTCTCCGACCAATCCGAGGCTTCGCCCCGCCACGACAGAGAGGCTCACGCCGGCAAGCGCCGTCACCTGCCGCGGCGCGACCCAAAGGCCCTCGCGCGGCAAGGCGTAATGCTTGACGAGCTTGTCGAGCTCGATGAGCGGCGCGCTCATGAGACCCCCAAGGCGACATCGAGCCTGATGCAGCGCGCCGCATGGGAGGGCGAGAGCTCGACGGGACCAGGCAGCGCCGCGTCGCAAGCCGCGATGGTGAGGGGGCAACGCCCGGCGAAAGGACATCCAGGCGGCATATCGGCAAGCTCGGGCACCGTGCCCTTGATGGTCGCAAGCTTCGTGCCGCGCCCGACGCCGAGCCTCGGCCGGGCGCCGAACAAGCCTTGCGTGTAAGGATGCGAGGGTCTGGCGAACACCTCGTCCGTCGGCCCCTCCTCGACGAGGGCACCTCCATACATCACGAGCGTGCGCTCGACATTCTCGGCGATCACGCCGAGGTCGTGCGAGATCAAAATGAGCGCCATCCCGTCCTCCTCGACAAGGCCGGCGATCAGATCGAGGATCTGGCGCTGAATGGTCACGTCGAGCGCGGTTGTCGGCTCGTCGGCGATGAGAATATCCGGCCCGCAAGCGAGCGCGATGGCGATGGTGACGCGCTGACGCTGGCCGCCGGAGAATTGATGCGGATAGGCATCGACACGGCGCGCCGCGTCGGGAATGCCGACGCGGTCGAGGAGGCGAATGGCCTCTCGTCGCGACGCTCCCGCGCTCATGCCCCGATGCAGCATCAACGTCTCCGCGACCTGGCGCCCGATGCTGTGGAGAGGGTTGAGCGCCGTCATCGGTTCCTGGAAGACGACGCCGATGCGGTCGCCGCGGATGCGGCAGAGTTCTGCCTCGTCGAGGGTCAAAAGCTCGCGTCCCTCGAAACGGAGCCGCCCGGAGGTTCTCGCGCCCTCCGGCAACAACCCGAGAATGGCGAGCGCGGTCATCGATTTGCCCGAGCCTGATTCGCCCACGAGTCCGAGCGTCTCGCCCCGGTCGAGTGCGAAGCTCACCCCGCGCACCGCCTTGGCCGGCCCGCGCGCGGTGCTCAAGGTCACGGTGAGATCGTCGAGTTCGAGAAGAGCCATCTTTAAGGGAATGATCAGCGTTGCCGCGCCAGGCGCGGGTCGAGGAGGTCGCGCAACCCGTCGCCCACGAGGTTGAGGCCGAGCACCGAGAGCGCGATGGCAATGCCCGGGTAAATGGCGAGCCGCGGCGCCTGGAACATGAGCGTCTGCGCCTCGTTCAGCATGCGTCCCCAGGAGGGTTGAGGCGGTTGCGTGCCGAGGCCGAGATAGGAAAGCGCGGCTTCGGCGAGGATCGCGGTCGCGAATTGAATCGTCGCCTGGACGATGATCACGGGCAGGATATTGGGCAGAACATGCTCGAGCGTGATCTGCAACCGGTTCTTGCCGGCGACACGGGCCGCGAGGATGAACTCGCGCGTCCACACCGAATTCGCCGAGGCGCGCGTGACGCGCGCGAAGACCGGGATGTTGAAGATGCCGATCGCAATGATCGAGTTGACGATGCCGGGACCGAAGAGCGCGGTGAGCATGATGGCGGAAAGTATGGCCGGAAAAGCGAAGGTGAAATCGGAGAGCCGCATCGCCACCTCCTCCACCCAACCCTTCGCCGCGGCGGCGAGCGTGCCGACCGCCGTGCCGATGACGAGGCCGATCGCCACCGCGATCACGCCCACGAGGATGGAGTTGCGCGCTCCCGCCATGATCAGGGAAGCGACGTCGCGCCCAAGCGAATCGGTGCCGAAGAGATGCGCCGCCGAAGGGAGCGCGAGCTTGTGGGGGATGTCCAGCTCGCCGGGCGGCCAGGGCGTCCAGATGAGCGAAACCACGGCCGTCGCCAGAAGCAGGAGGATGAGCGCCGAGCCGATCGCGAAGCTCGGATGGCGCAAGGCGCGGCGCTCGAAGCTGATCCCGGCAATCATGGCGCCTGCACCTTCAGCCGAGGGTCGATCGTCACATAGACGAGGTCGATCGCGAAGTTCACCGCGACCACGAGGGCCGCGAGCAGCATGACGCAATCGCGCACCACGATCAGGTCCCGGTTGTTGATCGCCTGGAAGATGAGGCGGCCGAGGCCCGGCAGATAGAAGACGTTCTCGATCACCACCGTGCCGGCGATCAGATTGGCGAATTGCAGGCCCATGATCGTGACGACCGGAATCATGGCGTTGCGCAGCACGTGGCGCCACAAGGCGGCACGGCGCGTGAGCCCCTTCGCGCGCGCGGTGCGGACGAAATCCTCCCGCATCACCTCGATGATCGAGGAGCGCGTCACCCGAGCCAGGATCGCGGCCTGCACCACCGCGAGCGCGACCGCGGGCAGGATGAGGGCGCGCAAGGCCGTGAGCGCCCCCTCGCCCCAGCCCGGGAAGCCGCCCGCCGCAAACCAGTGCAAGCGCACCGCGAAGAGGAGGATGAGCAGGATCGCGAACCAGAAATTCGGGATGGCGATGCCGATCTGGCTCATCCCCATGACGCCGGTGTCGAGGACGCTGTTGTGGCGCAGCGCCGCAAAGATCCCGAGCGACAAGGCGATGAGCGCGGTGAGCGCCATCGCCATCACCGCGAGCGGCAAGCTGACGCTGAGGCCGCCGAGAATGAGCTCCGCGACCGGCGTGTCATAGGCGTAACTCACGCCGAGATCGCCCGAGAGGAGCCCGAAGATCCAGGCGAAATAGCGCGCCAAGGCCGGCTGATCGAGGCCGAGCTTGTGGGAGAGCGCGGCGACCGCGTCCGAGGGGGCATCGGGGCCCAGGATGGTAAGCGCGGCATTTCCCGGCAAGATGTCGAGCACGAGGAAGATGACGACCGAGGCGCCGGCGAGCGTCGCCGCGAAAACCACCGTTCGCCGCAGGAGAAAGAGGCTCATCGCGATAAGCTCGTTTCGGTAAGCTCTCTTGCCATAAGACGAAAACCGGAGGGAATGGCAATCGAAAGCGTGCCTCACTCTCGCGGTCCCCATGGCCGGCAGGGCCGGCGCGGGCCTTCCCTCTCTGCGTCAACCCCGCTATAGAGCCGCGCCAGCCCAAACCTCGCGTGAATCCTGTCGCCGCGGCGCGCCGCAAGGATCGGCGCGCGGCCAGGCCCGATTTGTCCCTTGGATCCCCATGCCCAAACGTACCGACATCTCGACGATCCTGATCATCGGCGCGGGACCGATCGTGATCGGACAGGCCTGTGAGTTCGACTATTCGGGAACGCAAGCCTGCAAGGCGCTCAAGGCCGAGGGCTATCGCGTCGTGCTGGTGAATTCCAATCCGGCGACGATCATGACCGATCCCGATCTCGCCGACCGCACCTATGTCGAGCCGATCACCCCGCAGATCGTGGCGAAGATCATCGAGGCCGAGCGCCATTCGGCGCCGGGCGGCTTCGCGCTTCTCCCCACCATGGGCGGACAGACGGCGCTCAATTGCGCGCTCTCGCTCAAGCGAATGGGCGTTCTCGAAAAATTCGGCGTCGAGCTCATCGGCGCCTCCGCCGAAGCGATCGACAAGGCGGAGGATCGCGAGCTCTTTCGCCAGGCGATGATCAAGATCGGCCTCGACGTGCCGCGCGGCCGCACGCTCAAGGGCTCGTTGCGCCAGAAGAAGGACGAGCGCGGCAAGCCGATCTATGACGAGAACAACGAGCCGGTGATGGAACTGTCGCCGGACGCCTATGCGAATGCGCTCCAGACGCTCGATTACGTGGGCTTGCCGGCGGTGATCCGCCCCTCCTACACGCTCGGCGGCACGGGCGGCGGCGTCGCCTATAACCGCGAGGAATTCTTCGTCGCCATGGAGCGCGGCATCGACGCCTCGCCGACCAATGAGGTCCTGATCGAGGAGAGCGTCGCCGGCTGGAAGGAATTCGAGATGGAGGTGGTCCGCGACCGGGCGGACAATTGCATCATCGTCTGTTCGATCGAGAACGTCGACCCCATGGGCGTGCATACGGGGGACTCGATCACCGTCGCACCGGCGCTCACACTCACCGACAAGGAATATCAGCGCATGCGCGACGCCTCGATCGCGGTGCTGCGCGAGATCGGCGTCGACACCGGCGGCTCGAATGTGCAATTCGCGATCAATCCGGCGAATGGGCGCATGATCATCATCGAGATGAACCCTCGCGTCTCGCGCTCCTCGGCCCTCGCCTCCAAGGCGACGGGATTCCCGATCGCCAAGGTCGCCGCCAAGCTCGCGGTCGGCTACACGCTCGACGAGATCGAGAACGACATCACCGGAGGCCCGACGCCGGCCTCGTTCGAGCCGAGCATCGATTACATCGTCACCAAGATCCCGCGCTTCACCTTCGAGAAATTCCCGGGCGCTGACCCGGTGCTGACGACCTCGATGAAATCCGTCGGCGAGGTGATGGCGGTCGGTCGAAGCTTCGCCGAATCGCTGCAAAAAGCGCTGCGGTCCCTCGAGACCGGGCTCACCGGCTTAGACGAGATCGAGATTCCGGGGCTCGGCGTGGGCGACGACCACAACGCCATCCGCGCCGCGATCGGCACGCCGACGCCGGATCGCCTGCTCAAGGTCGCCCAGGCGATACGGCTTGGGATGGACCCGTCGGAGATCTTCGAGGCTTGCCGCATCGATCCCTGGTTCCTGGCGCGCATCGGCGAGATCGTGCGGACTGAGGCGCGGATCAAGGCGCATGGCCTGCCGACGACGCCTGGCGCCTTCCGCGCCCTCAAGGCGATGGGCTTCTCGGACGCGAGGCTCGCGGTGCTTTCCGGCACAAGTGAAACTGAGGCGAAAGAGACGCGGCTTGCCCTCGGAGTGAGGCCCGTCTTCAAGCGCATCGACACTTGCGCCGCCGAATTCGCCTCGCCTACCGCCTATATGTATTCCTGCTACGCGCCGCCTTTCGCGGGCAAGACGCGCGACGAAGCGCGGCCTTCGGCGAGGCGCAAAGTCGTGATTCTCGGTGGTGGACCCAATCGGATCGGCCAAGGCATCGAGTTCGACTACTGCTGCTGCCACGCCGCCTTCGCGCTCAAGGAGGCCGGCTTCGAGACCATCATGATCAATTGCAATCCGGAGACGGTGTCGACCGATTACGACACTTCGGACCGGCTTTATTTCGAGCCGCTCACCGGGGAGGACGTGCTCGAGATCATCGACGAGGAGCGCCAGAACGGCACGCTGCACGGAGTCATCGTGCAATTCGGCGGACAGACACCGCTCAAGCTCGCAAGGCCTTTGGAAGAGGCCGGCGTGCCGATCCTCGGCACGTCGCCGGACGCCATCGACCTCGCCGAGGATCGTGACCGTTTCAAGCGCTTGCTCGACAAGCTCAATTTGAAGCAGCCGAAGAACGGCATCGCCTATTCGGTCGAGCAGAGCCGCCTGGTCACCGCCGATCTCGGCTTTCCGCTCGTGGTGCGCCCCTCGTATGTGCTGGGTGGGCGCGCCATGGCGATCATCCATGACGAGCGAAGCTTCGACGATTATCTCCTCGGCACCTTGCCGAGCCTCGTGCCGGAGGAGATCAAGGCCCGCTATCCGAACGACAAGACGGGGCAGATCAATACGCTCCTCGGCAAGAACCCGCTGCTTTTCGACCGTTATCTCACCGACGCCATCGAGGTCGATGTGGATTGCCTCTCGGATGGCACGACGACCTATGTGGCCGGCATCATGGAGCATATCGAGGAGGCGGGGATCCATTCAGGCGATTCGGCCTGTTCCCTCCCCCCTTATTCGCTCGATCCCGCGACGGTCGCCGAGCTCGAGACGCAAACGCGCAAGCTCGCCCTTGCGCTCAATGTCGGCGGCCTGATGAATGTGCAATACGCGATCAAGGACGGCGTCATCCATGTGCTCGAGGTCAATCCGCGCGCCTCGCGTACCGTGCCCTTCGTCGCCAAGGTGACTGGCGTGCCGGTCGCGAAGATCGCGGCGCGGGTGATGGGAGGCGAAAGCCTTTCCTCATTCGCGCTCGTCCAAAGGCGGCTTGGCCATGTGGGCGTGAAGGAATCGGTGTTTCCCTTCGCGCGCTTCCCCGGGGTCGACGTCCTCCTCGGTCCCGAGATGCGCTCGACCGGCGAGGTCATCGGCCTCGATGCCGATTTCGACGCCGCTTTCGCCAAGAGCCAGCTCGGCGCGGGCTCGAAAGTGCCGCGTTCCGGGACGGTTTTCGTGTCGGTGCGCGACGCCGACAAGCCCCGTATCGTGCCGTCGGTGAAGCTCCTGCATCAGCTGGGCTTCAAGATCCTAGCCACTGGGGGGACCCAGCGGTTTCTGGAGGCCGAGGGCGTGCCGGCGCAAAGGGTGAACAAAGTTCTGGAAGGCCGGCCGCACGTCGTCGACGCCATCAAGAACGGCGACGTGCATCTGGTGTTCAATACAACCGAGGGTGCCCAGGCTCTCGGCGATTCCCGCTCGTTGCGACGGGCGGCCCTCTTGCATAAAGTGCCCTATTATACCACCCTAGCAGGTGCTGTCGCCGCCGCGAGGGGGGTAAGGTCATTCCTGAGCGGCGACATCGGCGTACGCGCGCTGCAGGACTATGTCCGCGGCCCTTAGGGCGCGGGTCATTTTCGCCTCGGCGCGTTTCTGGACACGAAAACGGCTCGTTCCCCCACCCGGGGGAGCGGTGAGCTTTGCTGAAAGGACGACGCTGCCATGGACAAGGTGCCGATGACCCAAGCGGGTTATCTCGCTTTGGAAACCGAGCTCAAGACGCGCCAGCAGGAAGAGCGCCCGCGCATCATTCAGGCGATCTCCGACGCGCGTTCCCTCGGCGATTTGTCCGAGAACGCCGAATATCATTCGGCCAAGGAAGCGCAATCCCATAATGAAGGGCGGATCCTGGAGCTCGAATCGCTCATCGGGCGCGCCGATGTGATCGATGTGAGCAAGCTCAGCGGCAAGACCGTGAAATTCGGCGCCACCGTCAAGCTTTTGGACGAGGACACCGAGGAAACGAAGATCTATCAGCTCGTCGGGGAGACAGAGGCGGATGTGCGCTCCGGGAAGGTGTCGATCACCTCCCCGATCGCGCGCGCCCTGATCGGCAAGAAAGTCGGCGACACGGTCGAGGTGCACACCCCGGGCGGCGGCAAATCCTATGAGATCGTGAGGGTGGCGTTTCGCTGAACGGGCCGCGCGAGCGAGGCCCAGATGAGGTTGTGACCGGCACCACTATGGGCTTGGCGCAGCCCCGGCGGGCGGCGCGATGGCGCGGGCCGGCACCTTCACCCGAACCAACGCGCCTCGTTGCCAATCACTGGGCCGAACCCGTCGTCTCCCGCGCCAGCTTGATGCGCGCCTTCAGCGCGTCGACGCCGACGGCGCCCAGGACGACGCCCTTGCCGATGACATAGCTCGGCGTGCCGGAGATGCCCAGCGCGGACGCGAGTTTCATGTTCTCGGCGATCGTGGCGGCGACCTCGTCGCTCGTCATGTCCTTTTCGAGCCGCGCCATGTCGAAGCCCTGGTCCTTCGCCGCGTCAAGCGCCTTCTGCTCGGTCGCGGGTCCCGGGGAGCCGAGCAGCTCCCGGTGGAAGGCAAGATATTTCGCCGGGTCCTGCATGCGCGCCGCAATCGCGACGCGCGCAGCCTCGGTCGAGCCAGGACCGAGGATCGGAAACTCCTTCAGCACCACCTTGAGGCGCGGCTCGTCGCGCAGGAGGCCGAGCGTGTCCGCGAGCGCGCGTTTGCAGAAGCCGCAATTGTAGTCGAAGAACTCGACCAGCGTCACGTCGCCTTGCGGGTCGCCGAGCGTGACCTGATGCGGCGAGGCAAAGAGCTCGGCGGCGTTGCCGGCCAGGACCGCGGCGCGATCCGGGCCGGGCTTGGCGGCCGCGCTCGCCGAACTCGGGGCGCTCGAGCGATGCTTGATCAGCTCGGCCAGAATCTGGCTGAGCGCCTCGGGATGTTTGATGAAATAGTCCCTCACGATCGCGCCCACCTCGTCCGGATGGGCGGCCAGATAGTCCCTGACGATCGCCTCGGTCGCCGCGCGGCTATCTTGCGCGGAGGCGCTCGGCGGCGCGAGCACCGAAATGAGGAAGGCGGCGACGAGCAGAAACATGGATCGCATGGACTGACCTCCTATCGCGGGTGAAACAGGCCGCCGCCGGGCCCGAATCCGGCGCCTCCCGGACCCGGGAATCCCGGACCTCGCGGCGGACCGAATTCGCCCGGCGCACGCGGAAACACGCCGGGACCTGGGAAGGGCACGCATGCGCCCGCCCGATTGCGGATCATGCCCCGCGGGCAGGGCGCCGGAACGCAAATTCCGCGCGGGTTGCGCGCCAATCCGGGCGGGCAGAGCGGGCGCGCGAGCGGCGCGCAGACGCCTTTGATATTGCGCGTCATGCCGGGGGGACAGGGCGAGGGGATGATCGGCGCACAGGAGCCGTCAGGGGCTCTCGTTTGTCCGCGTGGGCAATGCGGCGGGGGCACCGGAGCGCAAACGCCACTTCGCATGCGCTTTTGGCCGGGCGGACAGGGCGGCGCGCCGACCGGCACGCAGTGCCCCTTGCGCGTCAGCGCTTCGCCGGCCGGACATTGGGGCGGCGCGGCGACGCGCGGGGGAACGACGACCGACGGCGGGGCGAGACGCTCGCATACCCCCTGTGCATTGCGGAACTCGCCTGCACCGCAGGGCGGCCGGCCGGCGAGGCAAGAGCGTCCATCGGCGCTGACGAACCGCTGGTTGCAGCAGCTCCCGTCGGGCATCCTGGAATAGCCGGGAGCACAAGCCGGAATGCTCTGGATTCGCGCCGGGCACGCGGCGCGATTGGACGGATCGAGCGGCTGCGAACAGCAGACCCCGGTCGTCGTCACGTTCGCGGGTGCGCAGCAGACGCCACTCGCAGTCGGGATGCGGCCCGCGGCGCAGCAGAGATTGCCGATCGGAATGTGCAGGATCGGCACGCACGCATCCCTATGGGGTCCTGGCGCCTGGCCAGGCGGGCAGCAAACCCCTTTCGAGGTGACGTTGCTCGAAAGACAGCACGATCCGCCGGCTTGGACGTAGCCGCTCGGGCACGGGCATTGCGCGGTTACAGGTCCACCGGGCGGGCAAGCGGGCGGCTTCGGCGGCTCGCATTGGCCGTTGACGAGCGCTCCAGCGCAGCAGGCCGGCGCGCCGCCCGAGCCGGTGTAGACGTGGCTCGAATCGCAACAGAAATTGCTTGGCCCGATCGCCGTCTGCCCGGTCGGGCAAGCCGAGTTCGAACATTCGGCGTTGGCCGCGAGCGTTGCAACCGGGCAGCAGCGGCGGCCGATCTGGACATCGGGCCGCGGGCAGCTTGGCGCGCAGCTCCCGACAGGGACGCGGCGCACTTCGTCCGGCTGGCACGAGCCCGGCGGAGGCGGCGGAGGATGGCGGACTTTCGGTGGAGTGAGCGGCGGCCCGGTCCGGGTCGGGGGCGCGACCACTCCGGGCGGAGCCGGCGGCGCAACGCCGGGAAGCGTGACTGGCGCCGCGAGGCCGGCGTGCGAAGCCGCCCCGCAGTTCCGCGGGATGGCGATATCGCCCATATGCCCGCGCGCCGCGTCGTCGGGAGGCCCGTCGGCATAGCTGATGAAATAGCTCTCGACCGGTGGCGCGTTGCGCGGCCGGTCCTGCCAGGCGCCGACGCCCTGAAGGCCGCTGACCGGCAAGGGGCCCGACCGGGAGAGCCGCGCCGCGAGGGTCGGGTCGGCGGATTCGCGCAAATCCTCGCCCGACATCCAGACGAAGCCGCCGCACGAACCCGGGATGATGTCGCCGTTGCGGTCATAGTTGTAGCCGGCGTCGACGCCCCCGTTGCCGTTGCGATAGTCGTGCGGGAAGCCGAGCGCGTATTCGTCCGGCTGCTCCTGCCAGACGTTCCTGCCGGCGGCTTTTCCGACGATCGCATAACGCAGCACGCGGCCGATCGCCGCCTGGGACAGCGCCTCGAGATCGAACGCGCCGGTTGGCGCTGGCCGCTCGGCGAGCAGCAT
>DASZIL010000003.1:0-28553 GCA_035949255.1 Beijerinckiaceae bacterium | reverse complement strand
GCGCTGCGTCTTCTCCATCTGGCGCTTGACGCGGGTGCGGATGCGCTTCTCGACCTGAAGGACCGAGACTTCGCTCTCCATCAGGCTCAGCACCTTCTCGAGGCGCTTGGAAACCGAGAGAATCTCGAGCGTGGCCTGCTTGTCGCTGACCTTGACGGCGAGATTGGAGGCCACGGTATCGGCGAGCTTCGAATAATCCTCGATCTGCGAGACGCTTTGGACGACTTCGGGCGACACTTTCTTGTTGAGCTTGGCGTAGCTCTCGAAATCCCCGGTGACGGAGCGCGCCAGCGCCTCGGCTTCGACCTTGTTGCCGATCTCCTCGGCGAGGACCACGGCCCGCGCCTCATAGAAATCATCCGTCCTCGTGTATTCGGCGATCTTGGCGCGCGCCAAGCCTTCGACGAGCACCTTCACCGTGCCATCGGGAAGCTTGAGGAGCTGTAGAACGGTCGCGAGCACGCCTGTCGCGTAGATGGCGTCGGTCGCGGGGTCCTCGGCCGCGGCATCGATCTGTGTCGCGAGCAGGATGAAGCGATCATTGCGGACCACCTCTTCCAAGGCGCGGATCGACTTCTCGCGGCCGACGAAAAGCGGCACGATCATATGCGGGAAGACGACGATGTCTCTCAGCGGCAGAACCGGGAATTCGTGGCTCTCGCCAGCTTGCGGGAGAGGGCGGCTTTTCGGATCGCTCATCTTATCGGTATCCTTTTGTATCAGCCTTCCCGACGCGATAGGGCTTGCCGACACCCCCCAAAGGCTGGCGCCGGTTGCGAATCCCTCGCAACGGAGAGGCTAGAATGGCAGCGAATGCCGGTAAACATCGCAATTTGGCGCATTCGCCCGAAGAGGGCAGATGGGAGCGGCACCCCGAAGTTTCAACGCGAGCCGTCGCAAACCGGTCATGCCGCTCGGCGGAGCGGCCTTAAGCCGACATGCCGCCGGCTTCCTTGTCGCGATCGGCATGGATGTAGAGCGGACGCACCTTCCCCTCCACCACCTCGGAGCCGATGACCACCTGCTCGACACTGTCGAAGCCCGGCAAATCGTACATGGTATCGAGCAAAATGCTCTCCATGATCGAGCGCAAGCCGCGCGCGCCCGTCTTTCTCTGGATCGCCTTGCGGGCGATGAGGTTGAGCGCTTCGTCCTGGAAGGTGAGCTCCACCGTCTCCATCTCGAAGAGCCGCTGATACTGCTTGACCAGCGCGTTCTTCGGCTCGGTAAGGATGCGCTTCAGCGCCTCCTCGTCGAGATCCTCGAGCGTCGCGATGACAGGGAGCCGGCCCACGAATTCCGGGATGAGGCCGAATTTCAAGAGGTCCTCAGGCTCGACGAGGCGAAGCACCTCGCCCGTGCGCCGATCCTCCGGCGATTGCACCTTCGCGCCGAAACCGATCGAGGTTCCCCGGCCGCGCGCCGATATGATCCGCTCGAGCCCCGCGAAAGCGCCGCCGCAGATGAACAGGATATTCGTGGTGTCGACCTGCAGGAACTCCTGCTGGGGATGTTTGCGCCCCCCTTGAGGCGGCACGGAGGCGACGGTGCCCTCCATGATCTTCAAAAGCGCCTGCTGCACGCCTTCCCCAGACACATCGCGCGTGATCGAGGGATTGTCGGATTTGCGCGAGATCTTGTCGATTTCGTCGATGTAGACGATGCCCCGCTGCGCCCGCTCGACATTGTAGTCGGAGGCTTGCAGCAGCTTGAGGATGATGTTCTCGACGTCCTCGCCGACGTAGCCTGCCTCGGTGAGCGTCGTCGCATCGGCCATGGTGAAGGGCACATCGAGAATGCGCGCCAGCGTCTGGGCAAGGAGCGTCTTGCCGGAACCCGTCGGCCCGACGAGGAGGATGTTCGACTTCGCAAGCTCGACGTCGGCGTGCTTGGTCGCGTGGTTGAGCCGCTTGTAGTGATTATGGACCGCGACCGAGAGGACCTTCTTGGCGTAATCCTGGCCGATGACGTAATCGTCGAGGACCTTGCGAATTTCCTTGGGCGTCGGCACGCCATCGCGGGTCTTGACGAGCGAGGATTTTGATTCCTCGCGGATGATATCCATGCACAATTCGACGCATTCGTCGCAAATGAACACGGTCGGGCCGGCGATGAGCTTGCGCACCTCATGCTGGCTCTTGCCACAGAAGGAGCAGTAGAGCGTGCTCTTCGAATCTCCGCCACTGGACTTGTTCATCGCAGATCTCCGTTCAGTCATCCCGCGCGGCGGAAACGCACCGGCACAAACCCTGGCAGCTTAGACGCCTTGACCCTAACGAAACCTAACCCGCTGTTTCGCAAAGCCCCGAAATCGCCCTCCCTCCTTTCGCTGGATGCAATCACGCATCAGTCCCACAATCAACAGCCGCCATGCCGCAGGTCACAGGCTTATCACTTCGGGCTCCCCGCGGGTGAACCGTCCTCGGGGCGCTTCTCCAGAACCTGATCGACGATACCGAACTCCTTGGCCGCCTCGGCGGTCATGAAATTGTCTCGTTCCAGCGCATCCTCGATGGTCTTCAGATCGCGCCCCGTGTGCTTCATATAGATTTCGTTGAGGCGACGGCGAACCGATTCGATCTCGCGCGCGTGGATGAGGATGTCCGTCGTCTGCCCCTGAAATCCGCCGGAAGGCTGATGCACCATGATTCTCGCGTTCGGCAGTGCAAATCGCATGCCGCTCTCCCCCGCCGTGAGCAGGAGCGAGCCCATCGAGGCGGCCTGCCCCACACAAAGCGTCGAAACCGGGGAACGGATGAACTGCATTGTGTCATATATGGACAGACCGGAGGTTACGACGCCACCGGGCGAATTGATATAGAACGAAATTTCCTTCTTGGGATTATCGGCCTCGAGAAACAGGAGCTGGGCCACGACGAGCGAGGCCGTATAGTCCTCGACCGGGCCGGTCAGAAAGATGATTCGCTCCCTGAGCAGGCGGGAATAAATGTCGAAGGCGCGTTCACCGCGGTTCGACTGCTCGACCACCATCGGCACGAGCGCGTTGTTATAGACTTCGAATGGATCTCTCATCTCAACCCTCTAGCGCCCTCGACCCCGGCCAAAGCCAAATTAGACGCAAAGCTTTCGCCCGACCGCCAAGCAGACCGGTCAGCTACTCGGCACGGGGGCGTCCTGCGCCCCCTCCTCGACATCGGCGAATAATTCCTCACGTGACACCGTGTGCTCCTCGACCTTTGCCTGGGCAAGTAGATGGTCCACGGTCTTCTCCTCGAAGATCGGCGCCCTGAGCTCGGCCAGCGCCCGCTGATTCTTCTGGTAGAATTCCCAGATCTCCCGCTCTCGGCCCGGAAATTGGCGGGCCCGATCGACAAGGGCTTGCGTGATCTCCTCATCGCCAACCGTGATATTGGCTTTCTGACCGATATCCGCAAGCACGAGGCCAAGCCGCACGCGGCGCTCGGCGATCTTGCGGTAATCGGCGCGCGCTGCCTCTTCCGTGGTGCCGTCGTCCGCAAAGCTCTTGCCGGACATCCTCATCTCGCTCTCGACCTGCTGCCAGATGCCGACAAATTCTTGTTCCACCATGCTCGGGGGTAGCTCGAATGAATACCTCTCGGAGAGGGCGTCGAGCAGCTTGCGCTTCAGCCGCTGGCGCGAGGCCGCCGCGAAATCGCGCTCGAGCGAGCGCCGCACCGAGGCCCGCAACGCCTCGAGATTCTCCATGTTGAAGCCCTTGGCGAGCTCGTCGTCGATGTTCACGGGGTTCGGGCGAGCGATCTCTTTGACCTTCACCTCGAAGCTCGCCTTCCTGCCCGCGAGGTCGGGGCGCAAATAGGCAGCCGGGAACTCCGCCTCGACCTTGCGCTCATCGCCAGTTTTTACGCCCTCGAGACCCTCCTCGAAGCCGGGGATGAACGAATTTTGCCCGAGGACGACCTTGATGTCCTCGCCCTTGCCGCCCTCGAAGGCCTCACCATCGATGGTTCCGGTGAAGTCCACGGTCACCTGATCGCCATTCTCGGCCTTATGCCCCGTGTCGGCCGGCGTGAAAGAGCGGTTCTGCTCGGCGAGACGCTGCACAGCCTGGTCGACCATCGCATCATCGACCGGGGCCGTCTCGCGAACGAGCGAAATCCCGGAGAGATCCGCCTGTGGAATTTCGGGCAGGACCTCGACATCGACCGAGAAGTCGAGATCCGCCTTGCCATCAGCCATGGCGTCCACGAGCGCCTTGTCTTCGGGGAATTTCACCCGCGGTTCCTGCGCGAGCTTGATGTGGTGCTCGTCGACGATCTTGCGCGAGGCTTCGTTCACTGTCTCCTGGATGACTTCCCCCATCACCGAACGGCCGTAGAGCCGGCGCAAATGGGCGATGGGAGCCTTGCCCCTGCGGAAGCCTTTGAGCTGGACCTTGGTGCGCAGGTCGTCGAGCTGGGCATTGACCTTGTCGGCGACGCCCTGCAGCGGAAAAACCACCCGGTACGAGCGCTGCAAACCTTGTGAGGAAATTTCGGTGACCTGCATCATGACTCTATTCTTCATCTCCGGCCGCTTCGCCCTCCTTGAGGAAAGCGGCTCGTCCAATGTCGATCCGACGGCTCCGACCCAAGCTATCTGACCCGACCCAAGCTCTCCGAACCCAAGCCAGCGAGCTTCGCCGTAGGGAAACTGGTGCGGGCGGAGGGACTCGAACCCCCACGACTTGCGCCATCGGAACCTAAATCCGACGCGTCTACCAATTCCGCCACGCCCGCCAGCAAGCGCGGCGGCTCGGGGGTCGCCGCAGGGTGGGGCTCTATAGCACGCAAGTCGGAGGGCGCCAGCTTAAATTTCTCGCAGGCTAAATTTCGCGAGGCGCAACCGGTTCTTCCCTGAAAGGGGCACCTCGCTTGCGCCAAGACCAGCCCAAACCCGGCCCGGCCCCCCTTGCAACACCGGTCCCGCCCGGCTTCATAGCTCGCCATGGCTCGGAATCGGCCCTCGCCTTCTTCATTGCCGTCGCGACGCGACCTGTCTCTCGGGCTTTGTGTGACGGCGACCCTGCTTGGCAAACCTTCTCGCGCGCAGACTTCGCCCTCTCCGATTCCGCGAAGGCTCATCGCCGCCGCGACCACCTGGCCGTTGCGCCCGCCTCCGGCGAGATCGACGCCGGTCCTGAGCTATGACGGGGCGCTGCCTGGCCCTGTGCTTCAGGCACGCCAGGGCGACGAACTCGCGCTCGAACTCGTGAACGCCATGTCCGCGCCCACTTCCATTCATGTCTCCGGAATGCGTTTGCCGAACGAGCTCGACGGCATCCCCGGATTGACCGGAAGATCGCTCGCGCCCTCCGAGCAGGCGCTTCTTCGCATACCGGCGCGCGATGCCGGCTTCTTTACCTTTGGTCCCGCCGACCCCGCCACCGCATCCGAGCAGAGCGCGCGTGGCCTTGGCGGCGCGCTCATTGTCGCCGATTCGAAGGATCCCGAGGTCGAGGCCGACCTTCTGCTGCTGCTCAAGGATTGGCAGGTCGAGCCCTCGGGCGCCATGCGGGAGGACTTCGCCGATCTCGCCGCGCGCGCCGGCTCGGGACGGCTCGGCAATGTGTTCACCATCGGTGGGCTCGGCGAGAGCCGCACGCTTTCGCTCGCCCCGGGGGCACGCTTTCGCCTGCGCCTCGCCAATGCCTGCAACGCGCGCATCCTGCCGCTGAAATTCGACGGCATGCATCCGACCCTCATCGGGGTCTCAGGCCAGCAATCGGCCGCCTTCACACCCTTGCATGGCGAGATGCTGCTTGTGCCGGGTGGCCGCTTCGACCTCGTCTGCGATATTCCAGCAGACGCGCGCCCGCCGGCCGAAGCGACGATCCGGGCCGTGATCGGTAGCGGCTTCGCCCTACTGACCGTGAAAATATCGGAGGAGGCCGCGAGGCCAGGGCCTTTGCCCGAAGTCCAGTGGCTCTCTGACAATGGGCTGCCAGCCTTCATTGATCTTTCTCACGCGACGCGCGTCGATTGCCAGATCGCGCGGATGATCGATCGTAGCGATGCACGCGCGCTTGCCGCCGCCGATCCCGCAAGGCTCTGGGCCCTCAACGGCAGGAGCGGCGATTTCGCGGCCCCCCCGCTCTTCTCGGTGAAGCGCGGCACTCCCGTGGTGATTGCGCTTGCCAACAAGAGCGATGTGCCCGTCGTGATGAAGCTCAACGGTCACGTGGCGCGATTGTTGCACCCGCATGACGACGGCTGGGTGCCTTATTGGGTCGATGTCGTGCTCGTTTCGCCCGGGAACACGGAGCGCCTTGCCTTCATCGCCGATAACCCGGGTCGCTGGCTCCTCGGCGGGCGCATCCTCGAGCATCTGGCGGGTGGTCAATTCGGCTGGTTCGAAGTCATTTAGGATAGGCTGCTCATCTCCACGCCTGGCTGCGACGAGGCGGAAAGCTCCCGCAGGACGCGAGGCAACATTTCCGCCAAATCCTCGGCGATCAGCCCCGGCCCGAACTCATTGCCGGCTTGCGCATGAGTCCACACGCCGGCGCAAGCGGCCTCCCATGCGGGCATCTTCTGCGCCAATAATCCACCGATGATCCCGGTCAAGGTGTCGCCGGCACCCGCCGTCGCAAGATAGGGAGTTGCATTCTCATTGATCGCGGCGCGCCCCTCGGGGGCGGCGATCACCGTATCGGGTCCCTTAAGGACGATGACGGCACCCGAGACGCGGGCCGCGAGCCTCGCGCGGCTGAGCTTGTCGAGGCGCTCGACGCCAGACCCCAGCGCCACGAACTCGGGCGCGGCATGGAACAATCTCGCGAATTCGCCCTCATGCGGCGTCAGCACGGCCGCGAATTTCGCTTGCCTGATCGCGTCGAACAAAAGGCCTGGCTTTTCCGCGAAACTCGTGAGCCCGTCGGCGTCGATGACGACCAGGCGCTCGGTGGCGAGCGCCGCGAGCACCTTCGTCACCGTCTCTTCGCCCACGCCCGCAGCCGGGCCAAGCACGGCAACGTTGCGACGTGGATCGGCAAGAAGCGCGATCCACCCTTGCGCGCCATCCGCCCGGCGCACCATCACGGCCGAGTTGGCGGCTGCCTGCGAAGCGAGCGCTTCGGACGGAACGGCAAGCGTCACAAGGCCAGCGCCAATGCGCAAGGCCGCCCTCGCCGCAAGCCGCGAGGCACCGCACCCTTCGACGCCGCCGGAAAGAACGAGCGCATGACCGCGATCATATTTATGCCCGGCAACCGCGGGCGAAGGCAGCATCCCCGCCCAAAGCGCGGGCGCGTTCGCAAAAGTGGCGATGCCCAGCGCCTCGAGCGCGTCGGCCGAGATGCCGATATCCTCGACATGAACGCGCCCGCAGCGACCCCGGCCCGGATAAAGGAGATGGCCGGGCTTTCGCCGGAAGAAGGTCACGGTCTCATCGGCCGTGACAGCCTCGCCGAGAATAGCTCCTGTGGCGCCGGAAATCCCTGACGGCAGATCGACCGCGACGACACGCGCCCCTTTGGCGCGCGCGCCATTGATCCGATTGAGAAGAGCGGCCGCATCCCCTTCGATCGGACGGGAAAGCCCAGCGCCGAAAAGGGCATCGACGATCAATCCCGCATCGTCGAGCGCGGTCCGTGTCGCATCCTCAATCGGGCCTGAAAAAAGGCGCCGCGCCGCGGCGGCATCGCCGCGCAACGCCTCGTCGGAGCCAAGGAGCGCGACGCTCACGGAAACCCCTCTCTCCGTCAGAAATCTCGCGGCAACAAAGCCGTCCCCGCCATTATTCCCGGGCCCGCACAGGACGATGACATCGCGCCGCCCTGCCCCGCCTTGCTCCATTGCGCGCAAGGCGACGCGCGCTACCGCCTCGCCGGCCCGTTGCATGAGCTCGAGCCCGCTCGTTCCCGCCTCGATCGCGTGGCGGTCCGCCTTCGCCATTTCGGCAGGGCTCAAGAGCGCCAATTCCTGAAACATGGTTGAAAGTGAAGCTCCTGGCCGCGACATGCAAGACGGTGGATTCATGCGAGGGCCAAAGCGCAGACTTTTCCTTTTGGGGAACGCCCAACTACTGAGCGATATGCCTAAATTTTAGGCAGCTCCGCTCGGTTCTTCGCCGATTGAGTCCGGCTTTCTCGCATAACCAGCCTCGGACGGCATGACCGTTGCTTTACGGCAAAGCGGGGCACCCCCCTCCACCAGCGAAGAGATCGATTGACCGGTGCTGCGGTTGCGCTCTAATCGCATCTTTGCGGATATTTCCTCGAATTCCATCAGGTTCGACATGAAGAAAATTGAAGCGATCATCAAGCCTTTCAAGCTCGACGAGGTGAAGGAAGCGCTTCAGGAGATCGGCTTGCAGGGGATCACGGTTACCGAGGCCAAGGGCTTCGGCCGGCAAAAAGGGCACACCGAGCTTTATCGCGGCGCCGAATATGTCGTGGATTTCCTGCCGAAAGTGAAGATCGAGACGGTGATCGATGATGTCCATGTCGATCGCGCCGTGGAGGCGATCCGCAAGGCCGCGCTCACCGGGCGCATCGGCGATGGCAAGATTTTTGTATACCCGGTGGAGAGCGCCGTACGGATTCGGACGGGAGAGACGGGCTCGGACGCGCTGTGACCGGCTCGAGCGGCCGGTCGTCCCTTTTGGCCTGACCTTACGCTCTCACATCACAACGAGAGGATGAAACTGATGCAGACCGCCAAGGATGTCCTGAAGACGATCAAGGACAAGGACATAAAATATGTCGACCTGAGATTCACCGATCCGCGCGGCAAATGGCAGCACGTCACTTTCGATGTCGAGCTGATCGAGGAAGACACCTTCACGGACGGCGTGATGTTCGACGGCTCCTCGATCGCCGGCTGGAAAGCGATCAACGAGAGCGACATGACGCTTTTGCCGGACGCGTCGACGGCAACGCTCGACCCGTTCTTCGCCTCTCCCACCCTCTCGATCGTCTGCGACATTCTCGAACCCACGACTGGCGAGCCCTATGGGCGCGATCCGCGCAGCATGGCGAAGAAGGCGGAGGCCTTCGTCAAATCGTCGAAGATCGGCGACACGGTCTTCTTCGGCCCCGAGGCCGAGTTCTTCATCTTCGACGATGTGCGCTTTGCGGCCGATCCCTACAACACGGGATTCAAGCTCGACTCCATCGAGTTGCCGACCAATATGGACACCGCCTACGACAGCGGCAATCTCGGTCACCGCATTCGCACCAAAGGCGGCTATTTCCCGGTGCCGCCGCAGGATTCAGCACAAGACATGCGCGGCGAGATGCTCGCGGCGATGAAGGCTATGGGCGCCCATGTCGAGAAGCATCACCATGAGGTGGCCTCCGCCCAGCATGAGCTCGGTTTGAAATTCGGGCCGCTGACCCAGATGGCCGACCATTTGCAGATCTACAAATACTGCATCCATCAGGTGGCCCAGAGCTATGGCAAGACGGCAACCTTCATGCCCAAGCCCGTCTATGGAGACAACGGCTCGGGCATGCATTGCCATCAGTCGATCTGGAAGAGCGGCAAGCCGATCTTCGCCGGCGACAAATATTCCGGCCTCTCGCAGGATTGCCTCTATTACATCGGCGGCATCATCCGGCACGCGAAGGCGCTCAACGCCTTCACCAATCCGGCGACCAACTCATACAAGCGCCTTGTGCCGGGCTATGAGGCGCCGGTGCTCCTTGCCTATTCGGCCCGCAACCGTTCGGCCTCCTGCCGTATCCCGTGGACGGCGTCTCCCAAGGCGAAGCGCGTCGAAGTGCGCTTCCCCGATCCGATGGCGAACCCCTATCTCGCCTTCGCCGCCATGCTCATGGCCGGTGTCGACGGCATTCTGAACAAGATCGATCCCGGCGCCGCGATGGACAAGGATCTCTATGATCTGCCGCCTCGCGAGCTGAAGAAGATCCCGACTGTCTGCGGTTCGCTGCGCGAGGCGCTCGACTCGCTTCGCAAGGACAATGGATTCTTGAAGGCGGGCGGCGTCTTCAATGACGACTTCATCGAATCCTATATCGAGCTCAAGATGAGCGAGGTCGCGCGTTTCGAGATGACGCCCCACCCCGTCGAGTTCGACATGTATTATTCTCTCTGAACTCGCCATTAGGTGTGCTTGCGCGGCCGGGCTTTGCCTGGCCGTTTTCTTACTGAAAAGCGGGAATCCGCCATCTGAAAGATCAGCTCGATCAACGGGCTAAGCCCATTCTTTCGTGGCGTCTCTTGGCCGCGTTTCTCGCGGTAAGCCGCAGCGCAAAAGGCTTTCTCGAAAGTTAATGATTTTGAAGGAAATTTAACGCCTCCGTGGGATTTCTCGCAAAGACATCCAATTGTCGTGAAACCTTGCGAAAACCACCTTGGCGAGAACCGCTCATGAGCACGTCCCGCAGGTCCGTGGACACCGACGCCGTCGAGCGCATCGCGGTACTCAACGCCAATGGCGACAGAAATCTCCTGGGGCGCCAATTCGACGCGATGGCGCGCGACGCCTCTTCCTTCCTGCGCGCGACCGTCCATCTTTTCCGCGATCGGCTGGCCACGATCAGCCTCCCACCCTCCCCGCTCGCCTTCGGCTGCGGGGATCTGCACATCGAGAATTTCGGCGCCTATCTCGCCGACAACAGGCTCGCCTATTTCGATCAGAGTGAATTCGGCGAGGCCGCGCTCATGCCTGTGGCGGCCGAGATGGTCCGCTTCCTTGCGAGCATCATGGTCGCGCTTCGCTTGCATGAGCCCGACGATCTCGATCCCAAACGCAGCGCGAAGCAGGCGCTCGAGGCCTATGCGCAAGCGCTCGCCGAGGGCAAGCCGCTCTGGATCGAGCGCGATCTCGCGCGCGGCACGATTGAGGATCTCGTGTCCGGCGTGTCGCGGCGCTCGCGGCGCGACGAGCTCGATCTCTTCACCCGGAGCGGCCGTCGGGGACGCCGCAAGCTCTTGCGCGACGGACGCCGCTCAGCGCCGCTCACGAAGGAGGGACGCGCGATCGAAGGTGTGGTCAAAAACCTGTTTGGAGCGATCGGCAAGGAGCGCGGCGAACGCGGCTTTTGGAAGCTTCGCGATCTTGCGCCATGCGCCCCGGCCAAGGACAGCCTCGGGCGTCCGCGCTACATCGCCCTGATCAAGGGGCATGGAGACCCTGACGGCAACTTTCTCCTCGAGATCAAATCGGCCGGGCCTTCGGCGGTGCCTCCCGCGGCCGAAACGCTTGAAGCCGAGAGCGCGGCCGAGCGCGTCGTCTTCGTGCAGCGCTTGATGCAAGCGCGTTCGCCGGCTTTCCTCCAACCGGCCATCCTCTTGGATAGACCTTTCGTCTTTCATGAGCTCCAGCCGGCGGAAGATCGCCTCGAGATCGACGCGCTTCTTGCCAAGCCTCGCCGCTTTGCAGCGACGATCGAGAGCTGCGCGCGCATCGTCGCATGGAACCAGCTTCGCGCGGCCGGCCGCAAAGGCGCTTCGGACGTCGACACTCTCATCGATTTCGCGATGAAGGACGAATGGCAACGCGAGCTTCTCGCGGCGGCTGGAGAATGTGCGGCGATGGTCGAGCGCGACTACGCGAGCTTCGAAACGGCTTGGCGCAAGCGTGATGGCTGCCTTTCCGCCTTGGCGAGCCTGAGATGACTGGTCGTTATCGGCGCGGTTTGCCCTCGCGCGCATTCCTTCGCGCACAATCCATGTGGATGTGCACAGGCCGAATGCCGCAAGGCCATTGCGCTTGTCCGGCATCGACGGCATGAGGTTCGCATGGAAACCTGGATTGGCGAGATTTTCGAGCCCGCGCTCAGGCTCGTTGCGGCGGTGGTCATCGGCGCGCTCGTCGGCCTCAATCGCGACCTGCACGGCAAGCCGGCGGGCTTGCGCTTATGCGCGCTCGTCGCGCTCGGCTCTGGCCTGATCACCGTGATCACCAGTGAGCCGCGGCTCGGGTTCTCGGACCCTTCCGCCGTCAGCCGCACGATCCAGGGGATCGTCGGCGGCATCGGCTTTCTTGGTGCCGGCGTCATCTTGCATCAGGGCCCCGAGAGCCGCATCCGCAACCTCACCACGGCCGCGACGATCTGGATCAGCGCGGCGCTCGGCATCGCCTGTGGGCTCGGCGCCTGGAGAACGGGCGGCGTCGCGGCGGTGCTCGCGCTCATCGTGCTCACCTTGGGCGCTCGGATCGATCACGCCCTTTTCGGCCGCTTCGGAACGGGCAGCTCCAGCCCCGGCAACAGCGAATAACAAAGCGAAGCCCTGCCCCGCTCAGGCCATTCTTCGCCTGCAGCTAAGCCCCATGGCATAATAGTGGACGAGCGAATCACTATCTAAGCATTGTGCGGAGCCCCCGACGGGCTCGGCACGGCTGAATGTTTTCGTTAGGTGGAAATTTGAAGCGGCGCGACCATGGCTGATAGCGATCTTTTTGGAACTGGTGGTGCCGCGATGCGCAAGCCCTCGCGCGAGCGCGAGGATGCGCGCGCCGCGAAAGCGCAGGCCAAGCTTTCGCGCCAAGGCGCCTCCCCGGCAAGCCGGAATGGCACGCCCGGCGAGCAGGGATACACGGCTTCAGCTATCGAGGTGCTCGAGGGGCTCGAGCCCGTGCGCCGCCGTCCCGGCATGTATATCGGGGGCACCGACGAGAAGGCGATGCATCATCTCTTCGCCGAGGTCATCGACAATGCGATGGACGAGGCGGTCGCGGGACATGCGAGCTTCATCGAGGTCGAGCTTCAGGACGACGGCTCGATACGTGTCACCGATAATGGGCGCGGCATTCCAATCGATCCGCATCCGAAGTTCCCGAAGAAATCGGCCCTCGAAGTGATCATGACGATGCTGCATTCGGGCGGCAAATTTGACTCCAAGGTCTATGAGACCTCTGGCGGCCTGCACGGCGTCGGTGTGAGCGTCGTCAACGCCCTCTCCGATCTCCTCGAGGTGGAGGTCGCGCGCGGCAAGATGCTTTATCGCCAAAGCTTCTCGCGCGGCCTCCCGACCTCGAAGCTCGAGACCGTGGGTTCCGCGCCGAACCGGCGCGGCACCAGCGTGCACTTTCACCCGGACGCGCAGATTTTCGGCAAGGGCACGCAATTCGACCCGCGCCGCCTCTTCAAGATGGCGCGCTCCAAGGCCTATCTTTTCGGCGGGGTCGAGATCAGATGGCGCTGTGCCCCTTCACGGCTGCCGGCCGACGGCAAGGTGCCGGCAGAAGCCGTCTTCCGTTTCCCGAACGGGTTGAAGGACCATCTCGCACGGGAGATCGAAGGCAGGGAGCTCGTTGCCGACGCGATCTTCTCCGGCAAGCTCGATAAAGAAGGCCGGCATGGATCCGTCGAATGGGCCATCGCCTGGCTTGCCGCGGATGACGGTTTCACCTCATCTTACTGCAACACCATCCCAACGCCCGAAGGCGGCACGCATGAGCAGGGCTTGCGCGTCGCGCTTTTGCGCGCCTTGCGCGATCATGCCGAGCGCATCGGCAACAAGCGCGGAGCGGTCATCACGGCTGACGACATTGTGGTCTCCTGCGCCGCCATGCTCTCGGTCTTCATGCGCGAGCCCGAGTTCCAAGGCCAGACCAAGGACAAGCTCGCGTCGTCGGAGGCAGCCCGCATCGTCGAGGGCGCGATCCGCGATTCCTTCGATCATTTCCTCGCCGATTTCCCCGCGCAAGCAACGAAGCTTCTCGAGTTCTTCATCGAAAGGGCCGAGGAGCGTTTGCGGCGACGCGCCGAGAAAGAGATCGCTCGCAAGACCGCCACGCGCAAGCTGCGTCTACCCGGCAAGCTCGCCGACTGCAGCAATGCGGGAGCGGCCGGCTCCGAGCTCTTCATCGTGGAGGGCGATTCGGCCGGCGGCAGCGCCAAGCAGGCGCGCGACCGCGCGACGCAGGCCGTGCTCCCCTTGCGCGGCAAGATCCTCAATGTCGCCTCGGCAGGCCGCGACAAGCTTTCGCAGAACCAGCAGCTCTCCGATCTCGTCCAAGCTCTCGGCTGCGGCACGGGTGCCCATTACAAGGACGAAGATCTTCGCTACGAGAAGGTCATCGTGATGACCGACGCCGATGTCGACGGCGCGCATATCGCCTCGCTGTTGATCACCTTCTTCTGGCGCCAGACGCCGAAGCTCATCGACAACGGCCACCTCTTCCTCGCCGTCCCGCCTCTCTATCGCCTCTCCCACGGCGGCAAATCGGTCTACGCGCGCGACGACGAGGATAAGGACCGGCTGATGAAATCCGTCTTCAAGGCGAATGCCAAGGTCGAGGTGTCGCGCTTCAAGGGCCTCGGTGAGATGATGCCGGCGCAGCTCAAGGAAACGACGATGGATCGCAGGAAGCGCCAACTCTTGCGCGTCGCCGTCGTCGACGAGGCGCGAGAAGGCACCGCCGATGCGGTCGAGCGGCTGATGGGCGTGAAGCCCGAGGCGCGCTTCACCTTCATCTCGGAGCACGCCGCCTTCGCCAAGGAGCTCGACGTCTAGGCCCGTCGACCCTTGAAACGGCCTTGTGCGGAGAGGCGATGCACCGCCTTTCACGCAGCAATCGCTTCATGAGGAAGCGAGAACGATCGTCTTAAATCGGCTTCTCTGCGATCGCATGTATTCGCGATGGCGGCTTACGATTGCAGGCATCTCTCGGCGGCTTCTTGGTGGCCTGTCGGCGGTTTTCCGCCGAATTTCGTTGCGCTTTCGTAGGGCACGGCGAGGCCGAATACTCCCGATCCTTTCGTCGAAAGCTAAAACCCATTGCGATTTCTTGATACGGCGACAATAATGGGGCGATCCAGGGAAGACGATTGGCGAAAGGCTAAAGCCAAAAAGAGATGCAGGAGAACATCATGACCGAGAACAAGAACAGCCGTGGCGCATCAGGTCTCATCATCAACCGCCGTGAATTGATGGCGGCCGCTTCCGCCCTCGGTCTTAGTCTCCAGATGACACCGACCTTCGCGGCCGACACGCCCAAAAAGGGGGGCACGCTCCGGCTCGGCATGGAGGGCGGCAGCCCCTCGGACAGCCTCGACCCGCGCACCTACGCGGATTCGGTCCCGATTTGTTATGGCTGGCAGCTTTGGAACGGCCTCACCGAGGTCGATCCGGAGGGCAACATCGGCGGCGAGCTCGCCGAAAGCTGGGAGGCAAAGCCCGGCGCCGTGACCTGGGTGTTCAATCTGCGTAAGGGCATCACGTTCACCTCGGGAAAGACCTTCGACGCCGATGACGCGATCTATTCGCTGAACCTGCATCGCGGCGAGACGAAGTCCGGCGCCAAGGATCTCTTGAGCCCGATCAAGGAGATCAAGAAGCTCTCGCCCAACCAGATCGAGATCACGCTCACGAGCGGCGATGCCGATCTCCCCTACGCGTTCGCCGATTATCACGTGCTGATGGTGCCGAACGGCTTCACGGATTGGTCGAAGCCCGATGGCACGGGAGCTTACACGCTCGAGAGCTTCGAGCCCGGCGTTCGCGTCATCACCAAGAGAAAATCCGGAGCCTATTGGAAAGCAAACCGCGGCAATTTCGACGGCGTGGAGCTTCGCTATATTCTCGACGTGTCGGCACGCACGCAGGCTCTCCTCTCCGGGCAGATCGACGGCGCCAACCGGCTCGACGCGCGAACCGTGGGCCTCGTCATGAAGGCGCCGACCGTCAATGTGGTAAGGACCAAAGGCACGGGGAACCGCTTCGCCTTCGTGGCGCGCTGCGTGGATGACCCCTACACCAACAACGATATCCGGCTTGCGCTGAAATACGGCATCGACCGCCAGAAGATCATCGACACCGTCTACAAGGGCTATGCGACGATGGGGAACGACACCACCGTCGCGCCTTCATCCAAATATGCCGCGAAGGACATTCCGCAACGTCCCTACGACCCGGACAAGGCGGCGTTCCATTTCAAGAAGGCCGGCATGGCCAACGCCAAGATGGAGTTGCAAGTCTCCGAAGGCGCGTTCTCGGGCGCGACCGACGCGGCGGTCCTTTATCAAGAGGCGCTCAAGAAAGGCGGCATCAATCTCGACGTGAAGCGCGTGTCCGGTGACGGCTATTGGTCGAATGTCTGGCTCAAGGCGCCGTTCTGCGCCGTGTATTGGGGCGGACGTCCAACCGTTGGCCAACAGCTTGCGCAAACCTTCCTCTCGACCGCGAACTGGAACGACACGGCGTGGAAACGGCCCGAATTCGACAAGCTCGTCGTCGAGGCAAGCGCCGAGCTCGACGACGCCAAGCGTGCGAAGCTTTATGAGGAGGCCCAACGGATGATCGTCGACGACGGCGGCATGGTCTGCTTCGCGATCGGCGATTACCTCGACGGCTATGGGAAGAAAGTGATGGGCACCGCACCTCACCCTCACTACGACATGTGTGATCAGCGCATCGCCGAGAAGGGCTGGTTCGCATGAGCCTTGTTCTTCGGCTCTGAAGGCTCACCAGCGTGCCGCGACTGATTGCGACACGCGCCGCGCTCGGCGTGCTCACGCTTCTCGCCGTCTCGGCGCTCATCTTCATCTGCACGCAAATTCTTCCCGGGGACGTCGCTTCGGCCGTTCTTGGCCAGCAGGCGACGCCTGAGAGTTTGCAAGTCTTCCGACAGGAGCTTGGACTCGATAAGCCCGCCTACATCCGCTACTTCAGCTGGCTTTTCGGCGTGCTTCATGGCGATTTCGGTGTCGCGCTGACGAATCAGCGCAACATCTTCGAGGAGCTCTGGCCGCGCTTCCTCAACACCTTGTTCCTGGCGAGCTACGCGGCGGTGCTCGCCGTGCCCTTGGGCGTCGGCCTCGGCATCCTCTCGGCGCTCCGCGAAGGAAGGCTCTCCGACCGGTTTTCGAACATCGTGACGCTGATCGCGATCTCGGTGCCGGAATTTTTCGTGGGCTACATCCTCATCATCTTCTTCGCCATCGATCTCCCCTGGTTCCCGTCGCTGGCGACGGTTTTCGAAGGCATGGGGGCGGGCCAAAGGCTTTACGTGGCGACCTTGCCGGCCTTGACGCTCGTGCTCGTCGTCACCGCCCATATGTTGCGCATGACACGAAGCTCGGTCCTGTCGATCATGTCGACCCCGTATGTCGAGATGGCCTTCCTCAAGGGGTTGACGCGGACCCGCGTCATCGCCCGCCATGCCCTGCCGAACGCGGCAGGGCCGATCATCTCGGTCGTGGCGCTCGATCTTGCCTATCTCGTCGTCGGCGTCGTCGTGGTGGAGAATGTCTTCGTCTATCCGGGCGTCGGCCAATACATGGTCGACGCCGTCTCGAAGCGCGACGTGCCTGTGGTGCAGGCTTGCGGCCTCATCTTCGCGGCCGTCTTCGTCGGGCTCAACACGCTCGCCGACATCGCGTCTATCATCGTCAATCCACGCTTGCGGCATCCGCGCTAGAAAGCCATGACCCTTTTCGGCCATCGCCCACCCCTCTTCGCCAAGATCGGCCTCGCGATCGTCGTCATCAACCTACTCGTCGCGATCTTCGGGCCCTGGCTTGCACCCTATGATCAGTCGCAATCGGTCGGCGACACTTGGGCACCCTCCTCGGCCCATATGCTGCTCGGCGCCGATCAGATCGGACGCGACATGCTCACGCGCCTGATCTACGGCGCCCGCATGACGATCGGCATCGCCGTCTGCACCACCGCATTGTCATTTCTCATTGGCATCACGCTCGGCTTCTCCGCGGCCGTAGTCGGCAAATGGGTCGACGTGGCCTTGTCGCGCGTCGTCGACATCATGCTCTCGATCCCCCAGCTCATCTTCGCGCTCATCATTCTCGGCGTCTTCGGCTCCTCGATTCCCGTGCTGATCATCACCATCGCCGTCCTCGACTCGACCCGCGTCTTCCGCCTCGCTCGCGCGCTCGGCATGAACCTCACGGTGCTCGAATTCGTCGAGGCCGCGCGGCTGCGCGGGGAAGGCCTATGGTGGGTGATCCGCCGCGAGATCCTTCCCAACGCCGCCGCCCCGCTCATCTCAGAATTCGGCCTGCGCTTCTGCTTCAACTTCCTCTTCGTTGCGGCGCTGAGCTTCCTCGGCATCGGCGTGCAACCTCCTTACGCCGACTGGGGCGGCATGGTCCGCGACAATGCGCCCGCGATCAATTTCGGCCTTTTCGCCCCGCTCTACCCGGCGTTTGCGATCGCGACGCTTACGGTCGGCGTCAATCTCGTCGTGGACTGGCTGTTGTCCATCGACGCACGTCCCTCCGGCGCTCAAGCCGAGATGTGATGACAAGCATGGAACGATCGTTATCCGCGCGTCATCACCGGACTTGGTCCGGTGATCTACGCCTTCCTTTGAGCGAGGGCACAAAGTCGTGGATGGCCGTGCCGATCCTCGGAATAAATCCGAGGACGGCCATGGCGTGGTCCCAGGGCTTGAGGATTTAGAGCGTGCTGGCGAACTCATGAAGAGCCAGCATGCTCTAGGCGCGAAGGGAGCGGTACGATGAGCGATGATCTAGTCCTGCACCTCGAACGGCTCAGGGTGGAGACGATAAAAGGGGCGGTGCTCGTCGACGATGTCGATGTCACCTTGAGGCGCGGCGAGATCCTCGGCCTTATCGGGGAATCGGGGGCCGGCAAATCGACGATCGGCCTTGCCTCCATGGCTTACGCGCGCGCCGGCTGCCGCATCACCGGCGGCAACATCATCATCAACGGGACTGAGTTGCGGGCAAGCACGGCCGCCCAGCGGCGCAATTTCCGCGGCAAAAGCATCGCCTATATCGCCCAAAGCGCCGCGGCCTCGTTCAACCCGGCGATGACCTTGATGGAGCAAGTCTGCGAGGCGCCCGTCACCCACGGCGTGATGGCGAGGCCCGAGGCACAAGCCTATGCGGTTCGTCTTTTCCGCACGCTTCAGCTTCCGAACCCCGAGACCTTCGGAGACCGCTACCCTCACCAGGTCTCCGGCGGGCAATTGCAACGCGCCATGGCCGCCATGGCCATGAGTTGCCGCCCCGACGTGATCGTGCTCGACGAACCGACGACCGCGCTCGATGTGACGACGCAGATCGAGGTGCTCGCGCTCTTGCGCGACCTCATCCGGGAATTCGGCACCGCCGGCCTCTACATCACCCATGATCTCGCGGTCGTGGCGCAGATCGCCCATCGCATCATGGTGCTTCGTTACGGCAAGATGGTCGAAGTCGGCGGCGCTCAACAGGTCCTGGAAGCACCCACCACCCCTTATGCCACGGCTCTCGTCAATGAGCGCCGGGAAGCGGAACACATCGCGCTTCCCGAACCTCCAAAGAACGTTCAACCGGTCCTCGTGATCAAGGACGTGGATGCTGGCTACGGCGACGTGCCGGTCGTCAAAGGGATCAATTTGTCGATCGCGCGGGGCGAGACTTTCGCCATCGTCGGCGAATCCGGTTCCGGCAAGAGCTCGATGGCGCGCGTCGTCGTCGGGTTGTTGCCGCGCTGGACAGGCGATGTCCGGCTCGACGGCGAGAGCCTCTCACCTGCGCTTGCGCAGCGCCCGCGCGACGAGCTGCGTCGCGTGCAGATGGTGCATCAGATGCCGGACGTCGCCCTCAACCCGCGACAAACCCTCGCCGAGATCATCGGCAGGCCCGTCAGTTTTTATTTCGACCGTCCGCGCGGCGCGGTGAAGGAACGTGTGGCCGAGCTTCTCGGTCTCGTCGGCCTTCCGGCCGATTTCGTCCACCGGCGCCCGGGCCAGCTCTCGGGCGGCCAGAAGCAGCGCGTCTGCATCGCGAGGGCTCTCGCGGCCGAGCCCGATCTCATTATCTGCGACGAGCCGACATCGGCGCTCGATCCGCTGGTCGCCGAGGAGGTGTTGAAGATCCTGCGACGCCTGCAGGACGAACTCGGCGTCGCCTACATGTTCATCACGCATGATCTCGGCACGGTGCGGCGCATCGCGCACCGCACGGCCGTGATGCTGAAGGGCGAGATCATCGCGCAAGGCCCGACAGCGGACATCTTCTCCCCGCCCTTCCACCCCTACACCGAGAAACTCATCGCTTCTGTGCCCGAGATGGACACGCATTGGCTCGACGGCGTGCTCGCGACACGAGCCCTCCAATGAGCTCAAATCACTGGCGCGGCGGTCGCGGCGTTTCACATCCGCGAAGATGACGGCGCTTGCGCGATGACGCCGGTCTCGGTGACGGAAAATCTGTTCATCCCACTCTCGGATGGTGTGAAGCTCGCGGCGCGGCTCTGGATGCCGGCCGATGCCGAGACGAAGCCGGTCCCGGCCCTTCTCGAATACATCCCTTATCGCAAGCGCGACGGCACGCGGGCGCGCGACGAGCCGATGCACGCCTGGTTCGCGGCCCATGGCTATGCGGCACTTCGCGTCGACATGCGCGGTTCCGGCGAGTCGGGCGGCGAGCTCGCCGATGAATATCTGAGCCGCGAGCTCGAGGACGCTTGCGAGGTCATCGGCTGGATCAGCCGGCAGGGCTGGTGCAGCGGCCCCGTCGGCATGATGGGCAAGTCCTGGGGCGGGTTCAACGCCTTGCAGACGGCGGCGCTTCGTCCGCCCGCGCTCAAGGCCATCATCACCGTGTGCTCTACGGATGACCGCTACGCCGACGACATTCACTACATGGGCGGAGCGCTGCTCAACGACAATCTGTGGTGGGGCACGATCATGCTCGCCTATCAGGCGCGCCCGCCCGATCCGGCGCTCGTGGGTGAAGGCTGGCGCGACGAATGGCTCGGGCGGCTCAAAAGCCTGCCGTTCTTTCCCGCGCTTTGGCTCGCGCATCAGCGTCGCGACGCGTATTGGCGGCACGGCTCCGTCTGCGAGGACTTCTCGGCCATCACCTGCCCGGTCTTCGCCGTGGGCGGCTGGGCGGACGCCTACACCAATGCCGTGCCGCGCCTTTTGGAAGGGCTCAAAGTGCCAAGGCTCGGCCTCATCGGCCCTTGGGCCCATGTCTATCCGCAAGACGGCATGCCGGGACCCGCGATCGGCTTCCTCCAGGAAGCTCTGCGCTGGTGGGACCATTGGTTGAAGGACAAGGATCGAGGCATCATGGCCGAGCCCATGCTGCGCGCCTTCATCGAGGATTGGTCTCCTCCCGGCCCTCGCGACAAGGCGCCCGGCCATTTCGTCGGCGAGGATGAATGGCCGACGCCTCGCATCGAACGGCGCATTCTTTATTTCAACAGTGGCCGTCTCGACTCCGATGCGCGGCCAAAACAGGAGATCGCGATCTCTTCACCATGTTGGACCGGTTTTGCCGTCGGCGAATGGATGGGCACCGGCGTCGCCGGGTGCGAGCCTTCCGACCAGCGCATCGACGATGGCTTCTCCTGCGTCTTCGACAGCGAGGCGCTCGATGAGCGCATCGAGCTTCTCGGCGCGCCGGAAATCGCGCTCGAGCTCGCCTCGGACAAACCCGTCGCTCAGCTCTGTGCGAGGCTCTGCGACCTCGCGCCGGACGGTTCATCCCGACGCGTCTCTTACGGCGTGCTCAACCTCACCCATCGCGAGAGCCATGCCGAGCCGAGCCCGCTCGTGCGGGGGACCTTCTACCGGATCAGCCTCAAGCTCAATGATTGCGGCTACGCCTTCGAGAAGGGCCATCGGATTCGCCTGGCGCTCTCGAGCGGGTATTGGCCCCTCATCTGGCCAGCCCCTGAAGCCACGACCTTGACGCTGCGCTTGCCAGCAGAGCTCGTCCTTCCGGTGCGTCCGCCCGATCCGCGCGATGAAGCGATCAGCTTCGAGCCGCCCCTGCGCGGCAAGGACGCCCCCGTCACGCGATTGGCGCAAGGGTGGCTGTCGCGCAACACGAACCTCGATCTCGTGAACGGAACCGCGACCTACAGCACGAAAAGCGAGGGCGGCCTCTTCGGTGAGGGCGCCTATCATTTCGACGAGATCGACACGAGCGTCTCCCATGATCTTGCGCGCGAGCTCACCATCGCGGCGGACGATCCGCTCAGCGCGCGTTACGAGCTCACGCAAAGCTATGAGCTCGGCCGCGAAGGATGGCGCATCCGCATCGAGACGCACTCTTCCATGCACGCCACGGCGACGGATTTCGTGCTCGCCGCAAAGCTTCGCGCTTTCGAGAACGGCACGTTCGCGGCCAGCCGCGATTTTGAGGAGACGATCCCCCGCGATCTGGTTTGACGGTGCGGGTGTCCGATCGCACGGTCCAAGCGCTGATCATTACCAGCTCCCTCTCCGGCTCGCGGGAGAGGGAAGAACCCGTCGAGGTTTTTGGACGGCGCCCCTATCGCTGATCGTTAGCCACCTCCCTCTCCCACTCGTGGGAGAGGGTGCCGAGACGAAGTCGAGGCGGGAGAGGGCCTTCAAGGCAAGCCTCAGCCCAGCGAGCGCGGCATCGAGCACGCCGATCACTTCCCCGCCCGTCACGCGAAACAGCGCAAATCCTTATTTTTGAAACGTCTCATCTTTGCCCTTTCGCCCTCTCCCGCCCTCACTTCGTGAGGGCACCCTCTCCCGCGCTTCGCGCGGGAGAGGGAAGAACGCGTCGAGGCTTTTGGAATCTCGCTTCGTCATGCTCGTCTCGTTTTATTAGGACGATCAGGTGCGGGCTCGATGAGCGCGCGTGGGCGGACCGGCCTCGCGAAAATCGTCAAACCGGCACGATCGCCGTCGCCTCGATCTCCAACAAAGCAGCCTTCTCGACGAGGCGCTTCACCTCGACCACGGCCATCGTCGGATAATGGCGGCCGAAGGCCGAGCGATAGGCTTCGCCGAGTGCCTTCGGCTCCGCGAGATAGGCGTCGATGTCAGTCACATACCAGGTGAGGCGTACCAGATGGCGCGGCTCCGCCCCGCCTTCCGCGAGGATGGCGCGGATGTTGTGGAAGCAGCGCCGCGCCTGCGGCACGAACCCTTCCGGAAATTGGCCCATCGCGTCCCAACCCACGACGCCGCCCGTGAGCACGACCCGCCCTTGCGCGGTCATGCCGTTGGCGTAGCCTTTCGGTCGCGACCATCCTTGCGGGTTGAGGCTTCTCGGCTCCGCCTCCTCCTCGGGAATGACAGCGGGTGCGACGATCGGCTTTTTCGGCGCGCTCACTTCGCAGCTCCTTTCTCCGCCTCGGCCTTGGCGCGTTCGCGCAGCACGAAACGCTGCACCTTGCCGGATTCCGTGCGCGGCAGCGCCTCGACGAAGCTGATGACGCGTGGGTATTTGAAGGGCGCGATCTCGGACCGCACATGGTCCTGGAGAGCGGCGACGAGCGCGTCATTGGCCTCCTGGCCCGAACGCAGCACCACATAAGCCTTCACGATCGTGGTGTCATGAGCGGGATCGGGCGCGCCGACGACGGCACATTCGAGCACGGAAGGATGGCTGAGAAGCGCGCCCTCCACCTCTGGCCCCGCGATGTTGTAGCCCGCCGAGACGATCATGTCGTCCGAGCGCGCCTGATGCCAGTAATAGCCGTCCTCGTCGAGCCGATACGTATCGCCGGTGAAGTTCCAACCGTTGCGGACATAAGAGGTCTGGCGAGGATCGGCGAGATAGCGGCAACCGGTCGGGCCGCGCACGGCGAGACGCCCCGTGGAGCCGCGCGGCAGCTCGCGGCCCTCCTCATCGACGATCTTCGCCTCGTAGCCCGGCACCGGAATGCCGGTGGAGCCCGGCTTGATCTTGCCGGCAGGCGCGCCGATGAAAATGTGCAACATCTCGGTCGAGCCGATGCCGTCGAGAATTTCGATGCCCGTCGCCTCTTTCCAAGCGTCCCAAGTGGCCTTGGGCAGCGCCTCGCCCGCCGAGACGCAGATGCGCAAGCTCGCAACATCACCCGGTTGCAGCTTGGAGAGCATCGCCCGATAGGCGATCGGCGCGGTGAAACAGACGGTCGGCTTCAAAACCCGAATGGCCTCGATCAGCTTGTCGGGTGCCGCCTGCTCCAGAAGAATGGACGAGGCGCCGACGCGCAGCGAAAACAGCGCGCCCCCGCCGAGGCCGAAAGTGAAGGCGAGCGGCGGCGAGCCGATGAACACATCGGACGCGCGCGGCTCGAGTACATATTTCCCATAGGTGTCGCAGGTGGCGAGCATGTCGCGATGATTGTGCATCGCGCCCTTGGGCACGCCCGTCGTTCCGGACGTAAACGCTATGAGGCAGATGTCTTCCGCGCTCGTCGGACAAGCCGTGAAATCGGCGGAGGCCTTGTCGATCCGACGCGTCAGATCCTCGCTCGATTGACCGCCCACCGGAACGATCCTCACGAGGCCCGGTGAGGAAAGCTTGGCTTTCTCCAGCTCCTCGAGGAAGCGGTGATCGCACAAGGCGAGCGCCACCTTCGCCTTGTCGCTCATATAGGCGAGCTCCTTGGCGCGAAGGAGCGGCATCGAGGTCACCGCGATGCCGCCTGCCTTCATCACCGCGAAGAGCGCCGCTGCCATCAACAGGTTGTTCGGTGAGCGCAAGAGCACGCGGCCGCCCGGGACGAGGCCGTAGTCGGTGACGAGAACATTGGCGATGCGATTAACCAGCGCGGCGAATTCCGCATAGCTCAAGCTTGCGTCGAGCGAGCGAAAACAGGGGCGCGCGCCATGTCCCTTGGCGAGCCAACCGTCGAGGAGCTCGGTGACGCAGTTCAGCCTCTCCGGATAGCGAAGCTCCGGCAAGGTGAAGATGAAATCCGGCATCTCGGCTGTCGGCGGCAAATGCTCGCGTGCGAAGGGGTCGACATGCGCCGTGTCGGGGGCAGTGGTCGTGGTCATGTCGCTCTTTTCTCCTCGGTAGTTTCTTCCGGCAAAGGGCTCGATCCTAATGGCCCTTGCGCTTTGATGATCGTTTGCGATTTGGGTTCACCATACGGCGGGACCGACCCGGAAACGGACGACGCGCGCTCAAGCTTCTTTCGACAAAGGCAAGCATGCTTCGCGGCCAAGGCACGGGGTTCTCATCGTGGCCCATGGGGCAAGGGATTCGCATTCGTCGCCGCGAGACCTTGGGCCGCGTGGGCGGCAAGCTCGGCACGTGCGATGACGATCTTCTGCACCTCGCTTGCGCCTTCGTAAATCCGAAGCGCCCTGATCTCGCGGTAAAGCTCCTCGACCTTGACGCCGCTCAGCACACCGGCGCCGCCGAAAATCTGGACCGCCTTGTCGATGACGCGCTGCGCCGCTTCGGTAGCGACGAGTTTTGCGAGCGCTGCCTCCTTGGTGATGCGCTCGGCGCCCTGATCCTTCGTCCAGGCCGCGCGGTAGACGAGAAGGGCCGAGGCCTCGATGTCGGCGACCATCTCGGCGAGCGCGCCTTGCGTGAGCTGGAGATCGGCAAGCGTCGCCCCGAACATCTTGCGCGTCGAGGCGCGCTCCAGCGCCTCGGCGAAGGCTCGGCGGGCAAGACCGAGCGCCGCGGCTCCGACCGTCGAGCGGAACACGTCGAGCGTCGCCATCGCGACCTTGAAGCCTTCCCCCGGCCCGCCGATGCGATTGGCGATGGGCACGCGACACCCCTCGAAGGACAAGGTCGCGAGCGGATGAGGCGCAATGGTCTCGAGGCGCTCCGCGATGGTGAGACCAGGCGTGTCCGCTTCCACCATCACGGCCGAAAGCCCCCTTGCGCCCGCGGCTTCACCGGTGCGGCAGAAGACCACGTAATGATCGGCGATGCCGCCATTCGAGATCCAGGTCTTCACCCCGTCGAGACGCAAATGCGAATTACCCTCGGAAACCGCCGTCGTGGTCATGGCGGCGGGATCGGAGCCCGCCTCGGGCTCGGAGAGCGCGAAGGCGGCGATGTGCTCGCCCTTGGCGACCTTCGGCAGCCAGCGCTCCTTTTGCTCTGGCGTGCCGAAGAGCGACACCGGACCCGTGCCGAGCCCTTGCATGGCGAAAGCGAAGTCCGCGAGGCCGGCCGCAAAGGCCAGCGTCTCGCGCGCGAGGCATAGGGTGCGCACGTCAAGGCGAGGCCGCTCCCCGCCATATGGGGCGATCACCGCGTGGCGAAGGAAGCCCGCCTCGCCGAGGGCCCGCACGAGGCGCCGGCAAGAGCCATCGACGTCATGGTGGTCGACGAGCCCCGGCGCGACCTCGCTCGCGAAGCTCGCAATCGCTTGCGCGAAGCTTCGGTGATGCGCCTCGAAAAAAGGCAGGCGAAGAAAGGCTTGATCTCGCATCAATCCCCCTCGAACACCGGCTTTTCCTTCTTGACGAAGGCTCGGTAGGCACGGCGGAAATCTTCCGTCTGCATGCACAGCGCCTGCGCCACGGCTTCCGCCTCGACTGCCGTCTCGATCGACATGGCCCATTCCATGTCGAGCATGCGCTTCGTCATGGCATTGCCGAAATTGGGCCCGTCGGCGATCGTTTTGGCCAAGGCTTGCGCCTCGTGCAGAACCTTATCGGGCGCGCAGATCCTGTTGAAGAAGCCCCAGCGTTCGGCCTCTTCGCCGCTCATGGCTCGTCCGGCGAAGAGGAGTTCGGACGCCCTGCCCTGTCCGATGATACGCGGCAGGATCGCGCAGGCGCCCATGTCGCAGCCGGCAAGCCCGACGCGGTTGAAGAGGAAGGCGATCTTCGCGCTAGCCGTGCCGAGGCGCAAATCGCTCGCCATGGCGACGATCGCGCCGGCGCCGGCGCATACCCCGTCGATGGCGGCAATGACGGGTTGGGGCGCGGCACGCATCGCCTTGACGAGCTCGCCCGTCATGCGCGTGAAATCGAGGAGCCCCTTGGTGTTGAGCTTCGTCAAAGGGCCGATGATCTCATGCACATCTCCGCCCGACGAGAAATTGCCGCCTTCCCCGTTCACCACGAAGGCCTTCACGCCATCCTCATGCGCGGCGGCGCGAAACAGCGCGCCGAGTTCCGCATAGCTGTCGAACGTCAGCGGGTTCTTGCGCTCAGGCCTGTTCAAGCTGATGGTCGCGACCTTCCCTTCGACGACGAATTTGAAATGCTTCGCCTCGTAGAGCGCGAGCGGCGGCGCGACGGTTGGAAAAGGCCTCATGCTACGAAATCTCCACTTCGCCGCGCGCGACAGCGTCGCGTGCGGAGAGCTTGGCCTTGGCCAAGAGCGCCATCATCGTCTCCATTTCCTTCTCGTCGAGACCGCTGAAGAGCACGGCGAGCCAGCGCCCATGCGCTCCGGCCATGCGTTGGAAAAGCTGGCGCCCGAGTGGTGTCAGGCGAACGAATTGGGCTCTGCGGTCCTTCGGCGCGGGACGACGATCGACCAGACCTTCGCCCACCATGCGCTCGACGAGCCCCGTCACATTCCCATTCGTCACCATCATGCGCTTGGAGAGCTCGTTCAAAGTCATGCCGTCCTCGGCGCGCTCGAGCTGCGCCATCAAATCGAAGCGCGGCAAGGTCATGCGGTAATCCTCGCGCAACCGACGCCGGATCTGGCTTTCGACCAGGGCCGAAAAGCTCAAGAGCCGCAACCAGAGCCGAAGCTGCGCCTGGTGCCCGTCCTCATGCTCATGCGCCTTGGTCTCGGCATCGAGCAGATTTTGCGCCAAAAGCGTCACGACACGGTCTCTCCTCCATCGACGGCAATCGCCTGCCCGGTGACCGAGGCCGCCTCATCCGAGGCGAGCCAGGCGGCAACGCAAGCCACTTCCCGCGGACGCACGAGCCGGCCTTGCGGATTGGCGGCGGTGAGCTTCGCCAGCACATCCTCGGCCGAGCGACCGCCCTTCGCGCGGATGCGCTCGACACTCTCGCGCACGAGATCGGTATCGGTATAGCCCGGGCAGATCGCGTTCACGGTCACGCCGGATTTCGCCATCTCGAGCGCAAGCGCCCGCGTGAAGCCGACCACGGCGTGCTTCGCCGCGACATAGGCGCAGACGTAAGGATAGGCCTTCAACCCAGCGGTCGAGGCGATGTTGATCACACGGCCGAAGCCACGCCCCGTCATGCCCGACAGGACCGCACGGGTCATGCGAACCGTGCCCATGAGATTGAGCGTAAGCTGACGTTCGAAGGCATCGTCCTCGAGGCGCAAGAACGGCCCCGTCTCAACGGCGCCGGCGTTGTTGACGAGAATATCGATCGGCGCTTCGCGCTCGGCCAAGGCGACGGCGTCGCGAAGGGCTTGCGGCTTCGTCACATCCGCGACGATGGCACAATGCGCATCACCGGCCGCGACGGCGGCCTCGAGCGCCGAAAGTTCCCGACCAAGGACGCTCACCTTGAACCCCTGTCCGGCAAATACGCCCGCGATGGCGCGGCCGATGCCCTTGCCGCCTCCCGTCACCAGCGCATGCCTCGTTGACGCGCCTTCCATCACTCACTCCGATATTTGAAACCTAAAATATCGGGAGGCGAGGTCGGCAACAAGCCCTGCCGGCGGGAAGCAGAGCGTTTCGCCTCACTTTCACGAGAGAAAGTCGACGGGAGCCGGCGAGCGGTTGCCTGGTCGATCCAGCCGTTTCCGGACCGTTTCCGTCACGCTATTGACCGCAGGTGAGGCGGGGCTTACCACCACGCCGCCGGAGCGCGTAGCTCAGCCGGTAGAGCAACTGACTTTTAATCAGTAGGTCCCGGGTTCGAGCCCCGGCGCGCTCACCAAATAAATCAATAAGTTATGATGATTATCTGCGCTTTTAGATTAAAGCAAAACACCTTTGGGGTATACAACGGGGTAAACAAGCAGGGCTGCGAGACCGCATTTGAAGTGGCACGCACCATGGCCG
>DASZIL010000002.1:0-12705 GCA_035949255.1 Beijerinckiaceae bacterium | reverse complement strand
TCGATGAAGCGCGCGATGTCTTCCGGCGGAAGGCGCAAGCCGTCGCGCTTTGCCCGGATGATCTCTTGCGGCAGGAAGGAAGCCTTGCTCATCGCCGCCTTCGCCCCGCCTCACCGATGCAGGTTGAGGCCGTGTTCCATGAGCGCGGCCCAAGTGCTCTCGGCGTCCTCGGCGAAGCGAAAGAGCGAAAGCTCAGGAAGCGTCACCATGCCGTTATCGACGAGCGCGTCGAAGGACACCACTTTGCGCCAATAGGCTTCATCGACGAGGACGATCGGAAGCTCCGGTTCCTTGCCCGTCTGGCGAAGCGTCAAAAGCTCGAAGAGCTCGTCGAGCGTGCCGAAGCCGCCCGGAAAGACCACGAGGGCATTCGCCCGCATGGCGAAATGCATCTTGCGCATCGCGAAATAATGGAAGCGGAAGGTGAGATCGGGTGTGGAGTAGGCGTTCGGCTCCTGCTCTTGCGGCAAGGTGATGTTGAAGCCGATGCTCGGCGCGCCGGCTTCGCTCGCCCCGCGATTGGCCGCCTCCATGATGCCGGGGCCACCGCCCGTGGCGATGACATTTTGGCGCACCGCGCCATGCGGCTTGAGCGCGCCGCCGCGTTCCGACGCAATGCGCCCGAAGAGCCGCGCTTCTCCATACCAGAAGGGCTGCCGACCCGGCCCGTCCTCGCGCACCCGGGCGCTGCCGAAAACCACGAGGGTCGAGCGCACCGAATAGGCGCGCAAAGCCTCCTCGGCCTTGGCATATTCGAGGAGGAAACGCGTGCCTCGCATGGAATCGCCCAGAAGGAAATCCTGGTCGAGCGCCGGAATGCGATAAGAAGGGGAAGCGAGCTGAGCCTCGTTTCCCGCAAGGGCTGGGGTCGCTGTCATAGGCGGATAACTGCAGGGTGGCGGGGCGCTTGGCAAGCCCGTCCGTCGAGGCCTATGTGAGCGCCTCCCCGCTTCGCCTCATCGCAAGCCTCAAGAGTGATCGCCTCTCCCGATGCCCAACGAGCTTCATGACCGGATGACCAAGCCTTCGATATCCGCGCTTTCCGATGGCGCGACGATGGGAGCGGCGGCGGAGCTGCTCCACGGCTTCTTTCAAGAGAGCGGCTTTCCCGGTGATCGCGCAAGCATATCGGCCAATTTGAAACGCATGCTGGCCGACCCGAACCATTGGGCGGGCGCCGCCTATGAGTCAGGGCGGATGATTGGCGTCGTGACGGTCACGACGATGCTCTATGTGGAATGGGGCCGGCTCGGCGAAGTCGGCGATCTCTACGTGGTGCCCGAGGCGCGAAAGCGCGGCGTCGCCCGCGAGCTCGTTCATTCGGCGCTCGCTTGGTGCGCCGGCCACGGATGTTCGGCGGTCTCTGTCGTGGTGACCGAAAAGGGCGAGAAGGAGGATGGGCTCGGCCTGTTCTACGATCGGCTCGGCTTTGTCTCGACCGGTCGCCGCATCTATTCGCGCGTCCTGAAGAAGTGACAGCGTTGGCGCCTCTCACCCTCGTCCTCGGCGGCGCGCGTTCCGGCAAGAGCCGGCACGCCGAGGCGCTGATCACGTCTCGGCCGCCGCCCTGGCGCTATGTGGCCACCGCCCAGGCGCTCGATGCGGAGATGGCCGAGCGCATTGCGTTGCACCGTGGGCGGCGCGGCAAGGGTTGGGAGACGCATGAGGTGCCGCTCGCGCTTCCCGAATGCGTCGCGCGGCTCGGTGTGCAACCGGCGCCCATCCTCGTCGATTGCCTCACGCTGTGGCTCACCAATCTGATGCTCGGTGAGCATGATTTGACGGCGGCGGTCGCCGGCCTCGAAACAGCGCTTGAAGGGGCGGTCGCGCCCATCGTGCTCGTCGCCAATGAGGTCGGGCTCGGCATCGTGCCGGAGAATGCGCTCGCGCGACGTTTCCGTGATGAGGCGGGGCGGCTCAACCAGCGCCTCGCGGCGCGCGCGACCCAAGTGATTTTCATGGTGGCCGGGCTGCCGATGCGGGTAAAGTGAGCCGGCGAGACACCAATATAAAGGTCGACATGCCCGAGATGAGCACGGATGATGCGGCCCGCCACAAGGCCAAGATGGAAAAGCGCAAGGCCGCGCAGGACGCCGAGGTTGCCTCGAAGACGGTGACCGAAAAGGGCCTCTTGATCGTTCACACAGGCGCCGGCAAGGGCAAGTCGACCGCGGCTTTCGGCCTCGCGCTTCGTGCGCTCGGGCGCGGTTGGCGCGTGGGCGTGGTGCAATTCATCAAGGGCGCCTGGGAAACCGGCGAGCGAAAGGCGCTCGAAAGCTTCGGCGATCTGGTCACCTGGCGCACCATGGGTGAGGGCTTCACCTGGGAGACGCAAGACAAGGCGCGCGACATCGCGGCCGCCGAGCGCGCCTGGGCGGTGGCGCGCGAGATGATGGGCGACAAGCGATTTCGCCTCATCGTGCTCGACGAATTGAACATCGCCTTGCGTTACGGCTATCTGCCGCTCGACGAGGTGGTCGCGGCGCTCGCGGCGCGCCGGCCCGGCTTGCACATCGTGGTGACCGGGCGCAATGCCAAGCCGGAGCTGATCGAGGCCGCCGATCTCGTGACCGAGATGAGCCTCGTGAAGCATCATTTCGCCACCGGCGTGAAAGCGCAGGAAGGGATTGAGTTTTAGGGGTGAATAGTGAGGAGTGAGGAGTAAGGAGTGGGGTCTGGCTGAGGGCGCCTCACTTTTCACTTTTCACTTTTCACCCTCTTTCGCTACTCGCACCCAACGAGGTTCGCCCCCGATGCCAGCGAAGGCCTTGATGATCCAAGGCACCGGATCGGATGTCGGCAAATCGCTGATTGTCGCAGGCCTCGCGCGCGCCTTTACGCGACGCGGGCTTTCCGTTCTCCCGTTCAAGCCGCAAAACATGTCGAACAACGCCGCCGTCACGGAAGATGGCGGCGAGATCGGGCGAGCCCAGGCCTTGCAGGCGCGTGCTTGCGGCGTCTCGCCCTGCGTCGACATGAACCCCGTGTTGCTGAAGCCGCAAAGCGAGACCGGCGCGCAGGTCGTGGTGCAGGGCCGCATCCTCACCAACGCCAAGGCGCGCGAATATCAAGCGTTGAAGCCGCGCCTGCTCTCGGCGGTGCTCGAGAGCTTCGACCGGCTGAAGGCGAAGTCCGATCTCGTCCTCGTCGAAGGGGCGGGCAGCGCGTCGGAGATCAATCTGCGCCAGGGCGACATCGCCAATATGGGCTTCGCGCAAGCCGCCGATGTGCCCGTCGCGCTCGTCGGCGACATCGATCGCGGCGGCGTGATCGCGCAGATCGTCGGCACCAGGGCCGTGATCGACGCGGCCGATGCCGCGAAGATCGTGGGCTTCATCGTCAATCGTTTCCGGGGTGACCCCTCGCTCTTCGCCGAGGGCATGCGCGCCATCGAGCGGCACACGGGTTGGCCCGCGCTCGGGCTCGTGCCGCATTTCGCGAAGGCGCGCCGGCTCCCGGCCGAGGACGCCTTGGCGCTCGAGCATCGCGAGGCGCGAGGCAACGGCACCATCACCATCGCGGTTCCCGTGTTGCCGCGCATCTCGAATTTCGACGATCTCGATCCGCTGAAGCTCGAGCCCGCGCTCGAGCTTCTCCTGGTGCGGCAAGGCGAGGCGCTCCCCGGCAACGCCGACCTCGTTCTTCTCCCCGGCTCCAAGGCGACGATCGCCGATCTTCACGCGCTGCGCGCCGAACGCTGGGACGTGGACATCGCCGCGCATCTTCGCCGCGGCGGGCAGGTGCTCGGCCTTTGTGGGGGGTATCAGATGCTGGGCCGCGTCATCCGCGATCCGGACGGCATCGAAGGTTCGCCCGGGGAAACAGAAGGCCTTGGCCTTCTCGATGTCGAGACCGTGCTCACGCCGAAGAAATCCTTGCGCGGCGTCGAGGGCGAAAGTCTTCCAGGCGGCGATCCTTTCGCGGGCTATGAGATGCATGTCGGGGTCACCACGGGACCCGACACTGCGCGGCCCGTGCTGCGATTCGGCGATGGCCGCGCCGACGGGGCGACCTCGGCGGACGGGCGGGTCAAGGGGGTTTACGTGCACGGGCTATTTTCGGATCCGCGCCAGCGCGCGGCGCTGCTCGCCGGGTTCGGCGCGTCGAGCTCAGGTGTTTCCTATGAGGGCGATGTCGAAAAGACGCTCGATGAGCTCGCCTCGCATTTGGGCGCGCATCTCGACCTCGATCGTCTCCTCACGCTCGCGCGATGAGGAACGCGGCGAAGATCGCATAGACGGCGATCTGGATCGCGCAAGCCGCCCGATAGAGCCGAAGCGCTCGCCGGATGTCGCGCTCCGTTGCCGACCGCCGCCCGTTGCCCATGAAGGCGTCCTCGACCGTGACGCCGTCATAGACGCGCGGGCCCGCGAGCTTCAGGCCGAGCGCGCCCGCCATCGCGGCCTCGGGCCAGCCGGCGTTGGGCGAGCGGTGGCGCTTTGCGTCGCGCAGCGCGGCGCGCATCGCTTCGGCGGGTGAGGCGTCCGGCACGGCGAATGCCGCGAGGGCGAGCCAGAGCGCCGAAAGGCGCGAGGCCGGCAGGTTCACGATGTCGTCGAAACGCGCGGCCGCGAAGCCGAAGGCGCCGTGCCGCAAGGTCCGATGGCCGAGCATGCTGTCGGCGGTGTTCGCGGCCTTGTAGGCGGCCCCGCCCGGCAGGCCGAGGAGCGCGAGGTAAAGGGCGGGCGCGACGACGCCATCGGAGAAATTCTCGGCGAGGCTCTCGATCGCGGCGCGTGCCACGCCCGCCTCGTCGAGCGCGCTCGGATCGCGCCCCACAATCTGGGCGACGGTCACGCGTCCTGGCCCCAACCCGCCGTTCTCCAACGCATCGGCGACCGCCTCGACATGCACATGCAAGCTTTTCTGGGCAAGAAGCGTCGAAGCGAGGAGCACCGTGAGAAGGGTGCCGACGAGGCCGGCCGGCAGGAGGAGCATGATGAGGGCACAGGCGCCGATCGCGGCCGCGAGCGCTACGCCCAAGGCGATCGCGCCCGCCTTGCGGCGCGCCTCCTCATTCTCGCTCTCCTTGTTGAGAGCGCGGTCGAGCCAGGAAATCAGCGCGCCGATCCAGGTGACGGGATGGCCGATCGAGCGGTAGAGAGCTTGCGGATAGCCGGCATAGGCTTCGAAGACGAGCGCGCCGAAGGCGAGGAAAAAGGTGAAGCCGAGGTCCATGAACATTGCCGGAAAAGAGAAGGGATCGAGGATGGGCGAAGTGTATCATGGCGGCGACCTCGCCGCTGCCCGATCGCGCTTCGCACGCGGACCTCGCCCCTGGATCGACCTTTCGACCGGCATCAATCCTCATGCCTATCCGGTCGGAGAGCTTCCGAGGACGGCCTGGACGCGCCTTCCCGAGCCGTCAGCGATTCGCGCGCTCGAAGCCATCGCTGCCTCGGCCTATGGGGCTCGCGAGCCTGAGAACGTCGTCGCGGCGCCGGGAACGCAAGCGCTCATCCAATGGCTACCGCGTCTCATCGGCGCGCGGCGCGTCGGCATCTTGGGCTTCACTTACGCGGAGCACGAAGCCTCATGGCGCGCCGCCGGCGCATCCGTCGCCACGGTCGACGGGATCGAAGCGCTCAGCGGCCGCGATGTCGCGGTCGTGGTCAATCCGAACAATCCCGACGGGCGGCGGATCGCGCCGCAAGCCCTCGTGGAGCTTCATGCGCGGCTTGCGCGGAAGGGCGGCGCGCTCATCGTCGATGAAGCCTTCATGGATGCCGAACCCGTCGAGCACAGCCTCGTGCCGCAACTTCCGCCCACGGGAGCGGTGGTGCTGCGCTCCTTCGGCAAATTTCATGGACTCGCGGGCCTAAGACTCGGCTTTGCAATCGCCTCCCCCGAGCTTGCCGACAGGATTCGTCGGAGCCTCGGCCCTTGGGCGGTTTCCGGCGTCGCGATTACGATCGGCAGCCGCGCGCTCGCCGACGCCGTTTGGCGCGCGCGGACGATGGCGCGGCTCGCGACGGGCGCTGAGCGCCTTGATGCCATTCTCGACCGCGCGGGGTTCGAGATCATCGGCGGCACGGCGCTTTTCCGGCTGGCGCGCCATTCGCGCGCAACGGCCTGGTTCGAGCACCTCGGACGGCGAGGCATCTGGGTGCGCAACTTTCCCTCGACCCATGAAGACTGGCTGCGCTTCGGCATGCCTGGCTCGCCCGCGGCGTGGCGTCGGCTCGAAGCGGCGATTGGTAAGCGAGTAGCGAGTAGCGAATAGCGAGTAGTAAGGAGGAACAAGCTTTCTCCTCTTTTCACTACTCACTCTTCACTATTCGCTACTCGTTACTTCATAACCGAATTCCGCCGCCGAGGCCGAAAGCCAGGCCCAGAGGCTCTTGGCGAGCGAGCGGGGGACGGCGATTTCATAGGTCGGCGTCTCGTCCACTTGCCAAAGCTGCACCCCGATATGGGCGGCGGTCGTAAGCGCGACATCGCCCGGCTTGAAGGCTCGCGGGTGAAGATCGATCGCAATGCCCTTGGCGAGCGCCTCGCGCGCTTTCGGCCCGCGCAGTCGCAGGATCGCGCGACCGTCGCTCTGATCCATGATCAAGGCGCGCTTGCCGAGGCCGAGAGTGAGCTCGCGATCGAAATCCCGCGCGCCTTCGGCAAGCGCCAGCCATTGCTCGAAGCCGGCCCAGATGAAGATGAGGAAGCGCCCGTCGGGGAGCTGGCCGCCGGCGAAGCGGGGCGTCGAGGGAAGATCGATCCCGTAAGCGCTCTTCACGAGCTCGGCGAGCGCTTGCGATTGCCCCTTGCGAGCGATCACGGTCGCGAGCGAAAGCTCGGCGCGCTCGCACAAGGTGAGCCCGGGAGTGCCATCCGTCCTGCCGTAACGTCCGTCGCGAAGAACATCGGCGAGCGCGGCGCGAGGGGTGGCGATGAGATCAGCCACGCAATCGTGCTCCTTCAGGGTCGAGGAAGCAGTTTGGGCACACCTCGACGCGAATATCCGTGCCGCGCAAGGCATCGACGGCGCGCAGCCTCTCGCCCATGCGTTCGCGTCCGCGCTTCAGGAGGCCAAGGCCGATCGAGACGTTCAGCGACGGCGAGAAGGCAACCGAGGTCGTATGGCCGTCGTCATTCTCGGGGTTCACCGGCACATCGAGAGGGACGAAATGCGCGCCCGCCGAAAGCCTGGCGCTCGGGTCGAGCGGCTTCACGCCGACGAGAACTTGCCGATCGGGGTCGAGAAGCGCGGAGCGTTGCGACATTGCCCGGCCGATGAAATCCTTCCCCATCGCCATCAGGCGCGAAAAGCCGAGATCCTGCGCCGTCGTCTGGCCGTTGAGCTCACCGCCCGCCGCATGGCCCTTCTCGACGCGCATGACGTTCAAGGCTTCGAGGCCGTAAGGCGCGACGCCGAGCGATTGACCGGCCTTCATCAAGGCGCGGATGACCGCATCGCCATGGCGGCACGGCACGCCGAGCTCATAGGCGAGCTCGCCCGAGAAGGAGATGCGGAAGAGGCGCGCGCGAAGCCCGCCGAGCACCGTCACCTCGCTGCAAGCCATATAGGGTAAGGCCGCGTTCGAGATGTCGTGCTCGCGATCGACGATCGCCTCGAGAAGCTCGCGCGATTTCGGGCCGGCGATCGCGTATTGAGCCCATTGCTCGGTCACCGACACGAGGCCGACGTCGAGATCGGGCCAAAGCACCTGGTGGCAGAAATCGAGGTGCTGCATGACGGCGGCGGCATTCGCCGTTGTGGTGGTCATGAGATAATGGTCGGGGCCGAGGCGGGCCGTCGTGCCGTCGTCGAAGACGAAGCCGTCCTCGCGCAGCATGACGCCATAGCGGACCTTGCCGACGGGAAGCGATTTCCACGAATTGCAATAGACGCGCTCGAGGAATTCGGGGGCGTCAGCGCCCTGGATGTCGATCTTGCCGAGCGTCGAGACGTCGCAAACGCCGACGCGGGAACGCACCGCGATGACTTCGCGGTTGCAGGCGTCGAACCAGCTCCGGTCGCCCTCTTGCGGAAAATATTGGGCGCGAAGCCACAGGCCCGTTTCAACGAAGACGGCGCCTTGAGCGTGCGCCCATTCATGGGAAGGCGTGAACCTGGTCGGGCGGTGCTCCTTGCCGCGCGCATGGCCAGCGAGCGCACCGATCGCCACCGGCGTGAAGGGCGGCCGGAAGGTGGTGACGCCGGTCTGCGGGATCGAGCGCTCGGTGATTTCCGCCATCACGGCGAGCCCGTTGACATTGGCGGTCTTGCCCTGGTCCGTCGCCATGCCGAGCGTGGTGTAGCGCTTCAGATGCTCGACGGAGCGGAAGCCTTCGCGCTCGGCGAGCTCGATGTCCTTGTCGGTGACGTCGTTCTGGAAATCGATGAAGGCCTTGCCCTTATGTCCGCGGACGCGCCAAAGCGGCGTCACGGCGGCGCTTTGCGGCTCGACTTGAGGCACGGCAGACGGCCGCGTCTGGAAGCCCACCGCATCCGCCGCTTCGGCGCCTGCCTTGGCGCCGGCAGCAAGACAATCGGCGAGATCATAAGTGCCGCGCGCGGCGCCCGCGGCCGCCATGCCGCGCGGCGTGTCGCCCGGCACGAACCCCGCGATCGTCTCGTCCCACACGGGACGTCCGCCGAGATGCGTCGCAAGATGCAGGTTCGGGCTGAAGCCGCCCGACATGGCGACGACATCGCAAGCGACACGGCTCGATCGGCCATTGGCCTCGCGGACCTCGACCGCACGGACGGCGGGCCCACCGATGGCGCCCGTGACGACGCCGCCCGCTATGAGGCGCGCGCCCGTTTTTTCGGCGAGCGCCACGCTCGAAGGCTTGGTCTCGGGCCGGGGATCCACGAGCGCCGCGACCTCCACGCCCGCGGCGTGAAGATCGACGGCCACGCTTGCCGCATCGTCGTTGTTGGCGAACACGACGGCGCGTCGGCCGGGCCGCGCGGCAAAGCGGTTGAGATAGCTCCGCACGGCGCCCGCGAGCATCACGCCAGGGCGGTCATTATTGCCGAAGACGAGCGGACGCTCGATCGCGCCGGCGGTGAGGACGCAGCGCTTGGCGACGATGCGCCAGGCGCGCTGGCGCGGCTCGAAAGGCGGGGGGAGCGCGATATGATCGTTGACGCGTTCGAGCGCCCCATAGGTGCCGTGATCATAAGTGCCGAACAAGGTGGTGCGGGTCATCACCCGCACATCCGGGAAGGAGCGAAGCTCCGCCTCGATGCGCTGCACGAACTCGGGTGCCGCCTCGCCGCCGATGAGACCGCGCTCGCAGAGGAGCCGCCCGCCGAGGCGGAAATCCTCTTCGCAGAGGATGACGCGTGCGCCCGAGCGCGCTGCGGAGAGCGCCGCCATCAACCCGGCCGCGCCTGAGCCGATGACGAGCACGTCGCAAAACGCATGCGCCTTCTCGTAATGGTCGGGGTCGATCCCCTCGGGCGCCCGTCCAAGGCCGGCCGCGCGGCGGATCAGCGGCTCGTAGACTTTCTCCCAGAAGGAGGCGGGCCACATGAAGGTCTTGTAGTAGAAACCCGCCGCCAGGAACGGCGAGAAGACGGAGCCAGCGGCCATCAGGTCGAAAGCGAGCGACGGCCAGCGGTTCTGGCTTGCCGCCTCGAGACCGTCGAAGAGCTCGATCGAGGTGGCGCGCGTGTTCGGCTCGCGCCTTGCGCCGGAGCGAAGCTCGACGAGAGCGCTGGGCTCTTCCGGCCCCGCCGACAAGATGCCGCGCGGGCGGTGATATTTGAAGGAGCGCCCGACGAGCTTCACCCCATTGGCGACGAGCGCGGAAGCGAGCGTGTCGCCGGGATGGCCGAAGAGCTTGCGGCCGTCGAAGCTGAAGGGCAGGGAACGCGCGCGGTCGATGAGGCCGCCGCTCGCGAGCCGCGCCGGCTGTGGAACGCCGGCCGTGGGCGTGCTCGTCTCGCTCCGCGATAACGTCTCTCCCACGTTTGCGCTCGTCGTGGTCATGGGCTGCCCGCCTCGGCGCCCGGCGCTCCTGCCTTGTACGCGACCTCGGCGCCGAAGATTTCATGCGTGCGCGTGTCGCGGTTCACGACGAGCCAGGCGCGGCAGCCGCCAAGGTGATACCAGAGCTCGCGATGGGGGCCGGCCGGATTGTCGCGCGGATAGACATAGTCGAAGAAGGCTTCGATGTCCGAAGCTCCATCGGGGCGCCGCTTGGTCGCGTCGCCGTAATAGGCGAACTCGCCGACATCTCGTTCGCCGCAATGAGGACAAGGGATGCGCATCGCTCTTATCCCTAATGCAGGTTCGGCTGCGCGCCGGTGCCGCTCTCGTTGATGAGCCGGCCGGTCGCGAAACGATCAAGGCGCATGGCCGCCGCGACATCGTGAGGGGCGTCCTGCGCGATCAGATGCGCGAAGCACCAGCCGGAGGCGGGTGTCGCTTTGAAGCCGCCGATGCACCAGCCGCAATTGAGATAAAGGTTGTCGATCGGCGTCTTGTCGATGATCGGCGAGCCGTCCATCGACATATCCATCAACCCTCCCCAATGGCGCAGCACGCGCAGCCGCCCGATCGAGGGGAACATGGCGACCGCCTCCTCCATCACCTCCTCGATCACCGGCAGATTGCCGCGCTGCGCATAGGAATTATAGCCGTCGATATTGCCGCCGAAGACGAGGCCGCCCTTGTCCGACTGGCTGATGTAGAAATGCCCCGCGCCGAAAGTGATCACGGTGTCGATGAGCGGCTTCACGCCCTCCGACACGAAGGCTTGCAGGACATGGCTCTCGATCGGCAGGCGAAGCCCCGCCATGGCGGCGACTTGCGAGGAGCGCCCGGCGCAGGCAAGCCCGATCTTCTTCGCCTTAATGAAGCCCTTGGCCGTCTCGACCCCGAGCGCCCGCGCGTTCTCGACCCTTATGCCGGTGACTTCGCAATGCTGGAGAATATCGACGCCGCGCATATCGGCCGCTCGCGCATAACCCCAGGCGACGGCATCATGGCGAACCGTGCCGCCGCGCGGCTGAAAGAGCCCGCCATGGATCGGGAAACGCGCATTGTCGAAATTCAAATTGGGAACGAGCTTGCGCACGCCCTCGACATCGAGGAGCTCGGCATCGACGCCATGCATCCGCATGGTGTTGCCGCGTTGCGCGGCCGCGTCTCGCTGCGCGTCCGAATGGTAGAGGTTGAGCACGCCGCGTTGGCTCACCATGGCGTTGTAGTTGATGTCCTGCTCCAGCCCCTCCCAAAGCTTCAGCGACCATTCGTAGAAGGGGATGTTGCCGTGCTCGCCGTAGTTCGAGCGGATGATCGTGGTGTTGCGCCCGATGTTGCCGGAGCCGATATAGCCGCGCTCGACCACGGCGACATTGGTGATGCCGTGATTCTTGGCAAGGTAATAGGCGGTCGAGAGGCCATGTCCGCCGCCGCCGACGAGGACGACGTCGTATTCGGCCTTGGGCTCTGGCTCGCGCCACACCGGCTTCCAGCCGGTATTGCCTTTGAGGGCCTGGGAAAGGACGGAGAAGACCGAATAGCGCAAGAGAGCTTCCGTGAGGCAGGCGATGCGGACGGTGTCGAGGGTTCCTCGCCATCATAAAGGAGCAAGCCTTGAGTTGCGAGCCGAAACCCGCTTCCATTCGCTCTTCCCTATTCGCCACCCACCTTGAAAATCAAGCAAGCAGGAGAGGCTCAGGAGCCGCTCGCCGTTCCCGCGAGGCGCCCGGCTCTGATCTCACGCGCGAGCGCCTCGACATCACGCCCCGTGGGCCGATCCTCGTCGAGCTTTGGCACCACGGCGCGGATCTTCGCCTGGATGGCGGCGATCTTCGGCGCGATGCGGGCGGGTGCGCGCAAATCGAGCGCTTGCGCCGCGACGATGAGCTCGACGGCCGCAAGCCGGCTCATATGGGTGAAGGCTTCCGCGGTCTTCGCCACGACACGCGGCGCCATAGAGGCCATATCCTCGATGCCGTCGGCGACGGGCCCCGAGAACAGCATCGCCGGTTGGGCCAGGCGCCGGATCTCGGTTTCGAGGGAGGCTGCGGTCTTTTGCACCGTGCCGAAGCCGGTGCGGCTCGCCCCGCGCGGCGTAAGGAAGCGCGGCAGATCGGTCAGCCCCGCATTCATCAGCTTGACGATGCGCCAGAAGCTCGCGCCGGCCGCTTGCGCGAGCGCGAGCCCGAGCGTCTCGAAGGCGAGCGCGAGATGCGTCACGTCGAAGCCGGCGGTCGAAAGAATGCTGCCGTCATTGTCGACGATCGCCGGATTGTCGCCCGCGCCTTCGAGCTCGAGCTCGATCGCGGTGCGCGCCCGGGCCAGCGTGTCGGCGAGCGCGGCGAGGATCGGGGCGCCCGAGCGGAAGGACAGAGGATCCTGGACGCGGCGCGCGGCCTCGGGTTTTTTGAGCTCACTGCCGGCCAGGAGCTTGCGCAGGCGCCACGCGACCTCGGTGAGGCCAGGCACCGGGCGAAGCGCGACGGCGCGCGAGTCAATCGGGCTCGTATTGCCGCGAAAAGCCTCGAGACTGAGCGCGAGCGCGGCGAGCATGGCGTCGAGCGTGGTTTCGGCATCGGTGATGACGAGCGCGCCGGTGCCGACAGAGGCGGCGTTCGCGTTGATGAGTGCGATCGCATCCTTTGGGCCGAGCACGACGGGCGAAAGCCCAGCCGAGGCCAGCGCCTCGAGGCCCGGCAGAACGCGTCCCTTGAACTCAGCTTCGCCCTCGCCCGCCAGCACCGCGAAGGCATGCGCGAGCGGCGCGAGA
>DASZIL010000001.1:0-6208 GCA_035949255.1 Beijerinckiaceae bacterium | reverse complement strand
CACGGTGATCGAGGATTATCGCGTCGACGTGATTTGACTTTCGCGACGATTCGCTTTCACAGCCGGCTATCTTCATCGGCACCCTTCTTCACCCTCGAGGCCTTTATGAATCTTATGAAACTCGCTTGCGCGGGGTTTGTCGCGCTCGCTCTCTGCGGATGCCAGCAGGCCGGCACGAACGGCACAGTTCAAGCCGCTCTCCCCGACGTTCCGCCCGAATTCAACACGGTTGTTCGCACGCCCTCGCCCGACCCCGCCAAATGGGTCTATCAGAGGGTCAACGACAGGGATCAATGGCGGTGCAGGCCGCTTTCCTGTCCCGACAACAGCGTCGTCACGATCGCGGTCACAAAGAGCCCGACGCCGCGACCCGATCCCGTCGCGCTCGACAAATATGTGAAGACCGAGGCTCCCAAGGCAAATGAGAAATTGAACGAGACCTTGCCCAACGCGCAAGGGCTTCGCGAGTCCAAGCTCGTTTCCGCTTCCGTGGAGAAGCTTCGCGGCTATTATGCGATTCGATCGAATTTCGATATGTTGAGCGATAAAGGCCCATACGAAAGGGTCGAGCTCTTAATTTTTGCCGGCGGCTCGCTGGTGAGGATGGAGTCTGCCGCGATGACGCTTCCGACCGCTCGAAAAAATCTCGATGATTTCGTGATGGCCATGCAAATCGACGGTCACCCACCGGAATGAAAGCCGCCGTCATCCGCTTCCCCGGCGTCAATCGCGAAGACGACGCGGCGCGCGCGCTGCGGCTCGTCACCGGCCGTGAGGCGCGGATGATCTGGCACGGCGAGAGCGAGCTTCCCACCGGTATCGATCTCGTCGTGCTCCCCGGCGGGTTCAGCTATGGCGATTATCTGCGTTGCGGCGCGATCGCTGCGCGAAGCCCGGTCATGGAGGCCGTCGGCGCCCATGCGAAGCGCGGCGGCCTCGTGCTCGCCATCTGCAACGGTTTCCAGATCGCCTGCGAGGCGGGGCTCTTGCCGGGCGTACTGATGCGCAATGCGGGGATGCATTTCGTTTGCCGCTTCCAGCATTTGCGGGTCGAGCGCGCCGACACGCCCTTCACCAATGCCTATGCGAAGCATCAGGCCATCAAGGTCTGCGTCGCTCATGGTGAAGGCAATTATGTCGCGGATGATGCGACGATGGCGCGGCTCGAGGGCGAGGGGCTCGTCGCCTTCCGCTATTGCGACGCGCGAGGCGGGTTGAGCGAAGCGGCCAATCCGAACGGCGCGACCCATGCCATCGCCGGCATTTATTCGGAGAATCTGCGCGTGCTCGGCCTGATGCCGCATCCCGAGAACCTCGTGGACCCCCTGGTCGGCGGTACCGATGGACGCGGCTTGTTCGAGAGCCTGGCGAGGGCCTTGGTCGAGGCCGCCTAGAACGTCATGGCCGGGCTTCGGCCCGGCCATCCACGCCTGTACGCCCTCAAAAAGGAAGGCGTGGATGCCCGCGCCAAGCGCGGGCAGGACGCCGGGGCGACGTCGAACCAAGTGCGTAACCGGCTCGCGCATTGACGCGCCGCTTCGCTTCGCCCAAATGAGCGGCTCGATCGAAGCTTCCGCATTGATGAGAATGAACGAGCGCGCTCACATCTATCCGCCGGCCGAGCAGAACCCGCGTTTCTCGGCGATCGAGAAGGAGATTCTCGAAAGGTGGAAGCGCGAGCGCGTCTTCGAGGCCTCGGTCGCGAACCGTCCGCGCGTCATCGACGGCAAGTCGAACGAGTTCGTCTTTTACGACGGCCCGCCCTTCGCCAACGGCCTTCCCCATTACGGGCATCTCGTCACCGGTTTCGTCAAGGATCTGGTGCCGCGCTACCAGACGATGCGCGGGCGCCATGTGGAGCGGCGCTTCGGCTGGGATTGCCATGGCCTGCCGGCGGAGCTCGAGGTCGAGAAGGAGACGGGCGTCTCCGGCCGCAACGCCATCCTCGAATGGGGCATCGCGAATTTCAACGCGGCCTGCCGCAGCTCCGTGCAGCGCTTCACCAAGGAATGGGAGTGGTACGTCACCCGCGAGGCGCGCTGGGTGTCGTTCGAGAACGACTACAAGACCATGGACCTCTCCTACATGGAGAGCGTCATGTGGGCGTTCAAAACGCTCTTCGACAAAGGCCTCATCTATGAGGGCTATCGCGTCGTGCCCTATAGCTGGGCGGTGCAGACGCCGCTCTCGAATTTCGAGACGCGCCTCGACAACTCCTATCGCGAGCGCGACGACCCGGCGCTCACGGTGGCGTTCACGCTGAAGCCCGCCGAGCGCGGCCATTCCGGCTACGCCGAGCCCGGAAAGCTCCTCGCCTGGACGACGACGCCCTGGACCTTGCCGTCCAATCTGGCGCTCGCCGTGAATCCCGCGCTCGATTACGCCGTCGTGGAAAAGGACGGCGAACGCCTCATCCTGGCGCAAGCGACGCTCGAACGCTACGAGCGCGAGCTCAAGGAATACACGCAGGTCAAGACCGTGAAGGGCGCCGATCTCGTGGGGCGCAGCTACGAGCCGCTCTTCCCCTATTTCAAGGACTACGCGCGGGAAGCCTTTCGAGTCTTCCCGGCCGATTTCGTGGGCGTCGAGGACGGCACCGGTGTGGTGCATATCGCGCCTGGCTTCGGCGAGGAGGATATGGAGCTCGCGAGGGCCGAGGGGATACCGATCGTCGTTCCCGTCGACGTCGCCGGGCGCTTCACCTCCGAGGTTCGAGATTATGAGGGCCTCAACGTCATCCACGAGGCGAATCCGAAGATCATCAAGGACCTAAAAGCCAAGGGCGTCGTGCTTCGCCATGAGCAGTATCGGCACAATTACCCCCATTGCTGGCGCACCGACGAGCCCTTGATCTACAAGGCGGTGAACTCCTGGTATCTGAAGGTCACGGCGTTTCGCGACCGCATGGTCACGCTCAACCAGGGCATCGACTGGGTGCCTTCCCATATCCGCGACGGGCTCTTCGGCAATTGGCTCGCCAATGCGCGCGATTGGAACATCTCGCGGGACCGCTTCTGGGGCGCGCCGATCCCGGTCTGGGTGAGCGACGATCCGAAATATCCGCGCACCGATGTCTATGGCTCGCTCGACGAGATCGAGCGCGATTTCGGCCTGCGGCCGCTCGACCTGCATCGGCCGATGATCGATGAGCTGACCCGGCCGAACCCTGACGATCCGACCGGCAAATCCATGATGCGGCGCGTGCCGGAAGTGCTCGATTGCTGGTTCGAATCGGGCTCGATGCCCTTTGCCCAGCTCCATTACCCTTTCGAGAACAAGGAGCGCTTCGACGCGAATTTCCCCGGCGACTTCATCGTCGAATACGTCGCCCAGACGCGCGGCTGGTTCTACACGCTGATGGTGTTGTCGACCGCGCTCTTCGATCGCGCGCCCTTCAAGAACTGCATCTGCCATGGCGTCGTGCTCGGCGACGACCATCAGAAGATGTCGAAGCGGCTGAAGAACTATCCCGATCCGACGGACGTCTTCGAGAATTTCGGCGCCGACGCGCTGCGTTGGTACATGCTCTCCTCGCCCGTGATGTCGGGAGGCGACATCGCGGTCTCGCGCGCCGATATCGGCAAGGCCATGCGCCAGGCGATCCTGCCGATCTGGAACGCTTATTACTTCTTCACCCTCTACGCCAATATCGACGGGGTGAAAGCGAAGGCGCGCACCGATCAGAAGGGCGTGCTCGATCGCTACATCCTGGCGAAGACGCGCGAGATGATCGCGTCCGTGGAGGAGCGTCTCGACCATTACGATTTGCCCGGCGCCTATGCGGCGGTGCCGCCCTTCATCGAGGCGCTGAACAACTGGTACATCCGCCGCAGCCGCCAGCGCTTCTGGGCCGAGGGCGTGAGCGCCGATAAGCAGGATGCCTTCGACACGCTCTTCACGGCGCTGACCTTGACGTGCCGGGCGCTGGCGCCCCTCCTGCCCTTCGTCACCGAGCGCATCTTCACCGCGCTCACGGGCGAGAAGAGCGTGCACCTTGCCGATTGGCCCGATGTGGAGAAGCTGCCGCTCGAAGAGAAGCTCGTGCGCCAGATGGATCTCGCGCGCGAGGTCTCCTCGGCCACCTTGGGATTGCGCGAAGCCCGGCGCTTGAGGGTGCGCCTGCCTTTGCGCAAGCTCACCGTCGCCCATCCCGACGCCGATATCCTTACGCCCTTCAAGGACATCATCGCCGAGGAGGTGAACGTCAAGGAGGTGGTGCTCTCGGATGAGCCCTCCGCTCATGGCACGCGCGAGCTCAAGGTGAACCCGAAGATCGGCGCCAAGATCGGCGCCAGGATCAAGGAAGTTCTGCCGGCCGCCAAGGAAGGGCGTTGGCAGGAGCGCGAGGATGGGCGCGTGGAGATCGCCGGCATCGTGCTCGACAAGTCCGATTTCGCGATGCGCCTCATCACCAGGGAGGGCGTGGCGGCCGAGCCCATCGCGAAGGGCCAGGGCCTCGTGGTGCTCGACGCCAGCATCGACCCGCTTCTTCAGGAAGAGGGAAGGGCTCGCGATTTCGTGCGCCTCGTGCAGAACGCCCGCAAGGATGCGGGGCTTGCGGTCACCGACCGCATCGCGCTCACCGCCAAGCTCGAGGGCGCGCTCGCTGACGCCGTGAAGCATCACGCCGACTATGTGATGGGCGAGACCTTGAGCGTCGGGCTCGATCTCGAATCCGAGCCCCGCGGCCGTCGCGTCGAGGACGAGATCGACGGGATGAAGCTCGTCTTCGCGCTCGAGAAGGCGGGGTAGGGGGCTCTCTCCTTCTCCCGCGCAAAGAGCGCGGGAGAAGGAGAGCGCTAAAACCTCACGCGCAGCCCGCCCGAAACGGAGTGCTCCTGCAACCGAGGGCCACGAGTTCGATCTCTTCCGCAAAGGGAGAGATTTGGTGGCTAGCGATCCGGCCGCTCCCCGCTTCTCACGCGCTTCTCGCCCGACGCTGCCCCATTCTGTCGCGCGGAAAGGGCCGCGAAGCCTCGCGGTTGGTAGCTCAGAACTTGCGTCAGGAGAGAAAATGAAATAAACATATCCTTATGTCATTTTGAAAGATCGCGCGTCGTCATGGGAAATTCGCCCTTGGGAACTCTGCCCTTCGCCGCGGTGCTGCCGGTGCTCCGTACGGCGGGCGAGGAGACGCGGCTTCGCATTCTCGCCCTTCTCGGCGAGGGGGAGCTCACTGTTTCCGACCTCACCGAAATTCTCGGGCAATCCCAGCCCCGCATCTCGCGGCACCTCAAGGTGATGGTCGAGGCGGGGCTGTTGATGCGCTATCGCGAAGGCTCCTGGGTGTTCTACCGCCTCGCGGAAGGCACGAAGGAAGCCGAGTTCCTGCGCCGCATCATCGCGTCGCTCGATCGGAACGATCCCGTCACCGGCGCCGATCGGGAGCGTTTCGCCACCGTTCGCAAACAGCGCTCGGCCGCGGCGCAAGCCTTCTTCGCCAAGCTTGCTCCCCAATGGGACCTGATGCGCTCGCTGCATGTGCCCGAGCACGCCGTCGAGGCCGCGATCGCCGAGGCCGTCGGCGAGAGGCCCTTGCGCAGCGTGCTCGATCTCGGCACCGGGACCGGGCAGATCCTGAAGCTCGTGGCGCCGCTCGCCACGCGCGCCGTCGGCGTCGACGCGAGCCATGCGATGCTCTCGGTGGCGCGCGCCAATATGCAGGCGGCGGGGCTGACGAATGTCGATCTGCGGCAAGGCGACATCTACGCCCTCTCGCTGCCGCGCGACAGCTTCGATCTCGTCGTCATCCATCAGGTGCTGCACTATCTCGACGACCCGCAACGCGCCGTCGCCGAGGCGGCGCGGCTCGTCGCGCCCTCGGGGCGCCTGCTCATTGTCGATTTCGCCACCCACCGGATGGAGCAGCTGCGCGAGACCTCGGGCCATCGCCGGCTCGGCTTCACGCATGAGCAGATCGCCGGCTGGATGCGCACTTGTGGTCTCGATGCCGCTTCGGTGCGCGACCTTGCGCCTCCGGACGGCGATCCCGGCAAGCTCACGGTGACGCTCTGGCTCGGCCGCGATCCGCGCGTCGTCAACGATGCTCCACCCGCCTTGATGCATGTCGCGTGAAGGGAAGAGCCATGTCCCAGCACAAATTGCCGGTTTCGCGTCTTCCAGGTTCGAGCGGGGTCACGGTTTCCTTCGAATTCTTTCCGCCGAAGACGCCGGAGATGGAAAAGACGCTGTGGGAAGCGGTCTCGCG